>JAZSRC010000035.1:0-8609 GCA_045538305.1 Clostridia bacterium | reverse complement strand
CCGATTGCCTGAAATCCTGCGGGATTTCCGGGCGGCAATCGGAAGAGGGAAGCGTTTTTAGTCGCTACGCTTTGTAAAAACGCGCGATTTCGCCGTACATGCCGCCGAAATCGATGAAGTATGGAGAGGGCGTTATCTCCCTCCCCAAACCTCTCCCCGGAGTTTGTTGATGATCTGAAATCGGCGAGTCATTCGCCGATTTCTTATTCAGGAGGCGCGTTCATGAAATATACAAATCCCATACTGAAGGGCGACTATTCCGATCCCGACGTCATTCGCGTGGGTGAGGATTTCTATATGATTTCCTCCTCCTTCACGTATATACCGGGCATTCCCGTGCTCACGTCAAAGAATCTTGTCACATGGAAGCTGGTTGGCTATGCAGCGCCCTCGCTTCCATCGCCCAAATACGACATACCCGCCCATAAAATGGGCACATGGGCGCCAAGCATTAGATATCACAACAGCCTTTTTTATGTATATGTATGCCTTCCGGATGAAGGGCTTTTCGCGTTCACTGCTTCTTCTCCTGAAGGACCCTGGGAAAGGCATCTGGTAAAGGACGTATGCGGCTGGATTGATCCCTGTCCGCTGTTTGACGAAAACGGCCGCGCCTACCTTGTGCATGCGCTGGCTGCCAGCCGGGCAGGTATAAACAACCTGCTGTTTGTGCATGAAATGTCGCCTGACGGACTTTCCATTCTTGATAAGGGAACGCTTGTATTCAACGGCGCGGATTATGCCGACAAAACGACGGAAGGCCCCAAGATGTACAAGCGCGGCGAATACTACTATATCATGTGCCCCGCCGGCGGCGTTACGGACGGATATCAGTTATGCCTGCGCGCTAAAAACCCTCTGGGCCCCTACGAAAGGCGCGTCGTTTTGTCACAGGGGCAAACCGACGTAAACGGCCCCCATCAGGGCGGATGGGTTGACACGGGGAAGGGACAGGATTACTTCATTCACTTTCAGGACAAGGGCGCTTACGGGCGCGTAACCCACCTGCAGCCCGTAGAATGGAAAGACGGCTGGCCAGTGATGGGCCATCATTCCCAGCCGGTATCGGAATATGAAACGCCTTTTGATGAAGACACGGCCTATCTTCCGATGACAATGTCAGATGACTTTTTAAACGGTATGGCGCTTGAATGGCAATGGCAGGCCAACCCGAAAACCGAATGGCGTCAGTTTCTGAATCCCGGGCTCCGACTGTTTGCATATCCCGCAGCTTCCCTCTTTGAGGCCGGTCAGTTCTTAAGCCGGCTGAACGCGTACTATTCCTATGACATGGACGTCAAGGTGCGCCTGCTGGCGGAAGGAAGCGAACGCGCCGGATGCGGCATGATGGGCTACCGGTATGCCTACATCGCCTTGGAAAAGGGAAAAATATGCGTATACAGCGGAAAAGCCCTTGAAGAAAGCCGTCATCATTCCCCGGCAGCTCAAGAAACCGAAATCGCTCAGGCACAATATGAGAGCGATACCGTCGTTTTCAGAATGTCCGTAAGAACCGGAACATATCGTTTTTTCTACGGAGAAAGCATAGACCGTCTTGCCGCCATCGGCGATGAATACGAAATGACGCCCGGCGGATGGACGGGCGCCAGAAGCGGCATTTTTGCCTTTCATCCGCACTCGCCGTCAAGCGGCTTCGCAGATTTTGAATATGTACATGTAACGAACAGGGAATAAACCTTTCGGGCGCGATCCTGACAATGAGTCGGATCGCGCCCGTTTTTTTATTCCCGCTCTTCCCGCGCCGGAAGTTTCTCCTTGAACAGAAGCGAAATACACCAAAGACCTGCGATCCCTACGACCGTATAGATAATTCTGGAAACGGTACTCGCCTGACCGCCAAAGATGTAGGCAACAAGGTCAAACTGAAACAGACCTACCAGCAGCCAGTTGATGGCGCCAATAATCGTAATCACCAGAGAAGTGTTGTCGAGCATGATATTCCCTCCTTTTTTTCCGCCATTCGGCGTATGCATGTATTGTTGACAGGGATATCTGCAAATATACCTTGACGGCAAATATTTTTTTACAGAATCGTTTTTTGCTATACCAATTAATTCACAAATGTGATATACTTAACATAATGTATGATGTGCGTTTTATATGCAAATGCAGTAAGGGAGGATATGGATTCATATGAAAAAAGCGGTAACGATCGCGCTCAGCGTTCTTCTTGCAATTTCCATTGCCGGAAACGCACTGCTGGCGGTATTGTTTTCCGGCGAGGTTAAGCATGGAAAAGAGCTGGCCGTCGAGCTTGAACAGAATGCTCGAGACATGGACGCCTCCAGCGACGAAATTGCATCTTTGAATGCTGTAATCGAGAATAAAGATCAGGAATATAACTCCGCGCTTGAACAGATCACCCTGCTGGACGATCAGGCTGTATCCCTCAATCAGGATATTTCACGCCTGACAGAAGAAAAGAACGCACTTGAGCAGGCGAACGCGCAGTACGAAGCCGATAAAGTTGCGCTGCAAGCCTCCATATCCGGGCTTGAGAATTCGAATTCCGAAAAAGCGGCGGAAATCAACCGTCTTGTCTCCGTAATCGGCGAAATGGAAACGGCGGCGCAGGAAAAAGAAGCCGAGCTCGCGCTGGTAACGAAGGAGAAGGAAGATCTCCTGCACGAAAACGAGCAGACAAAGGCTGAAAACGCAGAAAAAGCCCTTGAAATTGAACGCCTCGGCGAAATCGCCGCCAAGGTCGAACCCCTCACGCAGGAAAAAAACGCTCTCATCCTTGAAAACGAAGCCGTGAAAGCGGATAACGCTGAAAAGGACGCAGAAATTTTGCGGCTTGGCGAAATCGCCGCTATGGTTGAGCCCCTCACGCAGGAAAAAGACGCTCTCATCCTTGAAAACGAAGTCGTGAAAGCGGATAACGCTGAAAAGGACGCAGAAATCGAAGTGCTTGTTAAGACTGCAGGCGATAATACAGCTGAAATCAACAGCCTCTCCGACCGGCTTGCGGATTATGAAGCTGCAAATGCCGAGCAGCTTGCCGCCATTGACGCCCTTTCCGCCGATAAAAAAGCCCTCGAAGATCAGCTTGCCCAGGATCAGCTCAGCCATGCCGAGCTGACAAGCAAGTACAACGCGCTTTCAGAAAGCGCTGCACAATTGAAAACGGAGCTGGATCAGCAGCTTGCCGCCTACAACAGCCTGAAGGAAAGCTATGAATCCGGAAAACTCCTTCTGGAGGAATCCAACAAAAGAGTACAAGCCCTGAAGGCGGACGTTGAAAGCGCCCAACAGACCAGCCAGCAGCTGGAAAACGATATCAAGGATATTCAAAAGCAGCTGGTTCAGGAAACCGCTACCGCACAGGCGCTGAACGAAGACCTGAATAAACTCCTTCTCAGCATTTCCAGCGTAATGGACAGCCTCACCACGATTTCAGGCGACGTTATCGCCGCCACAGACTCCATGGCCGCCACCGCGCAGGGTATTGATGCGCTTTCCAACAGCGCAGAAGCCGTATCCAACAGCGATTCCATCTCCGATATCCGCATCGGCCTTGCACACATCAATGCCTCCATCGCCAAGCTTCACACCGAAGGCGCTCTGACCGATCAGAACCTTTCGGATCTGAATATCGCACTGAACGCATTTGCAAATCAGTTTGAAGCCATTGAAGGCGGATGTGACATTACCATAAACGATACAGCTTCCGTGGATAACGCCATCGTCGGTATCGAAAACGCGCTTGCATCCTCCCGTACCGCCATAAATTCCCTGCTTACATATACTGTCAGCCTGAGCGAATACAAAACAGCGCTTGAACAAGAGCTGACCGAGGATGCAGCAAAGAACGCAGCACTGCAGGCAGAGCTTGAAGCCGTTACCAATGCGCTTACGGAAAGCCGCAGCGCACTTGAAAGCGCGCAGAAGACCGCAGAAGCTTCTCAGCAGGAATTTGAGCTTCTGAAAAACGACCTTTCCGCCAAAGCAGGCGACCTCACCTCCGCTCGTCAGCAGCTGTATTTGCTGGAAACGAACATGGCGATCAAAAACCAGGAGCTTACTGAAGCACAGACAGCGCTTACAGAAGCCGAAGAAAAGTACACTGCTGCGGCAGCCGCGCTTGAAGAAAGCAAAAATGAAGCGCAGAGTCTGAAGGATGCACTGGATGCATCCACGGCGACGCTGAATGAAACCAAGGCGCAGCTTGAACAGTCCTCGCTTGCGCTTGAGAATGCTAAAAAGGAAATCGATGAAGGTAAGGCGCTGATTGACGAACAGGCAAAGGCCCTCGAGCTTCTGGCAAGCGAAAAAGCCGCCGCCGAAGAAAGCCTCGCCAATACAGAAAGCGAGCTCTCCGTCACCGAGGGCGAGCTTAAGGAAACCAAAGATCTGCTGTCCTACACCGAAGGCAAGCTAAAGGGAACCGAAGCGCAGCTCTTTGACACCGAAGGCAAGCTCAAGGAAACCGAGGCACAGCTCTTTGACACCGAAGGCAAGCTCAAGGAAACCGAGGAACAGCTCTTTGACACCGAAGACAAGCTCAAGGGAACCGAGGCGCAGCTCTTTGACACCGAAGGCAAGCTTAAGGAAACCGAAAACAAGCTTTCAGAAACCGAAAACGAGCTTTCCGACACAAGAAACGAACTTTCCTTAACGGAGGATACGCTGAAGACAACCGAAAAAGCGCTTTCCGATACCAGTGCACAGCTTTCCGATACAGAAGCGCTGCTTGAAGAAACCTCGCTGAATCTTGAAGCCACAAAGGAAGCGCTTCTGGAAACCGAAAACCGCCTTGAAGCACTGATCATCCGAAGAGATTCCACCTTGGAAAACGCAGCGGTTTCCGCCGCGCCTTCCGAAGCCATCACCTTCGAAGCAGACGGTACGACGGCGTACATCGGCCTTTCCAACAGAGACGAAAACGCAAGAGTATTCCTTCTGGAGCTTCTGGACGAAAACGGCAACGTCGTGTACTCCAAAAAGATCTACAAGAACTACGACCTTAAAGAAATCAAGCTTGCCGATCCCATCAATCCCGACATCGAATACTGGATTCGCTACAGCTACTTCGATAACCGCGGAAGGGTAGAAAGCAGCGTTTCCACGCCTGTTGAGATTATTGTGAAGTAAAACGAGCAATGGAAGGTTTCCGAATTTCGTGCATTAACAAAAACGACCGGGGCTGTTACGCAACAGCCCCCATTTCATTTCGGAGGAAAAACAATGAAAACATACCTGAACATTCCTTACGGAGGAGAAGAGGGCCAGCTGTTTGACCTGTATTTACCGGACGATACAGGCAGCGTAAAGCATGTCGCCGTTTGGTTCTTTGGCGGCGGCATAGAAAACGGCAAGAAGGAAGACAATGCCTTTCTGGCGGAAAGCCTGACAGAAAAAGGGATTGCGCTGTGCCTTCCGAACTACCGCCTGATGCCGAAAGTTGCATACCCCGCGTTTATCGAAGACGCGGCGCTTTCGGTGCGCGGCCTGTCGGATTTTTTGAAAACGCTTTCCATAAACGCCGATATTACCATAGGCGGTTCGTCCGCGGGAGCGTATCTTTCGCTGATGCTGTGCTTCGACAGGCATTATTTTGAAAACGTCGGCCTGTCAAGCGACGATATTCACGCCTATTTCTTCAATTCCGGTCAGCCTACGGCGCACTTTAACGTGCTGAAAAACCGCGGCATTGACGCAAGACGCGTTATTATCGACGAAACCAGCGCTCTTTTTTATGTAGACGAAGGCCTGCCCCACCGTCCAATGCTGATATTGACCGCCGAAAACGACATTCCCTCGCGGGTAACGCAGAACATACTGCTGAAAGAAACGCTTTTGCGCTTTGGTCTGGAAGAAAACCTGATTCGAATGGAAATATTAAAAGGATACGGCCACTGCGGATACGACCGCGAAAAGAACAAAACCGGCGAATATATACTTGTCGATTATCTGGTAAAGCTGATAAACAGCTTTGACGAATAAGCGGCAGTATCGCTCAAAATAAAAAATGCGCCTCCGGCTTCCTTACAGAATGCCGGTGGCGCGTTTTATAGGTATAGGATCATGCTTACGGCTGCTTGCCGATGGAGGCAAGGATACCGCCATCCACGTACAGAACGTGACCGTTTACAAAGTTAGAGGCATCGGAGGCGAGGAATACCGCCGGTCCCATCAGGTCCTCGGTGCGGCCCCAGCGGGCAGCGGGGGTTTTTCCGATGATAAACTCGTTAAAGGGATGTCCGGGCACGCGCAGCGGCGCAGTCTGCGGAGTTTCGATATAGCCGGGGCCAATGCCGTTGCACTGAATATTCTTTTCTCCAAATTCGGCGCAGATGTTTCTGGTCAGCATTTTCAGTCCGCCCTTTGCGCTGGCATAGGCGCTGACCGTTTCGCGGCCCAGTTCGCTCATCATGGAGCAGATGTTGATAATCTTGCCATGGCCCTTTTCAATCATCTGAGGAATAACGGCCTTTGCGCAGATAAACGGCGCGTTCAGGTCTACGTCGATTACTTTTCTAAAGTCTGCCGCGCTCATTTCGCACATGGGAATGCGCTTGATAATGCCGGCGTTGTTTACCAGAATGTCGACCGGGCCGACCTCTTCTTTGATTTTTGCGGCCAGTGCGTTTACCTGATCCTCATCCGTTACGTCGCACACATAGCCATTGGCAGGGATATTGGCTTCCTCATAAGCCTTAAGGCCTTTGTCGACCAGCTCCTGATTGATGTCGTTGAAAACAATTTTTGCGCCCGCCTCGTGAAGCGCGCTGGCAATGGCGAATCCGATGCCATAGCTCGCGCCGGTAACCCAGGCAACCTTTCCCTTCAGGCTGAAAGATTCGAGAATCATATTCGTTCCCTCCGTTTATGTAATCGTTTATTTCCTACCAAGCCGCTTATATATGGGATCGGCAATTTTTCGGCGCGCCCACTGGATCACTTTGGGTCTTTTTTTATTTGTCCCCTGATAACCCAGCAGAAGATCGATCAGGTACAAACGCTCCAGACGCTTTTTATCCCGCTTATCCGGTCCGTCGGGCGTAGGCGCATCAAACCGCCGGGGCCTGATCCCGTTCATCCGGCATATGACCGCCGCCCGGAAGCCGTGATAGTCGGACGTCACCAGCGCCGCACGCACCCTGCCATTTCCCATAAACATTCGCGCGTTCACGATGTTTTCTACCGTAATCATGCTTTTGTCTTCAAGAATTACGGCCTTTTCATCTACGCCAAAGGCGATCAGCTCATTTTTCAGAACCTCCGCCTCCGTGGGGCAGCCGGCCTGCCTCCTTCCGCCGCAAGCAATGATCGTATCGGCATAGCCTTCCAGATATACCTGCGCCGCTCGTTTGGCACGGTTGACCATTTCCTCCTCGGCGGTTCCGTCTGCCTTCAGCCGAAGCCCCAGCAAAAGTATTGCGTCAAACTTCTGTTTTGTTTTCCTATCCATGGCAATATTATATTCCCTTTTTCCTTTTCATGTCAAGCAGAAACAGGCCTTTGCTCATACATGTCGGAATACAAAAGCGCGTAACAATACGCTACGCGCTCTTTACCGCGCCTTTCTTTTTGCGTTTATATTGCGCCATGCGCTTTTTTGCGTCGTCCGCCTTCATGCGCCGCAGAGCGCGCATGCCCTCCAGCATGTTTTTTTTCTTTTGCCTTACGTTTTCCATAAGGGCTTTTTTCTTTTCCTGCATTTCCTTTAGCTTTTTTTCGCGCATCTCCAGATTTTTGTTATAAAAATAATAACCCAGAGCGCTTGCCACAAAGGTAACGGCAAAAACGATGATTGCAAAGGTTGTTTGCCCAAGCCCGAGTGCGTTTCCGCCGACCGTCGAAGTTACAATGCTCGGTATGCGCGCAAAAACGGAAATAAACGTCCATGCAGGCAGCGGCATGCGCGTAAGGCCCACGCAGTAGGACAATATATCCTTCGGCGTTCCGGGCGTAAGGAACACAAAAAACGTAAAGGTTTTCAGTTTTCTTTCGTCCTTCAAAAAACTCAGCCTGTCGATCTTTTCCCTCGGGAAGAATACCTCTACCATCCTAACGCCAAACCGCCTGACAAATAAAAACACCATAACGCTGCCTATGGCTTCGCCCAGCATGCAAAGCACGGTTCCCGATACCGCGCCGAATGCATAGCCCGCAACGATTTCCATCGGCTCGCCCGGAATAAATGCGATGATCGTTTGAAGAATCATCATTCCGGTAAACAAGATTTTCCCTAAAATCCCGTAGCCCTGCACCCAGTTTCTGAACGCCTCGGGCTGCCTGGCAAAGTCGATAATCGGCCGGCCGATTACAAGCGTCGCCCAGCCCATCAGCAGAATAAATACTGCAAATATAGCCAGCGTCAGCACTTTTTTCTTTCGGTTCGTCATTCTATATACTTCCATATTTCATCCAATCATTTCCTCTATTATAGAATACGCGACAAGGAGTGTCAACAATGAACAGGCTATCTGCGCATACGGCCATGTAGAGCTACAATAGATCTTGGAAAAGATGAAAAAAATAAAAGAGATTTGAGAGCCAATCTGGTATAGTTAAGTTGCTAGACAAAAACTAAAGAAGGTGGCTTCAAATCTCATGAATAGTATAACACAAGATATGAAATT
>JAZSRC010000092.1:0-82076 GCA_045538305.1 Clostridia bacterium | reverse complement strand
GATACGCCGTTCTTGCCGCCCTTTACCGTTACGCCGTCGATGGTTACGCCGGCGCAGCCGTAGGCCTGCAGCAGGGAGTGCATACCCTCTACGGTACTGTTCACGATGCTGATGTCAAAGCCCTGACGGATGCGCATGGCTGCCGCAGAGTTGACTGCATCGCCGGTTGCAGTGAAGATGGAATCCTCTACTGTTACGTTGTGCGCATAGCGCTCAGCAGGTGCGGTGGAGTTGGAATCGATGAAGTAGTGGCCTGCCTCGCTGGTTTCGAAGTTGACTTCCTGTATCGTCAGAGTCTCTTCGCCGGTATAACGGGCAGCTCCATGGATGGTCATCGTTCCGGTGTAAGTGTTGTTATTACCGTCGATTACAATGTTGACGCCTTCGGTCTGCTTGATGGTTACATCTTCGCCGATGGTTGCAAGCAGGGCGATGGTGTTGTTGCCAACTGCGCATGCGTCGATTGCAGACTGGAGAGTTTCGTAGCCCTGTCCCGTGGTGATGTTGCGGGCTACGTACTTGCCGGCTCTTACTGTGTAAGTTCCTTCGCTATTCTTCTCAAAGATGTACCCGTCATCCTCTGCGTACATTTCTGAGTAGTTGGTCTTGAACGTTCCGCCGGTGATGGATATTACTTTCAGAGCAGACTCTTCTTCGGAGTAGCTGAATACGCCATATTCACCGTTGAATGTTCCGCCCGTTACCGTTACAGCATTTTCCTTCATCGTGTTTGTTGCTGCAGCGTTCACGGCGATGTTGCCATTGAGTACGGCATTGTCATTAACAGTAATTGTTACATCCTCAGCGCTCTGGCCGTTGCTGTATACATATACTGCCAGGTTGTAGGTTTCTTCGTTCGACTTGAGTTCGCCGCCATTGATCGCAAGGCTCATTTCAGGTGCGCTCGCGCTTGCGCTGCCAGGCATCTGTACCTGTATCGCGCGGGTACCTTCGACATAGCCGCCATTGATTTCTACCTTATTCGCTGCGGTTCCGAAGGATACCTGACGAATGGCATGTCCATTCAGATTGAGAACTTTGCCGCCCTCTACGCTGAGGCTTGCGCCTGCTCCGGTGTTGATCGCATAGCTTGCATGGGACATCTTGGCGGTTGTATTCTCTACTGTTCCGCTTACGATGCTCAGCTTGCCCTTATTCTCAATGGTGGAGTTGCCATAGCTATAGCTGGTGTTCGGCGTTCCGGTATACGCATAACTGAGCTTACCGGGCTTTTCGTCGCTGCTATCCTCAATGGTCAGATCGCCGTTGTTGGTGATCATCGCCTCGCCCTTGTTTTCGATAGTAGCGTAAGATACGGCCTTTCCGTTCAGGTCGATGGTGATCTCATCATCCGCCGCTACCGTTACAGGTTCAGATACGATGAAATCGGTAAGTACTACTACCGTATCTCCGGCTGCAGCTGCGTCAATTGCTGCCTGCAGGCTCGCGTGCTTTACGGTGTTGCCAAGGATCTGCGCTACAAACGTATTTACTTCCTTGTCGCCAAGCACTACGTTTCCGTTGCTGTCAAGCGTGTAGCTCGTATAATAATCGTTCAGCGTGATGCTTCCTTCACCAGTCTGGTGCTGGACTGTGATGTCCTTGCCCATTACAGGAGCTTCGCCATTCCAGTAGTTTCCGCTCAGATCAAACTCAGATTCATAATATGTGCTGATAGCGACCTGTCCCAGTACGCTGCCAATGCTGTTGGAAGCGGTATTGCCGTCAAATGCGTTGCCGGTTATCTTTGCCTCGTAGCCAAAGAATATTGCGCCGGCTACGCGGGTTGACGAAGTGGAATCTTTAACAGCATTGCCCTTGAACAGACATCCGCTGACCTCGCAATCCTCCTGGAAGCCCAGGTAGATTACTGCACCGTTGTTCGAGCAGTTGACTGTGTTCTCAATGAATTCACTATTGGTGATCTTGCAGCCGCTGCCCGTTACGTAGTAGATGGCTGCAGTTGCATTAAAGGTATTGCCAGTAATCACACACTCTTCAACATTCAGCTTCGTGTTGGAAGAATCTGCATTGAAGTTATGCACAATTGCCATCAGAGCGTTGTTGTTCTTAAAGGTGGTGTTCTTAATGTCGGCCTCGGTGTAGTCCAGACGCAGCAGAGCCTGTCCTTTCGTCTGCTCACAATTCTGAATGGTGCAGCCATCCATAGTCAGGGTTACGCCCTGAGAACGGATTACTGACCAGCCTCCGAAGTTACCATCGAACACAACATTCTCGAACGTATACTTACGGTTCGCTGCATCGCTGTCGTTCGAGGTTGTAGTTCCGAGCATGATCGCAGCATTCTGCTTATCAGTGTATCCGGCTGCAGGCTTAATGGCATAACCGTTACCATTCAGCGTGATCTCGGCCTCTGTGTCGATAACCAAGGTTTCCGCAAGATATACATCTCTGAGCAGCTCAATTTCGTCGCCGTTCTGTACCGCCTTGACTGCATCCGCCAAGGTTGCGTAATAGAGGTCTCCAATCTTTGCTTCGCACTCGGGGAATACCTTAATGGTATCTTCGATTGCAAGCTTCATGCCGACCGTCGGCGCAGCAAATTCGGCTTCATCGTCACCGGTGGTGAGTATTACCTGATAGCCGGTGTTATTCGTCGTCAGACCGGTTACATTCAGCTGATAGCCATCAACAGTCGTATTTCGTACGATAATGGGCTTGGAAGCATTAATCGTATTATCCTTGACCGTAAGATTGGAAGCTGCACTGCCGTCTGCACGTACGCCATAGCCGGTGCAGTTGAAGGTGCTGTTCTTTACTACCGCATTCGTGGACGTTCCGAGGGATACGCCGTTCTTGCCGCCCGTTACCGTTACGCCGTCGATGGTTACGCCGGCGCAGCCGTAGGCCTGCAGCAGGGAGTGCATATTCGTTGCGGTGCTGTTCACGATGCTGATGTCAAAGCCCTGACGGATGCGCATGGCTGCCGCAGTGTTGATTGCATCGCCGGTAGCAGTGAAGGTGGAATCCGTTACTGTTACGTTGTGCGCATAGCGCTCAGCAGATCCGGTGGAGTTGGAATCGATGAAGTAGTGGCTTGCCTCGCTGGTTTCGAAGTTGACTTCCTGAATCGTCAGAGTCTCTTCGCCGGTATAGCGGGCAGCTCCATGGATGGTCATCGTTCCGGTGTAAATGTTGTTATTACCGTCGATTACAATGTTGACGCCTTCGGTCTGCTTGATGGTTACATCTTCATCGATGGTTGCAAGCAGGGTGATGGTGTTGTCGCCTGCTGCACATGCATCGATTGCAGACTGGAGAGTTGCATAGTATACATTTCCAATCTTCGCCGCTGCGCCAACTACAGTTGCTCCTTCAGGTACAACTACGCTTATCACGCCGCCATTATTCTGAGCCGCCGCTCCATCAAACAGTGCAATGATTACATTGTTAAGCGTTGCACTCTCTGCGTTGACTGTGGAATTGGTGCCTGTCGGCAGACTGCTGCCATAACCAACTACCAGATGGTTATACTTGCAGTTTTCCATCGTCAGCGTTCCGGTTATCGTCAGTTCAGATGCGTTGGCGTGGATTGCATAATCCGTTACGCCCCACTTATCGATCCGTACATTCTTAACCGTTACATTGTTCAGCTTGCTGTTGCTGGTATAGAACTGAATGCCTCTGATTTCTTTATTGTTCGCATCGATTGTTACATTGTTCAGTTCTACATTCCAAGCAACATCCACCATGAATTCGTTCTGTCCCTGAACGAAGCTGTCGGACGCCTTGATGGTATGATCATTACCGTTCAGGATCACGTTATACTTCGTGAACGCAGAATTGGATCCCAGAACCAGCTGCGTATCAATTACTGCATCCTGAATCAGTTCAATCGTTCCGCCCTGTGCCTTGTCAATCGCTATAACAGCTTCTGCAAGCGTCAGGTACAGCTTGCCGCTGACTTCTGCTACAGGAGTCAGGAAGCCTTCCTGTGCATTGATCGTCTCGGCAATGATTCTGTTGTCGTTTTCCTGAGTATTTGCTTCAAGCGTATTGTTCAGCGCTTCAACCTCGAGCGCATTGGGAACTGTGTACGAATTGATGTTCGCGTAGGACTTATCCATCGCGTTGCCATTGAACACGATCTTTTCGGAAGCACTTACAAGAACATTCGCGTTATTGAAGGTGCTGCCGGTAATGGTCACATTCTTTGCATCCTGACCATTCCGGTTATCCGATACGCCATAGTTCCAGTTCGTGAACGTGGAGTTTGTAATGGTTGCTTCCACATTGCCAATCGCAGAGCCTGCGCCTTCACCGAAGATGACTGCATACCTTGCGGTAGTATTGTTGCCGATAAGCGTGCAGTTTTCAACAGTGATGCTCAGCTTGGTGCTGATGCCGCGCTGGATACCGGTGGCATTGCTTGCATCAATCGTAAGGTTCTTGATCGTGGCAACATCTTCGAATCTGAAGATGGTATTCCAGTTACTGTCGCTTACATTTCCGGTAAACGTAAGCTTATGTCCGGCACCATCAATGGTTACAGGTACGGTGACCTTCGCGCCGGTGTATCTGCAATCCCACTTATCGCTGATGGTGATGTCCTTAAGCAGGGTAAGCGTATTTCCGCTGGTAAGCGCCTTGAGGGCCTCTTCAAGGGTGAAGTAACTCTTCTCGCCGATCTTGGCAACGTAATCGGAGATCGGGAATACCTTCAGTCCTTCGTTCGCTTCATCAGTGTTATAGCTGTATGCGCCGGTGGGTTCGACATACGTTCCATCGTCACCATTGGTGAAGATGACGTCATAGCCGTTCTCGTTTCCGGCAGTAATGGTGTTGGCGCCGGAAATGTTCACCGCATATTCGCCGGTAGCATTGCGTACCACGATGGGCAGCTCTGCATTGATTGTGCAGTCTACAACCGTCATTCCTGCACTTTCGGCAGTCGTGTCGCCATCAGCGCGGATACCGTAGCCGTTTACTTTGATGGTAGTTCCGCTGATTTCCGCTCCGACAGATCTACCCACGGAGATACCGTTCTTGCAGTCGGTAACCGTGCAACCGGTAATCTTAAGACCCGCTTCAACGTTCTTCAGCTGCATCAGGCTGTGCATGCCGGTTGCGGTGCAGCCGGTAACAACCAGATTCTTGCAGCCGCCGGTGTACTGCTTGATAGCTACCTTCTCATTGGCGATGTTGCCGGTGAAGGTGCAGTTTTCAACGGTTACATTTCTGGTATAGCGGATGTTATTGTTGCCGCCAAGGTTGATGCTTGCATCCTTGGTGATGTTGGTAGCATCAAACTTGAAGTCCTTGATGGTGAGGCCGGCAGAATCATAGCCCGCGCTCTGACCGTTCACCGTGATAGTGCCGAAGTAGGTCTTGTCATTGCCGTCCAGCGTGATCTTCACGTTGGGCGTCTGGGTAACAGTAACATCTTCTGCGCAATTGCCTACCATCAGCGTGATAACGTCGCCGTTTACAGCTGCCGCGATGGCTTCAGCGAGGGACAGATACTTATCAGTACCAATCTGAGCAACATACAGCTCGACGAGGTTGGTCATTGCTTCGTCGCTGTAGTACGAATGAACCTTTACCTGGTCGCCGACAAGCAGTGCCTCATAATCGGGCTCTGTGCTGCCAAGGTAGTTCTTTTCAACCCGAACTTCAAATGCGCCGGTGTATTCCTTGAGGATAGGTCTATCAGCGGGAACATTGGTAAATACGTTATTGTTGATAATGATTGAAGCAAATTCATCGCCGTTGGCAGTAACCGCGCCGTCCATATCATAAAGCGCAATTGCTTTATTGGTAAATGCATCTACCTTATTATTGGTAATGATCAGATTCATGTTCTTTACCAGTTTCCAATTGGTGAACTGGAAGAACACGCCCTTTTCATTTGCAGTATTACCATCAATGGTAAGCGTTCCGCCGCCAATAAAGTTGGAAAGATCGGTAGCATTGTCTGCGCCGCCTTCAAACAGGATTGCAGACTTGTTGTTACCAGCAGATTTACCGAATGTATTTTTAATAATCTTGCTGTCGCCCTTCAGGGAGTAAACGATGATATTGTGGCTATCCTGTCCAGTGAAGGAGCATCCTTCGATCACAACATCTTCGCCGATCAGGCAAAGCGCATAATCGCCGCCCTGGAATGCAATATTCTCAATTGTAATATCAGAATACTGAATTGCCGGGGCATTCCAAGCGCCCTTGCTGATAGAAATCGCAAAGGAATTATCTTTATTGCGCTGCTCAATAGTCATGTCCTTAAAGGTTACATCACTACTCTTAATGACAAATGCGCTGGTTGCAGAGTTGAAAATCAGCTTGGTTGCATCTTTGCCGGCACCCTGGATGGTGATGGCCTTATCGATTACGATGGAAGCGGCATTTTCTTCAAATTCAACTTCTTTCGCAATGATATTAACCACGTCGCCATCCTTGGCTGCGCTGATGGCTGCCTGCAGGGTTTCGTAGCAGGTATCGCCAATCTTTGCAACTGCGTTTACAAGCGTGATATTGCCGTTATCATCAATCTTGGCAATCAGGTCTGCCTTGATAACCTGGATTTCGCCGGTGAAATCGGATGCGTCAGCTTTGATTGTTTCAACCACACCAGCAGTCATGCCGGCAGCATCAATTACGATGGTTCCGGTACCAGTGATGGTGGGAGCAGTCAGCGTGCTGCCTTTTCCGAGCTCCAGGGTACCAACGTTCGTGAAGGGTGCATTGTAGGTAAGGCTGGTATTATTGAGGATCAGCGTACCTGCGTTCTGGTTCTTATCGTCCGTTCCGTTGATCGTTGCCTTGGATACGACAACAGAATCAGTGAAGGTAAAGGTAGAAGATGTGTCGTTGGTCATGAATACGCCGCCGACCAAAAGGTCAGAACCGGTGATATTCAGTTTCGAAGTACCCTTATCTTCATAGAACTTGAATCCGTTGGCTGTAATGACGCTGTTATCAAAGATCAAAGTGTAATTACCATAGTAATCGCCCGACTTGTTGCCAAAGGACTTATCGCCTTCAACACCAAAGATAATATACGCATCTTCAACAGTCAGCTCGTTTTCTGCATCGGGTGAAGCAGAATTTGTCATGCCAACCAGACCACCGTACATGTTGACATCTGCATCAGCATCAGTCAATTTTTCACGGGCAGTCAGCGCATTTTCGATAGAGCCATAGATGGTGACCTTATCGCCATAACCCAGACCATAACGATCAGTATTAGTAAGGGTCAGGCTTGCATCCTTCTCTACGGTCCACATACTGGGCGTTTCCTTACTATAGTAATCACCATAGTCAGTGATCATAGCAAAGGTATTATCGCCGCGGAATGTTACATTGCCGCCAACATAGGCATTGCCGCCAACCTTAGAATCGTTGACAATTGCGCCTTCATTCAGGTCAATAGAGTTGCCCGTAAGAGCATCAATGTTCAGCGTGCTTACGCCTTCATTTACATTGATGGTACCGTTGTTCGTCAGAGTTCCTACAGCTTTCAGGGTACCGCCGTTCATGTTCAGCGTGCCCTTTTCGGTTACGAGGAAGCTCTGAGTGGTTTCGAAGGTAGAGGTTCCGTCTACATTCATGACGCCGATAGCCTCGTAACCGAGACCCATGCCGTTATGATTGTTTACAACCACCTTGGATCCATTTTCGAGCGTGAGGATTGCGGTTGCATCTTCACCGCTTTCGGTTTCAGATGCCGGCCGTCCGCCTACAGAGAAGCCATTCTTAACAGTCAAGGTGCTGTTATTGAGGTTCATGGTGCCCTTATTGATCAGGTAATCCAGTTCAATGGTGGAATCCTTAATTACGAGGGTGCCATCATACTTGTTGTCGGTGCCCTTCTCGCGGCCGGATACATGGATGCCGTAAGAAGAAGAATTGGAGGCGGAAGTAAGATTTGCATCATCAAAGATGACAGTGCCGTTTCCTTCGCCGCCGCGGCCTACGAACAGAAAGCCCTTGCTCCAGTCAACCGTAGCGGTTCCGGTAATGGTAACACTCTTTCCATATACCGCGCCGTTCATTGCGATAGGTGCATCGCCATCAGCCCAGATGAGTTCTACAGTATCGTCATCTTTCGCTGCTTCAAGCGCATAGGATACCAATGCGTAGTAGGTATCGACGATCTTGGCTACGCCCTTGACTACGGTGAAAGTACCGTCATCGTTCTTGCGTACCGCATACGTTTCTGCGCAGTATGCCGTCGGATCCTGATCGTAGGTACCGCCGGTGAGAGAGAGTGTACCTGCGTTGGACAGCGTATTGTTCTTGCCGCCGGAGAAGGTACCGCCGGAGATTGCTACAGATGCGCCAGCCTGTACATTTACCGCAGCGCCGCTGTCGGCTGTAGTTCCCTTCGGGCCGACAAAGGTACCGTCAGCAATGGTTACATTGGCTGTGCCGGATACGTTCACGGCATGATAGGTGCCGGTTCCTGATCCGATTGCACCGCGATAAGTGCCGCGATTGATGGTCGCCTCAACAGCGCCGTCAATGCGCAGGGCATGACGTGCGGAATTGATCTTTATATTTTCGAGTACCAGTTTGCCTGCGTTGATCTCGATGGCGCTGACTTTGCTATCTGTATTGTTGATGGTACCGTTTGTAATGGTCAGCTCAGCATTGGGCGCCAGGATGCTGCCATTTACGGTCTTGCCGTTCAGATCGATTTTTACATTAATTCCGTCAGGTACCTTTACTGCATTGGTGGTATGATCAGCAATTACCTTAATAGTATCTCCAGTCTCAGCTTTCGCAACTGCATCTGCGAGAGTGATATAATAATCGGTCTTATTATCTGCGTCGGTTACCGATACGCCAACGACAACGGGTTTATTGTCGATCGTAACTTTAACGCCCATCTCAACGATGTCGCCGAGATAGATGACGTCGGTGAGCGGCGAATCGTCGCTTACGGAACAGTCGGTAAAGTCCGCCTGTACCTCATTCTTACCGAAGTCGATGGACATATCGGGATTGAATGTGGTGTCGGTGATCGTCGCATTCTGATAGAAGCGGAGCTTGTTGTAGTTGCCTTTCTTGAATTCAGTACCCTCGACGGTAACATGGTTGATCGTGCTTGCAAAGCTCGTCCAGCCGGTGATTTCGCAGTTTTCAATCACGATTTCGCCGCCTGCGCTTCCGTCGAAGTGGATGCCGTAGGTGGAGCCGGTGATCGTGCTGTCCTTGAAGGTTACTTCTCCGCTGGTATAGCAGGAACGGAAGCCGTTGTTGCCAGTTACGTTGCAGCCTTCAATTATGATGTCTTTGCCTCCGATGTATCCGGCGTTGCCGCTTGCATTGGTCACGTTCAGGTTCTTGACAGTAGCGCCGTCACCGATTACGGACAGCTTGCCGTTAATGTTGACAAGGTTGTTGCCAGCGTCGTCAGTTTCACCGACTACGGTGATACCAGCCTTGTTGACATTCAGGTCGACGGTGTAATCGCCTGCGAGGATCGTTACTACGTCGTCAGATACAGCCGCATCGATCGCGGCTGCGATGGTGAAGTATCCGGTGTCGCCGATCATTGCAACGTAATCGGATACCGGGTATACCTTCAGGTTGTTGCCGTTATCGTTGTATACGAACTTACCGGTGGGTACAGCGAAGGAGGTAATTATATCATTGTAATTCGTCGCCGTGAACACAACGTCGTATTTTCCTTCGTTGGAAGCGGTCATGGTGTTGTCGCCTTCGATGGTAAGCTTAAACGCTTCGGTCACATTGCGAACCAGTACAGGTACCGCTGCCGTGAATTCGCAATCAGTGATCTCCATCGAATTCGCATGGTCACCATCTGCGCGTACGCCATAGCTATAACCATAGGCATCCGTCGTCGTAACAGTGGTATTCTTGACAACAATGTTATCGCAAGTGCCAAAGCTTACGCCGCCTTCATAGCAATTGGTGGCAGTGAGATTATTAACAGAAATGCCCTTGCCGCCGGTTGCCCACATTGCGAGATACAAACCATTCGCCGTGCAGTTATCAACCGTAATGTTGTATGCCTGACGGAATCTCAAGCCGACTGCTGTGCTGCCGATATTTGCTTTAAAGGTGGAATCCTTCACCGTTACGTTGTGCGCGTAGCGCATCTCGCTATCCTGTGCATTATCGCTCCAGATGAAGTCATGTTTTGCTTCGCCAGTTACGAAGTTGAAGTTCTGAATCGTCAGCGTCTCAGCACCATTGTTACGGGAGTCGCCGTGGATAGAGATCGTGCCGGAGAAGGTTTTATTATTACCGTCGATTACAAGGTTGACGCCTTCGGTCTGCTTGATGGTTACATCTTCATCGATGGCTGCAAGCAGGGTGATTGTATTATCGCCTGCTGCGCATGCGTCGATGGCTTCCTGCAGGGTTTCGTAGCAGATATCGCCAATCTTTGCAACTGCTTTTACCAGCGTAATATTGCCTTCATCATCAATCTTGGCAATCAGGTCTGCATTGACAACTTTGATTTCGCCGGTGAAGGAAGCTGCATTACCGGTAATCGGACAGGCTGCACCATCCGTATAGGCTTCAGCATCAATGATGATAGTTCCGGCACCTTCTATACTGGTTGCAGTAAGCTTACTGCTCATATCAATGGTCAGCGTAGAATCTTCATAGCTCAGCGTGAGTTTAGAAGTACTTACTTCAGATTCGTTCTCAATAACAAATTCAGATGCTCCCCAGCGCTGTCCGCCGTTGTTGTTATCATAAATAACATTTGCATCGACTTGAGCGTCGTTGGCAATGAACGTACTGCCTTCAACCAGCAGGTAGTTCGTGTCGATTTTGCCTTCAACCGTAAGTTCGGAAGAACCGAGCTGTATACGGCCTGTAGAAATCTTACCGGTTTTAGATACAGTGTGATCGCCATTATACAGGTATGTTACGCCCCAGTTCTGGCCGCCGGTGATAGTTCCATTTACTGTTACAGAAGGACCGTAGTATAGGTACATACCGGAAGCATTGTCAAAGATTTCAAATGTTACTTTTTCACCTATAACAATATCGGTATCTAAAGCTTTAGTGAAATCGAAATCTAATCCGCTTTTAGTCTGCATTACAGTAACAGGGTCATCTGCATTGAAGATAATATCGCCTGTACCATAATCGAACACGATATTTTCAGGTACTTCTACATCGCACAACAGCATGATTTCAGTATCAGTGCCATCCGTTGCAATATCAGCTGCTGCGTCTGCAAGGGTTGCGTAGTACTTATCGCCAATCTTTGCTACAGGTTTGAAGGAAACATAGGTACGGGTCACAACGCCGTTTTCGATAGTATCGGTATAATCTACTACCTTACCATCTTCTTCTGTTATCACTTTCAGTGCAGGCGTGGTGCCTTCTGCGAAGGTAACAGTCAGCTTATCATTCGGGGTTTCATCGATTACGAGAGTTCCCTTGAAGTTGATGCCAGTGAGGTCAAGCTCATCAGTATAGATGGTGACTTTTGCAGAGAGATTTTTACTCAGTGCAGTTTCTGCATTCGTATAGTTGAGTTTGCCATCGGTTTTTACCTTACTGTACGCCAGGTAATCATTGGTTCCAGGATCCTTTACAACCGATGCTTCATAGCCCTCTGCAGGCGCAGCAGCAGCGACTACATAGTAGCCTTCGTCATTAATATAAACTTCTCGGTCATATACGCCCTTTGCAGATCCAATGGTGAACTTTGAAGAGTTCAGAGCAGAACCATACAAGTTGGAAAGCTGACTGAATGTGCCGCCGCTAATCAATGCATAGGCAGAAGAGTCAACAGACATCATCAGACTTCCGTTGAACGTACCGCCAAAGAACTGATTCAGCGTACGGTTTGTACGAATAGTGCCATTAAACACACCGCCGTGGAACTGGAACTGAGGACAGTTCGTTCCATTGCTTCCATCGTGATATGCAATGTACGATGCATTGAATACACCGCCATAGAAGCGGATGATGGGACGATCCTTAACACCGGACTTACCGGCGGTACGCACGATTGCCTTGCCGGTTGCAGTGATGCCGCCGGGGTTGGTAGCGTCAGCCTTGATATCCAGTGCGTAGCTTGCGCTGGATCTGCCGTTGTTTTCAATCTGGATTGCATCCTTACCGGAAGCTGCGGTCATGGTATGCTTACCCAGATCCAGTATGTGATACTCGGTAGACTTAAGCGTGATTACATCCTTCAGCGTTACATCCGCCAGAAGAGTGAGGGTAGTGCCGCTCGTCCAATTGGCGATGGCTTCGTCGATGGTCTTGTATTTGGTGTCACCTACCTTCGCTACGGGCGTGAGCGTAACTCTTACGTTCGTTCCATTGATGATTTCTACTACCGCCTGCGGGTTGTTGATTTTTTCTTTAATCGCTTCAACCTGAGCATCGGTAAGCGCAGTGGTGAGCTTCAGAACGTCTGCATCATCGGTAGCCTTGGATGCATCAATGGTGATATCGCAGGTCTCGGTGAGCTGCTTTGCAGTCAGAGAGCTCTGGGTATCAACCGTAATATCGGTTTCGGTGATGTAATCAATGGAAGCAGTACCGCCGTTGATTACTTTCAGTATGCCGGTATTATTGCCGTCCATGGCATGAGCAGGGTTGTTGTTATTGATGGTGAGTTTTGCATTATTAACAGTGATAGCACCGCTGTTGCCGCCGTTCTCGCCATACTGAATCATGCCTGCGGTCAGAGATGCGCCGTTCTGCAGTTTCAGTGTACCACTGTTATGCAGATTATTGCTGGTAGTAACAGTAGAGTTATCCAGCGTTACATTACTATCGGGCGCTGCGAAGCACAGCTTGGCTACTGCGGTAACAACGCTGTCTTTGAAGTTTACGTTGAATACAGGTGATTTTCCATCGGTAGGAGCAGACAGCGTAAACTGATTCGTGAACTCTACAATGCTGTTCTCGAAGTTCAGAATGAACGTACCGTTCGCTACGCTGTTCTTGCTGGAGGTATTGCCGAGCTTGATATAAGCATCCTTTGCATTCAGCGTAAATCCGCTGTCGCCGGTGATGGAAACACCGCCGGGGATGATCAGAGAAGCCTTAACGTTAGACTTATCCTCTGTCTTGGCATTTTCAATATTGCCAGTAATATTGAAGGTATTTCCATAACCGAAAGTAATGCGGCCAGTTCCGGTAATTTCAAGGCATGCATCTTTACCGATAGTAATGGTGTGATTGTAGAAACCGGCACTGAAGGAGGTAACCTTGGTATGACCTTCAAAGGTCAGATCGCCGCCTGCTGCGATGGTACCTACGATATTCTTGCCATTGCCATTAAAGGTGATGCCGGCAGGCAGAGTTACGGTTTCAGTCAAAGTACAGTCGTATACCATTTTGATGGTATCGCCTTCCTGCGCTGCTTCAACCGCTGCCTGCAGCGAGGTATACTCTTTATCACCGATCATAGCGACGATGATTTCCGTTACACCGAAAGTACCATCGCTATTCTGCTCTACAGTATAGCCTTCTGCCAGATACTTAGTCGGATCCGCATTGAAGTTGCCGCCGGAGATAACGATCTGTACATCGTTAGAAGAGGGGCCCCAGCAATCGTAGCCACCCTTGAAAGTACCGCCGGTTACGTTGACGACAGAGTCTCCGCCATTGGGATAAGTACTCTTATCATTCTGTGCAAGCAGAACGCAAAGGTTACCGTTCCCAACCGTTCCATCCGTATTGGCAATCCATTCACCGCCGGATACATTGATGGTGCCGCCGGAGGTCATGGCGATGAGGCCTGCCCTTGCGCTTACGCCGTAGCCGCCGTATACGTTGGCAGTTGCATCGTAGCATACACCAATCAAACCGCCAAGGTAGCTAGTGGTACCGTTCTGGTAGATTTCTGCACCGTCGTAGATATTGACAATGGTGGAAGTACCAACGCACTCAATACCGAGGTAACTGTCAGTACCGGTGATGACGGTGCCATCCTTTACATTAAGCTCAGCGCCGCCTCTGTTCTTAATTACAGAGCCGCCAGGGTTGTTACCAATGAGGTTGATGTCTTCCAGATTGATAGTAATCTTCTTTCCGTTGCTGCTGGCAGTAGCAAGAGCGCAGTATGCAGAAGACGCAGCTTTAAGAGTACCATTCTTGAATGTGATCTCATTTTCCTTAGAGCCATTATTTCTAATGAAAACCAGATAGTCGTTTACGGAGTTGTCATTGGTGAGGGTAAATCCACCCAGGTCAAGGGTGAAGCTCTTGTCGCTATCGATGATAACGCCATCGTACCAGTCTCCACTATTGTGGGCACGGGTATCTTTATCAATCGTGACATTTGCGATCATGGTTACGGTGCCGCCATCTGCAACAGCTTCGATGGCTTCCGCCAGGGTGATATACTTGATATCGCCGACCTGAGCTACTTTCTGCCAGGCTTCCTTGCCGTCGATGATCAGAGAACCGGAATTATCCGGAGTCTCGTTTTCTGCATTGTATGCTCCGCCAACAATGGAACCGGTGGTAGTTTCATCGCCAACTGTTACGCTGCCGGTAGAAGTGCAACTAGTGAAGCTTACTTCATAGCCCTTCTGGTTGTGCCATACGCCGGCAATACCGCCGACTTCTTTAGCACCGGCAGGGGCCTCAACGCTGCCGGTGAAGGTTACTTTCTCAAAATTGTTGCCATAGTGAGCAATACCGAACAGGCCGCCGATATCGCAGACATTACCGATGACCTTGATGTTGGAGGAGATGTTCTTGAAGGTATGGCTGCCCTCGCCGTTGAAGCCGACTACGCCGCCGACATAAGTGCGGTAATCCGTGTCGTTTTCGGTGGAGTAAGCCTTCACATAGGAGCTGGAATCAACATTGACAGTGATGTCAGTCCAATCTGCGTAAGCGTTCTTGCCGCCGACACCGCCGACATATGCCATGCCGTTTACTTCTACATGGCCCGTTACTTTGATGTTAGTGTATTTGCTGGTGTAAGGCGTACCGGCAACAACACCTACGTTCAGGCGGCCGGTAACCTTAGCATTGTTCACCGTCAGGTTCTTGATCTCGCCATTCTGGGTAACACCGAACAGACCGGCGTTGCTCTGTCCAGCCATATTGACAACGAGGTTGAAGATGGTTTTGTTTCCGCCATCGAAGATACCTTTGAAGGAAGTGGTGGCGTTACCGATAGGCGTCCACTCTTCATTGTTGAGATTAATGTCATCGATCAACGTGATGGTCTTGCCGGCATAAGTATTGCCCTCATTGACGCTGTCACGGAAGGCCTTCAGTTCATCAAGAGTGCTGATAGTGAGCGGATCGTCCTGAATACCAAACGAGCCGTCTCCATTATCGACACAGATGAAGTTTTCTGCGCAATTATATCCTACATTGGTGCTGAACTTACCGCCGGAGATGACGGGCAGGTAAACGGAATTATTTTCAGCATCATTGACGTATACGTACACTTCTCCATTGAAGGTACCGCCCTTGATTTCCGCATCGAATGCGTAATCGGCTGCACCCTGCTTGGAGTTGCTGAGGATCATGCCGGCGTATTTACCTTTAAAAGTACCGCCGTTTACCGTGATTTCGGTATTGGAAGAGTTTTCGGCTGCGCTGAAGGTTGTGTATACACCATAATCGGTGCCATTGAAATTACCGCCGTTGATTTGGGTAATCGTCTTCTTGGCATTGCTGAATACATGTACCTGCATGCCTGCAAAGCCTTCAAAGCTGCCGCCATTGATAGTAACACTGTTGTCATGGTTCGCGAACTGAGCCTGACGGATTACAATCCTGTTTCCAGTAAAGGTACCGTCTTCAACAGTGAGGGTATTATAGTTGTCAATTACGTAGGACGCACCGCCAACAGCAGAGGTATTCTCAAACATGCCGCTTTTTACAGTCAGCGTACCTTCGTTTATGATGGTGCTGGTGGAGTAACCGGTGTTGACCGTGCTGCTTACATAGGTAAGCTTGCCGCCAGCAACGCCGCTCTGAATGATGAGAGTGCCGTTGTTGGTGATCAGCGCGGAGGTAGAGGTTGCGGCTACACTCATGGATACGGTCTTGCCGTTGAGGTCGAGGGTGATGTCCTTACCAGTGGCGATGGTTACGCCTTCGGTGAGGGTAAGATTGTTAAGTACGGTTACGGTGGCGTCTGCTCCGGCTGCGTCGACGGCTGCCTGGAGGTTTGCATACATCGTGCCATCAACTTCAGCTGCCATATCCTGCGGAGCAGAGATTTCTTTTCCTGCAACTTTAACAGTAACATTCTTTACAGTAGAATTGCCGGTTACCTTATCATAGTTGCAGCCAACAAGAGCGCCGTTTGCATCGGGAGTACTCTGCGCATCAACAACAACACTTTCTGCCGAAACATTTTCGATGGGGCCAAGCGTGCCAACGCCGGCGATAGAGCCTGCGCCGTAATATGTACTATAAATCGTTACATTCTTTACAGAGCAGTTCGTAATAGAAGCGCCGCCTTCGCTGCCCGCATGGCCAACGATGCCGCCGACAGCCCAGTAGGAAGAATTGATCTCACTGTCTTTTGCGCTTCCGCCGTCAACACGGCAGTTATCTACATGCACATAGCCCTGGCCGACGATACCGCCGACATAGCCATAGCCGAATACCTGGATTTTGCCGGTGAGATTGACGCCGGTGATTTCGGTATTCTGGCCTGCCTGTCCTACCACGCCGCCGACAGCGGAGGTGGAATTGTTGTTTACAGTAGCATTTTCCAGAGTGAAGTTCTTGAGCGTGGCGCGGCCATTGAGACCGGAATCCACATAGTTGCCGGTAGAGGTATAACCGAACAGACCTCTGTCATAGCTCTGCAGGTTGGAAATAGTATAGCCTTTACCGTCGAAGGTACCGGTAAAGGGATTTTCAGAAGTACCGATGGAAGTCCAATCTGCCTGCTTAAGATCGATATTGGCAGTAAGAACGGCATGCACGTTCTTATATTCATATTCACCGCTATTTACCTTCTTGGCAAACTTGAACAACTCTTCTGCAGTGCCGATCTGATACGGATCATCCGAAGTGCCTTCGCCGTCAAGTTTCTTGCTGAAGATAACATTGCCATTGGCATCCTTTTCGTATTCCCATTCCACATCTTCAGCAATATTGATATACGTTGCAGTGATCCTACTGTATTCATCAACATTCAGCGTCAGATTCGTTCCCGCCAGAATGTTGAAGTCGCGTACATCTTCAATGGATGCGCCGTTGACAAGCGTCAGGGAAGCCTGATCATCGATGATGAAGGAATCCTGCGTGTCAGTGGTTCCGACAACCGTCAGCTTGGAATTGTCAAGCTTCAAATCGATATCGGCGTAATCACTGTCATCATAGGAATTCTTAAGCAGGAAGTAGCCGGCATTGATAGTCGCATCCTCAGCGTAGAAGGTTCCGGAGTATGCGCCGATATAGTAGTCGCAGTCGAATTCAACAGTAGAGTCATCACCATCGCCGTAGATGTAGATACCGGCGTCTGCGTTCTTGTTGTAGCGCAGGATGGTGGAATTACCTATCGTTACCTTACCGCCATCACTGATGGTGGTCTTGGCGCCATAGCCGTGATAGAAGGTCTCAGCTACTTTCAGCGTGCCTTTAATAGTATTAACGCCGTCATCATCGAAGAAGAAGTAACCAGCATCCACGGTTACGCCGCTGCCGATGGTCAGATCGTTTGCATATACCCAATTATCATAGGTATTGATGATGGTCACGCCGCCCTCGACATTGGTGGTGAGGGTGCAGCCATAGAAGCATTTAATCGATTCAGTAACATTGCGCAGCACATTTACCTTGCGGCCATTGAATTTTCCAATGGCGTCTGCAAGGGAAGTATACGCCTTTACGCCGCCGGTGAAGCCTTCGGCCAGCGCTACGATGGGATTCAGATTGTCAGGTCCGTTGTACTGTACATCATTGTCATTCTTTTCTTCGCCGTCAACAATCAGCTTAACAGCCGTGGGTGCCATATCGTACTTCGGATAGCCTTCCGCCCATTCGACATTCCAGTATTCATCATTGGAACCAGCGAAGGGGATATTCCAAGTAACATAGACATCGCCATTAATAATATTTTCAATATTGTTCAGGCTGGCAGAAGCGATTTTGGTTTCGCCTTCATACAGCTCTATAACGAGAGATTCTTTGGCATTCGAAGTAGCCTCACCCCAGAATGCATCGGTTCCGGTGAAGGCAGAGGTAATGGTATTCTTTCTGGAAACGGTGTATTTGTCATCATCTGCAACCGCTTCATAGCCGTTCTTTACATATGCAGTGGGATCCTGATCGTAGGTACCGCCGGTGAGAGAGAGTGTACCTGCGTTGGACAGCGTATTGTTCTTGCCGCCGGAGAAGGAACCTCCCTTGATGGTTACATTAGCGCCAGCCTGTACATTTACCGCAGCGCCGCTGTCGGCTGTAGTTCCCTTCGGGCCGACAAAGGTACCGTCAGCAATGGTTACATTGGCTGTGCCGGATACGTTCACGGCATGATAGGTGCCGGTTCCTGATTCGATTGCGCCGCGATAAATGCCGCCATTGATGGTCGCCTCAACAGCGCCGTCAATGCGCAGGGCATGACGTGCGGAATCGATTTTTACCTTTTCGAGTACCAGTTTGCCTGCGTTGATCTCGATGGCGCTGACTTTGCTATCTTTATTGTTGATGGTACCGTTTGTAATGGTCAGCTCAGCATTGGGCGCCAGGATGCTGCCGTTGAGGGTATGATCATTCAGATCGAGAGTAACTTTCTTGCCGGAAGCTACATTGATAACTTCCGCGGTATCCTTGTTGACAACAACTGTTGCACCGTCTTCCGCTGCATTGATAGCCGCTTCGATGGATGCATACTTGGTTTCGCCAATCGTGGGTGCGCCGGTTACATTGGCGGCATTGTGCCAGTTGTTGTTGGTAACCGATGCAGAAGGAACATCTTCCGTAGCGTCATCCAGATAGAGCTCTACCTTTGCGGGGACATTATCATATTCGAAGGTATTAATTTCCCAAGTGACAGTCCAATTGGAATCCGAAGTTCCATCTGTATACATATGCCATGCTACGTTCGTCAGATTGGTGAACGAAGAGGCATCTGCAATAGCCGTGGCCATGAGATCGCCGTTTGCGTTAAAGAGTTTAACTGTAATGCTGGATTCTGCATTGCAGGTCAAACGACCGCTGACACCAGAATTTTCAACAGATGCAGAGATGCTGCCGCCCTTCTTTACAGTTACATTTGCAGCTTCGTGTCCATTCTTATCAAGCGTTACGCCGGAAGGAAGTTCTACTTTTTCCTGAGAATCATAGTACAGCTTGACAGTGCTGTTGTTTGCGATTGCACCGGCTTCATACGCCTTGGTGATCGTAGTATAGATCTGATTTCCAACCAGAACGCCGCAATTAACTTCATTCCCGTTTTCTTCGATCTCAGTGATGCACTCAATATCTTTGATATCCGTGATCAGATATGCTCCATTCGGATTTCCGTCTGCATCCAGTTCGAAGTGGCCAGTAGAGTTTTCGAAAGTATTGGAACTGTCCAGTTTAACAGTTTCACCATAGGTGAGAACGATTGCCGGCTTTTCCGTAATACTTGCAGTAAATTTGACGTTTTCAAGTTTAAGTTCGCTCGTGCCGGTTTTTGCTTCGGAGTACATCTTAATACCGCGAACACCGGTAAACGAACCGCCATCTACGGTGCAGTCTACATCAGCATATACCCAAAGGCTGTACTCGCCGCTGGTTTTGTTTGCAAATGTACAGTCTTCGAATGTAACCCTCATATCACCTGCTGCACATGCGCCGTCAGGGAAGATACAATCGATGTATTCAACTTCGCCAGCATTGTATACAGTAAAGAATGCATTCATAAAGCCGGCATCGCTTGCAAAACCGCCTACCGGTTTGCTGAGAATAAGATTATCGAAAACTACATCGCAACCATTTGCATTGATATAGCCGTTGGAACCATTGCGGGTAATCTTGATCTCCGCAGGTTCATTATCCATGCTCGTAAATGTAATCTCATTATAGTTACCATTCAGATTCGGGGTAGCATCGGTATATTCAACAATACCGCTGATTTGAACCTCTACTTTTCCGGACAATGCATTGGCAGCAGCAATTGCAGCGTCAAGAGACTCGTAATAATCGCCGCTAATTGAGAGGCTTCTATCATACATCGACGCATCGCCGGACACAGACGCAACCGCCTTCTTCACGGTTACCTTGCCGAGGTTGAAGGTGAGGGTATAGCCATCCACGAGGGAATCGGTTTCTACGGAATATACGCCTGCCGATTCGACTTCGATGGCGTATTCGCCGACTTCTTCATAGGTTTTGAAAACGACTTCCAGATAAACATCTTCCGCAAGAAGATCTTCATCATAGGAGTACTCAAAGTAAGAGGCATTTCCCTGAACCATAACGGCATCAGGTACAGTTACCTTAATTTCAATGGCAGAAGGCTCAACTTCGTCGACTGCGGGCTCTTCAGTTTCTTCTTCGTCGACTACAGGCTCTTCAGTTTCTTCTTCATCGACTACGGGCTCGTCCGTTTCGGGCTGTGCCTCTTCCTTCACGGCAACGGTATATACCTCGCCGTCATCGGTCTTTTCGTAAGAAAGGGTATAGCCATCGGCAGCTTCGAAGGAGCCGCCATCGATGTTCTTGATTACATAGGCGCCGTCCTCGGAGGAGAGGGTTTTTTCGCCCTTTACTACGAGGGAGCCATAGTTGAGGATGCCGTAGAAGTCGCCTTCATGGTCTTCGGGCATTTCAACGGTAACTTTTCTGTCGTCAATATTGAGGGTGATTTCTTTATCTTTTTCGATAATAATGCTTTCAGTGATTACAACATGCTTAACAAGGAGAATTTCATCGTCCGCGTCATTTGCCGCGTCAATGGCTTCCTGGAGCGTTTCGTATTTTTCGTCGCCGATTTTTGCATAAACGATTTTTTCGGTGCCTTCGGCAGTTACGGTGTCGGTTTCACCGCAAATTTCACAGGTGGCCGTTTTGGTGCCGTCTGCTTCGAAGGTGGCGTCTTCGTTATAGATGTACTCGCCAAAGGTATGGCCGAGAACGTCAATAACGTCCGTCTGTACGTCGCCGCATACGGTGCAGGTTTTGGTTACGGAACCTTCCGCAGTGCAGGTGGCTTCTACCGTTACGGTTTCGTAAGCATGACCCTCTGCTTTGATTGCTTCGGTGTAAGAATCGCCGCAACCGCAGGTGTAGGTCTCTACGCCGTCTTCCGTGCAGGTAGCTTCCTTCGTCGTCTTACCGGAATAGTCATGCGTATGTTCTTCAACATACTCGACCTGAACCGGCTCTTCTGCCAGGATATTGGTGGGCAGCATGGTGAACACCATGAACACTACCATGATCCAGCTGAGAAAACGTTCAAACTTCTTACTCATTTCGACTACCTACCCTTTCAAAATGTGTGTTTGGAGATGGTCAGTTTGTATGGAATCGGAACAATTCAGGAAAAAGGTATGAGCGTAACACCATGCCTTCCTCTTATGAGGGAACGATCCGGCAAAACTCACCTTCGCCATTCCCCCTCATAACAGGGAGACAAGGCATCCGGCACAGGTTGTTAACCGTTTTCCAAAATGCATCCGAAAACCAACAAGGGAATCTGCGCACCACGCGGTTACAACAGGCTGAAGCGCTTTTTTGAAACGCAACAATCATCTGGATACACTTTATCTGTATTCAGACGATTACTGTATTTTGCGCGATAAATGCGCCGTATTGGCACATTTATGCGTCTATAAGTGTACATTTTCAATCAAATAAACAAAAGAAAATGACACTTCCAGCCTATTCTCAGTATATTCTAAGGCTTTACCAATAAGAATTCAATGAAATTAACAGAAAGGTGAATAAAATGACTTATCCTTCCAACTATGCGTAATATTCGTGCCATATTTTGTAAAAATAATAAAATAAATAGACAATCTCTGAAACATATACGAAAATTATATGCTCTCAAGAGATTGTCTTTCCGTTAACGATAAATTATAATGTCATAGTTTTCAACTTTTTTCCGTATTTTGTACATCGTAAAGCTTTAATCCGCTGTACAAACTGTCATTCTTTTTCGCACCGGAAATAATGCCGATCATATCCTTTTTCGGACGCAGGCCGAACGCCATGCGCACAACATAGCGGACAGGCAAAAATGCGCACAGGAACGGAAGAAGAACGGGATATTTCTGCGCGGCAGGGTATTTTTCTTTGGCGATCTTCGCCGTTTTTGATAGAAAGCGGAATGCCAGGTTGTGCTTTTTACCATCGCCGGCATTTGAACGGTCGGAAAACATGCCGCGCATGCCATTATTATCGGCTCTGCCCATATTTCCGCTTCGGAAAATATTATCCATAAAGCATTCAAGGAGCTCGTCGCCGATAATATGATCATCCGACCAGTTCTGAGGCGCAGCATTCAGATATACCGAGCATGCCTTTGTAAGCAGAAGCGCAAAGCGGTACAGCCCGCAGGCTTTGAAAACGGGCGCGAGCTCATTATCAAATTCATCTGCACGCATTTTGGAAACCAGCGCCGCCCAATCGCACAGCTGCCTTAAGCCTATACCATTTTGCAGCAGATGGCGCTCGTTGTGAATCAGCAGCATAAAGGCGTGATTTGTTCGGGTGAGCGTATGAAAGGTGTGACCCAACACCGTGAGATCCTGAGTTTCATCCAGAAAATGAGACATAAATGCTTTTGCCGCGTGTCCGCCCTCGCTGTCGGGTGCATTGCTGGGCGCGTAATGCACCTCTACGGATATATCTTTTTTCTGGTATATCACGTGGAATTCGTGCTCGTTTTCAAACTGGTAATAGCCCATTTCCTCAAGGATCCGGCAAGCTTCGCCAAGATTTTCATGGGGAATCAGTATATCGATATCGCCCATTGCGCGTCTTTCCGGTCGGTCATAATAAAACGCGGAGCACGCGCCCTTCAATATGGCCGAACGGATACCCGCTTCGTCAAACCGCTCAATAACCTTATCCTGTGCATGGAGGATTTTTTCATCAACGGCAGCTTTTAAAAACAGCTTCTTTCGCCACATGGCTATAATGCTTTCGGGCGCGTTTATCCTGCGCCTGAGCGCTGCATCCGCCGCTATGATCAATACGCCCTGCTGAACAGCAAGCTGAGTGAACAGTTCCCAGTCGACGTTTTCCGGAATCTGTTCGCATTCAGTATGATCATTTGTGTGCTTTATAAGCGCCAGAAGCGCAGATTGCTCGCCTGTTACATACATATGCAAAAAACCTTTCCTTATAGAAACAGTAAAACGCCGACATCCGGGAAGAATGTTCGGCGTTTTCTATTGGCACCCCCGGCGCGACTCGAACGCACTGCATTCCGCTTAGGAGGCGGACCCTCTATCCTGGTGAGGTACGGGGGCTTACGTAGTGCCAAGGGTTATTTTATACGCTAAAATGCCGCTTGTCAATACGCAGGGCGGAAATTTACATGAAGGCGCAGAGCGCACGCATACAGAAATCCATATATAATAGAAGAAAAATTCCCCGTTCGGAAACAGAGGCGAAAAGCGCAGGCGGTTTTTTCAACCTATGAGCCATGCGATGCAGAACACCAGCAAAAGGGATATTGCCAGAATTGAGATCGGCAGTAAAAAGTCTTTGCGAAAAGAAACTGCCTTTTTCCTTGCAAGATATTCTTCATTGCCGTTTTCCAGTTCTTCAATAGGATAACTTGGCCTTGTGGGCGTATAACTCACAGGTTCCTCATTCTGCGTGCGTTTGCTTACCATCGCTAGCCGCGCATATTCAAGCTGCATTAGCACCTGTTCTTCCTTTGTATAGCCGCATACGACGCATTTTTTCTGATCGTCCTCGTTCCATACCTCGCACAATTCACAGCGCCACATATTTCAGCACCTACCCATAATGTTTCCTTATTTTCCGATTTTTATTCGCCTTTTCAGGCTGCCAATGCCCGCCGCCAGACGTCCGGGCTGTTTGCTTCCGGTCTTTTCCGGCTGAATCACGGATTCAGTCGGCGGTATAACGGGCGGCGCAGGCGGCTGCGTTAATTGTATAAGCGCCTGAAGCATACCTTCTTCCGTCGCCCGGCGCAGGGTGTTTCTTTGCGTTTTCCCACATTTTGGGCACTTTTTCCGCCCTTCATATATGTTTTTTCCGCAGCTTCTGCACAGCATCCGAAGCCCTCCTTTTACAGGTCTCCCGCAATCTTCATCCAGGGATTTTCAGATGAAGTGGCAAGCTCCTGAAATTCTTTCGGTTCTGCTTCTGAAATCTGCGGCTCCGGCGCAATTTCCAACGCTTCGTTCTCTGTTTCTTTATGCGCTTCGACTTCCTCCACCGCTTGCTTTGCGTGCATTTCCTCGGTCAGCACTTCAAAGATTTCTTCAAACGTCGGGCGCTGATCGGGATCGTAGGAGAGCATATCGGCAATCATATGCTCATATTCGGCCGGAACATCCGGACTGATTTTCACATCGCAGCTGTTGGCAACGGCTTCGGACACGCTCTCAAAGGAATCTCTGTCGAAAATGGGCAGATCGCCTGTCAGGAAAATATGGAAAATGATACCGGCGGCGAATACGTCGATCTTGCTGGTAAGGGCAACCTCCTCGCCACACATGCGCATCAGCGCTTCCGGGGAAAGAAACGTAATATCGCCCTCCAGGTCCTCATGATCCACCGGAGGACTGTCCTCGAAAAACCCGCTGTCAAAATCGATGATCTTCAGCGCAAAATAACCGCCAATTGTAGGCTTCAAAAGCAGATTTGATATTTTCAGATCCGCATGTACAATGCCCTTTTTTTCCAGCATCATCATGCTGTGCGAAAGCGAGCGCATCAATATGAGCTTTTTTTCCATTGGAAGCTCAGATACATGGTCGATGGTGAACTCGCCCGTTTCCACAAGCTCCGTTGAAAGATAGTAACAGGTTTCGCTGCGGAAAAACTCCTTACACGCAATCAGGTTTCCGTCGTCTGCCTCAGCGACGGCTTCATGCAGACGACGCCTTTTTGCTTCCCATTCCTCGCAGTATTCTGCGCAGGCGGGCATGTATTTCGGCGTGTTATAGCGCTTTAAAAACAACTTTTTGCCATCTCTGTTTGCAGTCGTCCAGCTGCAGGTGCCCGCGCCCTCGTTACTAAAGGGTTTGTTCAGCACATATCTATTGATAATCTCCATAATTCACACGCTCTCCGATTACAGTTTTTCAATTCTGCCGGTATCCTCGATAACGGAGACCTTTTTGTATTCACGCCAGATGCTTCTCAGCTGCGCTTCTTCGTTTTTGCCTGCAAGCATGCTGTGAAGCTCGTCGCGACGCGCGGAAAAATCCTTCTGAAGATCGCGGTAGCTTTTCCAGCCGAACACAGCCATGACAATGGTGCTGTCGTCGCCGGAAACCATTTCGAATATCGCCTTCAGCCGGGCTTCCCATGCGGCAAAGGATGCGCTTTCCATCAGCGTGTCCACCAGCATTTTTTCAAAATGCATGGGCGACTGGAAATAGCCGAATACGCCGTCGGTAGCCGTGATTACGATTGCCGGAAGCGTGCATGCGATTTTGCGCATGTTGATTGTGTATGGCTTATCGCCGGATATCATGTTGGATAGGGGAGAGTCGTTATACAGATTGTCAAACGCATCCTGATTGGCCTGAAGATCATCAAACGTACACTGCTTAAGCCCGTTCGATTGCAGGATATATCCTCTGGAATCTCCGGCCCACAGGAAACGGCAATTCAAGCTGCTGTTTGCCGCCTTTTCCATAAGCGCAATGGCGGCGGTTGTGGGAAACGACCTTACCAGAGACCCGAACAGCATTTCACCCTTTACATCCAGCGCTTTGCGGGCAATGGAAATTGCGCGGTCCATTTCCTCGCGAAGCCCGCCGGCCAGCATTTCCGCAGGTGCGTACATACCCTTTTCATCCGCCATAACGCGCTTCTCATACCAGTTCAATGCGGCCTTTGACACGATTCGGGAGGCGATATAGGCGGCGGTGCGGTTGTGATAATTGGGGTACTGCTTTGCTCCGATACCGCCGCAGCCGTCAAACACGCCGATCATTCCCCGATTATTGTCGTTTCCGTTCTTTCCGGCAAAGCAGAATGAATAGGCGTCCTCACCCTGGCCTTTGACCGCCTCGCGATTGATATATATCACCTGATTGAGAACGTTGTCGTTCGTTTTTCTTTTCGTCATATCTTTTTCCTCCATCCATGTCAGAGGCTTGCAGACATATGGCAGTAAACGTCCGCTGAATGCATCGAAAATCTCGTCAGATGGTATTGCAGATCTGTGCAATAATTGTTTCGTATCCGATATTGATCAGACCCTTATCGGGATCTACAGGAGAGAGCATGGTCTGATCCCATTCGGTGGCAATTCTGTGCCACACAGAGGGAGCGCTGTCCCTGTTGTTATCGTCAATTACGGGCGCAAACATGGCAAGGCGCTTGGATCTTTGATCCATATATCCGCCGTGCTGCAGATCGCCCCACCATCTGGAAAGCTCCTCAAAGTTTTTCGCCATGTTTTTCGGATAATTCTCCGATTCGGAGCAAAAGCCCAGTTCGTGCGCCGGCGCGTCCGTCCACAGCGCGATAATATGCCTTTTGCGCGTGCCGGTTTTTACCCACGGAGAACGAATGGCATAGGCGAGTGCCTCAAGGCCGTCCTCCGGAATATCTCCGCCGCCTTCCGCTTTAATGTGATTTAAGCATTCCTTCAGCTGTTCGGTTTGCTCGGGCAGCTGAAAGAAATCGGAAATCAGCATTGCTTCCTGCCCGTCCTCCATATAATCGCGGAAGGCAATGATGCGAACGCGAATCTGGTCGATTACCTTGTTTTTTGCCTTCATGGTCTGAACGATGTCGTTATAAAAATTCAGCGCATTCTGCTTTACGGTATTCAAAAACTTATCCATGCTACCGGTTGCATCGATGCAGAATACAATGTCAACATTATACTTTAAACGAAAGCCTTCGCCCATTATAAGCGCCTCCTATGTAATGAATTCTCTGATCGCCGAAAAATTTATCCTTTATATGGCTGCTTATGCGCATATATCCCTATGATATTATACTATCACATCCTCAGATAAACGTCCATATTTTTAGGAAAGGTTTCTATTTTCTTCATATATTCTTACTTAATTAATAGTTTTAGGCCTTTTCTGCAAATTTCAGAGGCGTCAGGCTGCAATTTTTCATTAAAGCCCTAAAATCGCCTATGAAGAAACCGACAAACACAATTGACAACGCATTCTATCTGTGCTATTTTCTTATCAGAACATAATACTACCTTTGATTTCTGATTGACGGGAGGATTAACCATGAATCCAAAAGCACTGTACAATATTACCTACGGGCTGTATTTGCTGAGCGCCCGCGAAGGCAACAAAGACAACGCATGCATCATCAACACCGTTTGTCAGGTAGCAAACAGCCCCGACAGAATCATGATATCCTCTATTCAGAAGAATCTGACCCATGACATGATTGTAAGAACCGGTATATTTAATCTGTCCGTGCTTACAACAGACGCGCCTTTTTCGCTGTTTCAGCATTTCGGCATGCAGTCGGGCAGGGACGCAGATAAGTTCCGGGATTTTTCGGACATAGAACGCACGGAAAACGGTCTGTATCGCCTGACGAAATATACCGCCGCATACATCAGCGCAAGGGTAGTTGAGCGCGTGGATCTCGGCAGTCATTCCATGTTCATTGCAGAACTGACGGATGCGGAAAATATCGAAAAGGCGCCGCTTTGCACATACGGTTATTATCAGTCCGACATCAAACCCCGCCCGAAAGCTGCAGTAAAAAAGGGCTGGGTATGCACGGTATGCGGATATGTTCATGAAGAGGACGAGATCGCGGACGATTTCATTTGCCCGCTTTGCAAGCACGGAAAAGAAAGCTTCCGCAGGATGGAGGAAAAGGCCGAAGAAAAGCCCGTAAAAAAATGGCGCTGCACGATTTGCGGTGAAATCGTAGAAGGCGAAACGCCGCCCGATCAGTGCCCGCTGTGCAAACAGCCAAAAGACAAATTTGTAGAAGTATAGCTTCCATAAGATGAATACACGCGACAGCGTTGTCAGGCGGCGTACGGACAGGAGGAAAAACCATGAAAATCACGTTCCTGGGATCCAGTCACGGCGTACCGGAACCGAACAGAAAATGCAGCTGCATTATGCTGGAGGCCGGCGAAAACGTGTACTTTATCGATATGGGCACGCCGGCCATTGATCAGCTTGTCAGGCGCGGCATTTCCATCGATCGCGTAAAGGGCGTTTTCATTACGCATATGCACGGCGATCACACAAACGGACTGATTCAGTTTGTCGATCTGATTACCTGGTACTATAAAACGCCCGATCCCGTAATCTGTCTGCCGATTCCGGAAGCAAAAAACGTAATCAACAGCTGGCTCGAGGTAACGTTAAACGGTCACACCAAGGAGCTTGAATACCGCGAAACCAGGCCCGGCATTGTTTTTGACGACGGCGTAATCCGCGTAACTGCCATTGCTACCAGACATTGTCTGAAATCCTATTCCTATCTTGTAGAATGCGAAGGAAAAAGCGTGCTGTTTACCGGCGATCTGCGCCGCCCGGGCGAAGATTTTCCGGAAATCGCAAGGAAAATGCATATTGATCTGGCGGTATGCGAATCCGCGCACTTCCCGGCCACCGAGTATCTGGATGTATTTGAACAATGCAACATCGTCAGAGTGTGCATAACTCACTATGTAAACCGCTTCTTTGAAAACGTACTCACAATACAAAGGACGCTTATGGAAAAGGGAATTCCGGTGGAAATCGCAACGGATGACCGGGAGCTTACCGTATAAAGAATAGACCTCCCAAGCGGCTTTGCCGCGCGGAGGCCTTTTTATGCTCATTTTACCCGAATCCTGCGCCTTCTTTGAGGTGGAGGAGAGCTATAGCCTTTGACCCTGACGGCTTTATCCATTTCAAGACCGGTCATATAGTCAAGCTGCCGGGGTTCAAATTCCTCGTGTTCCCTTTGCCGGGTCATGCAGGTATAGTCCCACGTGGCTTCCAGAGCGTCCCTGCGCCACGGCCTTCTTTCCCACCAGTAGCCGCGGAACGGATCTCGGGTATCATTCATCCAATCCAGTAGTCTGTCATGAAGTTCATCGCGCGCATCCGCATATTCGTCATCCTCAATCCGGTTGTGCATTTCATGAGGATCCATCTCAAGGTCATAGAACTCATCCTCGCACAACAGGTTTATTACCAGCTTATATCTTCCGTCAAACGCGCCCCTTAACGGCTGGAAGCCGCCGAAGCCGTCGTGATCCACCTCATACCGTCCGAATTCCATAAACACCGTTTCGGGCTTGTAGTCCTTATCAAATATGCGCTTTAAGCTCTTTCCTTCTGTCCAGTGAGCCTCAGGAAGGCCGAAATAATCCAGAAGCGTCGGCGTGATGTCGATATGACTGACGGGGTGGGGGAATATCTGTCCTTTTTCGGTATAACCGGGCCACCGCAGCAGCATCGGGATACGCGCAATTTCGTCGTACAGGCACGGACCTTTTCCGGCCAGCCTGTGAGAGGAAATGGCGTCGCCATGGTCGGAGGTATAGAGCACAAACGCATTTGCTGCGTGCTCATCTATCGCCGAAAGCACGCGCCCGATTTCGCTGTCTGCAAAGGAATTGCAGCCGAAAAATCGACGCAGACCATCACCCGTCAGCCTTTCGGGCGCATTTTCATTCAGTCTGTCGCCGGCCCACGTTTTCTGAACGGAAGGCTTTCCTTCCAACGTATCGTCCACATTCGGAGATCGCGGAAATTCATAATCGCGGAAAAGTTCCGGATACGGCTGCGGGCAAAGGCCGGGATCGTGCGGTTCGTCATACGACAGACAAAGAAGATAGTCCTCATCCTTATGTTTTTCAATAAAATCGATCGCGCGCATCGTACAGCGTGCGCCGAAGGTAAACTCGCGCTCAACGCCGCCGGGCTGATCTACCAATTCATGCTTGCGGCTTAAAACGCGCTCCTCCTCAGTAAGCTCGGAAAGGTACGTTTTCATATCGTACCAATATTCCTTATCCCAGCCGTCCGGGCAACGTCCAAGACCGAAATAATCGCCGCCGTCCAGATGCCATTTTCCGATAAACGCGCAATGAATTCCGTTTGCGTTCAAGCGCTGAGCAACGGTTTTTACGTTGTCATATAAAGCCACGCTGTTCGTCCAGCTGCCGTTGGAATGGGGGAACAGCCCGGTAAAAATAACGGAACGTGCGGGACCGCACACTGGCTGAGTGGTATAGGCTCGTTCAAAGCGCATACCGGTTTGCGCAAATGCGTCCAGAAACGGCGTATGCATGGAAGGAATTCCATAGCAGCCAACCATATCGAACCGCTGAGAATCGGTCATGATGACAATTGCCTGATTTGGCATATCAGCGCCTCCTGCCTTTTTTTGTTTTCATTATAGCAAACCCCTATCAAATCCGCAACACGGAATCGGATTGACTGATTCGGTCATTGAACCTATAATAGGATCAGCATTTGATGAAAAGAGGAAAAACCATGATACTGTCATCCATTATATACATCGAAAAAAACGATAAATACCTGATGCTGCACCGCACCCGCAAGGTAAACGACGTAAACAAAGACAAATGGATCGGCGTGGGCGGCAAGTTTGAGGAAGGGGAAAGCCCCGAAGAATGCGCGCGTCGCGAGGTAATGGAGGAAACTGGGCTTACCCTTTTAAATCTTTTCTACAGGGGCATAGTCACGTTTACATCAAACAATGCATCTGCCGAACAGATGCATTTGTTCAAGTCCACTTCCTTTACCGGCGAACTCAAAAAATGCGATGAGGGGGAATTGGACTGGATCGGAAAAAAGGAGCTTCTGTCGCTGCCCATTTGGGAGGGGGACAAGATCTTTCTCAGGCTTCTGGATACGGACGAAAAATTCTTTTCGCTGAAGCTTACCTATCAGGAAAGCACGCTCGTCAGCGCAGTTTTGAATGAACAACCCCTGAAAAGTGACGGATGATTATAGAAACGAAATTAAATTATGCGTGAAATTGTACTTTATATTGACAAAATATCTTTGATTATGTTACTCTATATATTAGTACAATGTACGCTTCAAAATGAAAGGAGTCTTTCTCATGAGCGAAAATCAGGTAACCGTAAGCACCCCCGCAGCACCCATAGGCCAGCTGAAGACCACCAGAGGCCTTCTGAAGCTGATCCTTCTGACCATCATCACCTTCGGTATCTACCCCCTGTTCTTCTATTCCGGCATTTCCAATGACATCAACGTAATCGCCAGCCGCTACGATGGCAAGAAGACCATGCACTACCTGCTTCTCTACTTCATCGTTGCACCCATCACCCTGGGCATTGGCGCTCTCGTATGGAATCACAAGCTTGCCAACCGCGTTGGTCAGGAAGCCGCCCGCAGAAATGTTGGCTATACCATCAGCGCCGCCACCTTCTGGGGCTGGACCCTGCTGGGCTCCCTCATCATTGTTGGTCCGTTTGTATACATTCATAAGCTTTGCAAGTGCATGAACCTGATCGCTGCCGACTACAACGAAAAGGGCTAATCGCATAGAAAGATTGCTGATTCCCGTTCCGCTAAAGGTGGAACGGGAGTTTTTTTCGCAACTCAAACGGTGCCGGAACAGAGATATTTCTGTTCCGGCACCGTGTTTCTTTTTATCAGATCACCCTGATCGTTACGATTTCATAAGGCTTCATTTCAATGGTCAGCTTGCCGTTTTCAAATTTGGCTTCCTTCTCATCATCCTCCATGAGGCTGGTGAATACCGCCTTTTCGAACTTCTCGGGAACGCTGATCGTTACAGAAGTGCGTTTTCCGAAGAATTCGTACATGCGGATGATTGCGCCTTCGCCTTTAAGCGCGCCCTTTACGCATTCGATCAATACGTTCTCGGCGTCGACCTCAGCAAAGGTAGGCGCGATTTCCGTATATTCGCCGCCCTCGGCCTTTTCCGTCATTACCGGTGCATTGAACTCATATGCCTTCTGAGGCACGTTCGCCTGCCTCCAGTCGCCGGTATGCGGCAGGATGGAATAGGTGAATTCGTGCATTTCCTGATCGGCCGTCGGGTCGGGATTGGTGGAGCCCTTCAGAAGTGTGAGCGCCACGCTGTTTTCATCCACGCTGTAGCCGTATTTGCAATCGTTCATCAGCGCAAAGCCGTAGCCGGCTTCACTGACGTCGGCCCACTTATGGGCGCACACTTCAAAGCGAGCCACATCCCAGGAGGTATTCTTATGGGTTGCGCGGCGCACGTTGCCATACTGAATGTCAAACTGCGCGTCGTTGTAGAAGATATCTACCGGGAAATGCGCCTTCAGCATGCCGTGCGGTTCCTTCCAGTCGACCACGGTTTTGAAGTCCACGCGCGCAATGTCGTTGTAGAACGCAATATCCTGAACGATTTCACTGTCGCCGGTAAGCCACTTGACCCTGATCACCGAAGCAACCGCGCCTTCGGAAACCGTTTCTACGCTGACAAGGGTATCGACGTCCCACTGTCTTTCATCGTAGTAAATGTTGATATCCCACGCGTCGTAATTGTGCGGACGGTTTTCGTAGTGAATAATCCGGTTGAGCGTTTCGCCCTTTTTGCACAGCTCGCGCGCGTTCTTTTTGTCGTACAGGGAAGCGATGCGCATGGCGGAATCAAAGGTTCCCTTATAGAAGGGCGTTTCAAAGCCGTTTCGATCCACCGTAATGGCGGTGGGCGCGCATTCTCCGTATACGAACCACATGGGCGCAATCGCCATCGGCGCAAGGCCCTTTACATAGCAAATGTATTCCTCGCCAACCTTCTGGGCATTGAATACGTTGCCATTTGCATCCTTAAGAGCGCATACGCCATCGGGCGCTTTGAAGGAAACGAGGTCGTCGCGCTTATAGGAAAGCGAATTGAAAAGCGCGATATCGCCGGCGGAATTTTCAAGCAGCGCCTTTTTGGCGTTTTCCATCAGCACGTTCACGCGCTTGAACAAATCCTCGTAAATCTCGTTGGAATCGGTGTATACCTTGTGAATGGAGGAGCCGGGCAGAATATCGTGGAACTGAAGCGTCAGCATCTGCCTCCAGATTTCGCGAAGCTCGTCCTGCGGATACACACTGTCCTTCCTGCGGCTGGCCAGGGTCAGCCAGATTTCGACCTCGCGCAGCGCCAGCTCCAGCTTGCGGTTGTTCCGCTTATTGCGGGCCTGAGCGGTGTAGGTGCCTCTGTGATACTCCAGATACAGTTCGCCCGTCCACTTCGGCAGGCGCTTATTGTCCTTTACGCGCTCCTCGAGGCCTTCAAAGAACTCGCGGGCAGTGGACTGCTTGACCGCGGGACAGCCGGCGACCGGGCCCGTCATGCGGCGCGCGTTTTCGATCATCCAATCGGTGGTTCCGCCGCCGCCGTCACCAAAACCGTAGGATACGATGAAGCGGTTGTCAATGCCCTTCTGCTGGAAACGCTTCCAGCCGCCCTTAATCTGTCTGGGCTCGAGCATGGCGTTATAGGTGGTAAAATAGGCCAGATCCGTATTGGCATCGCCTTCGAAGTTACGGGAGGGCGTGAAGTGGGTAAGCACCTCGCTTCCGTCGATTCCCTTCCACATAAAGGTATCGTACGGCGACATATTGAATTCGGACCAGGACAATTTTGAAGTCATGAAATAGTCGATATAACTCTTTTTCAGAATCTGCGGAAGCGCTGCGCTGTAGCCGAATACGTCGGGCAGCCACAGAATGCGGCTTCTTTTTCCGAATTCCGTCTCAAAGAACTCGTTTCCGTACAGGAACTGACGAACCAGCGCCTCGCCGCCGGATACGTTGCAGTCGGCCTCTACCCACATGCCGCCTTCCGGCTCCCACTGGCCTCTCTGTACGGCCTCGCGGATGCGCTCAAACAGCTCGGGCTGATCCTCTTTTACAAACTGGTACAGCTGGGGCTGGGAGGACATAAACTTGAACTCAGGGTATTTTTCCATAAGCTTGAGCATGGTTGCAAACGTGCGCACAGCCTTATGGCGGGTCTGATACAGATCCCACAGCCACGCAACGTCGATATGTGTATGACCTACGCATTCGGCGATGGCTTCGGGCTGTTTTTCCTGAAGGGGCTTATAGTAGTTTTCGCTCAAGTATTCGCGGCATTTGGCTACGGACGCATGGAATTCGGGGCTGAACGGACGGCGAAGGTCCAGAAGGTTGACCGCATCCGAAAGCGTCATCAGGGTCTGCTCGCGTTCGCGATCGCCGTCGGGCAAAAGAAGTGCCGCCTCATGCGGGATGTCCAGATCGTAGAACAGCTGATTTACATCGTCCATGCCGTCGGACAGGCACAGGCGCAGGCGCGGCGGCTTCAGGCCGGCACTGTCCTGATAGGTGGAATGATAGGCCTGCAGAAAAATTTCGTATGTTTTGCCGGGCTCCGCCTGCTCATCCAGAATCAGGTTGGTGTGCTTGGTGTCAAATGCGGTTTCAATGCGTCCGTTTACCCAGACCACAACCTGAGGATGGTTGGCTTCCCATTCGCTTTCCATGCCTGTAAACATGGAAAGAATGACCTGTCCACGGAAATCCTCGGGAACAACGGCGGTAAAGCGGAAATCCTGCCAATTATCGCCCTTATTCATTGCCCATAAGCTTCCGTTTTCAAACGGTACAAATTCATTGGAGCCTCTGGGCGCCGTTTCAATGCCCCGGATAATTTCACGCCTTCTGACGCGAAGCTCCTTCACATCCGCCTTCATTTTACGAATACGCGCATCCAGCTGATGAAGCTGCATAATTTTTCACTCCTTGCATCATTTCTTTATATTGAGGCGGCTATTATTCCCGCCAATTTCCAGTAAAACTGATTTCCGCCGGCCCCGTCATAAACACGCAGCCGGTATTTTCGTCCCACTCAATAAACAAATCTCCGCCGGGAAGGGAAACATAGGCCTTTCGTTCGCAGGCGCCAGCCCGTGCCGCCGCAGCCAGCGTCGCGCATGCGCCGCTTCCGCAGGCCAGCGTCGCGCCGCTGCCTCTTTCCCAGATTCTGGCAATCAGATGCGTGGAATCCAGAACCCTTACAAAGGACGCGTTCACTCGACCCGGAAACAGGGGATGAGTTTCCACGAGCTTTCCGTCCCGTTCGAAGGAAATATCGTCCGCCGGAAACCTGTCCAGCGTTACGGCATGCGGATTTCCAAAGCTCAGGGGCGTAAACATAGCGGTTTTTCCATCAGGAAACGCGATGGATACGCTTTCCTTCGCAAACTGCGGTTTTCCCATATCCACCCGGATCTGACTGGCCTCTCCGCCCTCGGTAAAAACCTCCAGCGTCCGTATGCCGCCGCCGGTTGCAATGGACATCACCTTTTTCTTCACGAGACCGGAATCGTACAGGAATTTTCCCATACAGCGGATGCCATTTCCGCACATTTCGCCCTCGCTGCCGTCTTTATTGAAAATGCGCATCCGCGCATCCGCGTTTTCATCCGGCAGCATCAGTATCAAGCCATCCGATCCTATCCCCGTGTGAAACTTTGAAACCTTCACCGACAGCCCTGCGGGGTCCTTGGGCGCAGGATTTCTGAAGCAATCCACATACACATAATCGTTTCCGATGCCGTGCATTTTGATAAATTCCATAGGTTTCTCCTTCAAGCCATACTGGTTCTATTATAAATGACCCATGTTTTTCGGTCAATGGGAAATGAAAAAAATATAGTTTTCATGCTACTCAGTTTCCGTTTGCATTTTCCGATATATCATAGTATCATAGAAAAAAATGTATGCGGGGAAAACGATGATTACCATTTCAATCAACAATGTACAGGTATCCGCCTTATATACTGAGGGGCTTTTTTCACCGGGCAATTTTGACCGGGGCACGCGGGCGATGCTGGAAGCATACCCGGTGCAGCCGGGCGAACGCGTGCTGGATCTCGGCTGCGGCGCCGGCTGGGTGGGCATTTATGCGGCGCTGATCACAGGCAGTGAAAACGTAGTAATGTCGGATATTGACGAAAACGCAGTGAAGGCTGCAGAAGAAAACGCGGCGCTGAACGGCGTATGCCCCAAGATCGTTCATTCAGACGGTTTTCATCATTTGACCGATACCGCGTTTACAAAAATCTATTCTAACCCGCCGTATCAGAGCGATTTCGCCGTTGCAAAGCATTTTATCGAAAAGGGATTTAACCGGCTTACCGTCGGCGGAAGGCTAATCATGGTTACAAAGCGGCGCGCGTGGTACGAAAACAAGCTGCGCGCCATATTCGGCGGCTGTCTGGTAATGGAAAGAGACGGTTATTTCGTGTTTTCGGCGATAAAGCGTTCGCCATCCTATGCAAACCGCAAGGCGCGCTGAGCCGCCAAAGCGTTCATAGCCCTTGCGTACAATTGCATGCAGTGATATAATCTTTTTATTGTTTTGATTTGGAAGTGTTTTTATGGATGTAACCCTTCAGATGTATCTAATCGTCTGTCCGCTGGTTTTTCTAGCTTCCCTGATAGACGCCATCGGCGGCGGGGGAGGGCTGATATCCCTGCCGGCATACCTTTTGGCAGGTCTCGATCCGCATCTGGCGTCGGGCAGCAACAAGCTTTCTGCCAGCATCGGTTCGTTTACCGCCGCTGTAACCTTTTTCAAAAAGGGAAAGCTTTTATTGATCCCATCGCTTTGCGCGGTGGCGGGCGCGCTTCCGGGCTCATATCTGGGCGCAGAACTTTTAAAAATCACCAGCGAAAACATTGTTCAGATTATGATGGTAATCATGATGCCGCTTGTGGCGCTGTTCATTGTATTTAAAGGAAATAAAATACCTGCGGCCAGAAAGGTTTCGAAGAAAACATATGCTCTGTGCTTTTTAAGCGGCCTGATCGTCGGCGCGTACGACGGTTTCTTCGGTCCCGGCGCAGGTACGTTCTACATTCTGTTTTTCACGTGGCTGTGCGGTATGGATATGGTGAACGCCTCCGGCTCCGCCAAACCCGTCAACTTTGCCTCCAATATCGGCTCGCTGGTTTCCCACATCATCGGCGGCCGCGTGGTGTATGCGCTCGCCCTGCCGGCCATGGCGTTTTCCATGCTGGGCGGCTTCATAGGCTCGCGCCTGGCAATCCTTAAGGGCGCAAAATTCATCCGCTACGCAATGCTGGTGGTCGTCGGCGGAATCATGATCAAGCTGATCGTGGAATGGTTTATATAAATATAACTTTTTATGCCGTTGACGTACATCAACGGCTTCTTTCTTTTCAGACTGCGGCACAAAATGACAAGGAGGCAAAGCGTATGAATTGGGAGTACTCCTGCGGGGCGATTGTATTTACCATGCATTCCGGACAGCTTTTGTATGTGATCGTGCAGGAGCGGGGGGGCGCATACAGCTTTCCCAAGGGACACATGGAGGGAAGCGAAACCGAGCTGGAAACCGCACGCAGGGAAGTATTCGAGGAGACCGGCCTTAAGCCCGAATTCCTGAACGGCTTTTGCAGACAGGACGAATACGATCTGGCCGAGAAGCCCGGCACGCGAAAGCGGGTAACCTATTTTCTTGCGGAATTCGGAAACGAGCCCCTGATTCCCCGCGAAGGGGAAATCAAAAGAATCCAACTGCTTACCTACGAGCAGGCGAAAGACCTTTTTTCGCACGAAAACACGCGCCGGATTTTTGCGGAGGCGCATGCATTTCTGTCAAGGTAACAAACGCCGCGCAGATTTCAGAAGAAACAGAAAATTTGGCTTTATCTGATAAAAACAGCGCACTGTCAGTATATTATCTATACAAACAGTGCACTGTTTTTTATTTACGCGTTTTTTTGCTCAGCAAATGAAGATTGGTCCATTGCTCATATCCTTTTTGTTGAATGCGCGGTTTGTAACTACATATTGTGCATAATATGCACTTATAGTAGCTTAATTTAGGAGGTTATTCAAGCTTTCATATGGGTTTTACGCTTCTTCCTCCATATCAGCGAAAAGACGACGCTTTACGTCCTCATCCGCGATGACCTCTGCGTTGTCGGAACCAAAAATAACCTCTTCGCCGATTTCAGCAGGATTCGACAAAAACTCCACGCGCTCCAGATGCGGCATTTCCCTCAGCGCCCAGTCGCCAATTTTGCGCACCGAGGCAGGCACGACAATTTCCTTTACGCCGCCGATACCGGTAAACGCGCAGTCTCCGATTTCAGCAACGCCCTCCGGAATCTGAACGCACTCGTCCGCCTTTGTTTCCAGCATCGCAATCAGGCGCATGGATCGTACGTCCATTAGCATTCCGCCGTCCATACGGAATTTCTCATTCCCGTTAACAAACCGGATCTCCTCCAGCGCAGGCGTAAGAGCAAATGCGCTTTTTCCAATCTCGCGAATCTTTTCACCCATCAAAACGGTCTTCAGCGTTTTTATGCCAAGGAAGGCGCCTTCGCCGATTACCTCCGTATTCTCGGGAAGGATTGCGCATTCAAGCCCCGTGCCCGAGAACGCATACTCCCAGACGGCTTCCACCGTTTCCGGAATATCGATGGACGCAAGCAGCCTGTCGTCTCTGAAAAGGTCCGTCTGGATTTCCGTGAGGCGGGAGGGAAGCGACACCGACGTAAGACCGCACCGGGAAAACGCGCCGGACCGAATGTCGCAGCACTCGCCCATAAAACACACATTCGAAAGATGTACCGATGCGAAAAATGCATTTTCGCCAACAGTCTGAACGGATGCAGGAATGGTCAGACTTTTCAAACCGCTTCCGGCAAACGCGCCGCGGCCGATTTCAACAAGCGAATCGGGGAAGGTAATTTCCTCAAGGCCGACGCATCCGGCAAAGCATTCCGGAAGAATGAATTTTAATCCCTTAGGCAGCGTTACGCGCTCCAGATAGGCGAAGCGGTAGAACAGCCTTTCACCCAGTCCCTGAACGGGCAGAGAGCAGATTTCATCTTCAATAACAATCGACGTATCATGTCCATGGTAAGCAAACAGCAGCAGGCCGTTTCCCACGCGCAGATAAATCCTGTCCGCTGCAGCGATGCTCTTTTCGGAAAATTTTGGTTCTTTGGACATTATGACAATCGACAGCGTTTTGGCGCAGCCCGTAAAGACCTTGTCGCCCAGCTCCGAAAGTCCGCTGCCCAGAATTACCGACTGAAGCCCGGCGCAGCCCATAAAAGCCTCGTCGCCGATTGCGGTTACGGCGTCCGGAATATTGATCTGCGTAATGCCAGTGCATTTATAAAACGCACGCACTGGCACCTTCTTTACGCCTTCAGGCAGCTGAACTTCTTCAAGCGCTGCACACAATGCGAAAGCGCCTTCTCCGATTTCCTCAAGCGAATCGGGGAGATTGATCTTTTTCAGCGACTTGCAGCCCCGAAATGCATTCGGTCCGATTCCGGTAATCGAATCCGGAAGCACAATTTCACATATCCTTGCATGATCATAAAACGCATTTTCGCCGATTCCCGTAACAGGCAAACCCTCGTATTCCGAAGGTACCGTTACCTTTTCATCCTTGCCCGCATACCGTTCCAGAATCTGACAGCCGTCCGCCTTTCGGAAGCGGAAGGTTTCCTGATTTCTTTTAAAAGGCCACATACCGAACCCTCCTGAAAATGTGTCTGGTAAATCAAATCCGGGCGCGGCTGTTGATCGCGTCCGGATTCAATAATATATGTCTGATTGTCAGCCGATCTTCGGAAGTTCCATTACGATTTTCTCGAGCTGGCCGCCTACATTGAACAGATCCCTGAATACGGAATTGTTGTTCAGGAAGAAGTCGCCAACGGTCGAATCAGCCATGATGCTGCGGATAACATTGGAATCCAGCGCCGTAAACGCCATGGGAATTACTGCCACAACGAGGCAGATGATAGCATAACCGCGAACCGCGCCCAGCACACCGCCGAGAAGGCCGTCCACTCCGCGCAGCTTCGGCATGCGGAACATGTTGTTGATCAGGTTCACAATCAGCATAATGATCGCGTAGCCGAGGCCGAAGGCAATCACGAAGGATACTACATTGAATGCCGCCTGGAAGATGGTCTGCTGAAGGTACTCGGAAACGGTAAGCGTTCCGAAGGAGGAAATGTGAGCGCTGAATGCATTTACGATCGCTTTGGGAAGATTTGCGGCTTCAAGCTGACCGGCGATCATCTTGATGCTTTCGGCGGAAAGATCACGGCAATAAGTTCCAGCCGCGCCTTCGATGGTTTCAAGGAACGAATCAAACTGTACGTTCGCGCTCAGCCATTTCACAAGGGACGAAGTCATGAACTGCTGAGAAAGGGTCATGTTAACCATGCTCGCAAGTACCCACGCGGCGACAAAGCCAAAGGTAGCCAGCAACGAAGTAAGGAAGCCCTTCTGCATGCCAGAAATAAAGCTGATGGCAAGGATCGAGAGAAGAATGATGTCAATAATGCTCACTGAATTTTCCTCCTACACATTATTAATACGCTCAGGGCAGTTTGATCAGGTAAATCGAACCGCCGGATGTGACGACAGCCGTTTTGTCATCGGTAATACCGATTACATTATTTACCGCCATGGGAAGCTTATACGCATTGGCCTGTATGCTGTCAAACGGATATACCACGATGTGTTCCGTTGAAAAACCGTACATGGTCGTACCCTTGGCTTCAACACTGTTGCACTTGATGGGGAGATGCACGATTTTGTCGCTGTGTCCGCGAATCATGCGAACGTCGCTGATCTGGATTTGCCCTTCCGCCTGCTGATTCGGAACAAAAAGCATCAGCGGGTTATCAGAGCTCTTATCCACGTCGTGAAGGTACCAGCCGTATACCGTCTGTCTTTCGTCCTTTATTTCGTCGCCGTGATAGTCGAACAACCGAAGATAGTTCGTGCCTACGGCGATGATCTGCGAGGATCGGAACATGACCTGATAAATTACCTGCTCCATATCAACAATGGTTCCGGTATTGCGTTTTCCGGGCTTGTAGGTAGAGATGGTACAGGCCGGCGTAGAGCCGCTGGAATCCAGCGTCATAATCCAGAACAAATCGCGCCCGGCAAAAAAGCCAAAGTCCATAACCGTAAGGCCTGCAAAGTCGGTAAGGGTATCCACCGTGTTTCCGTAGCGATCGGTGAGAATCACCGTGCTGTCATGCTCCGGCTCCAGCACCACCGCTGCGTATAAATCGCCGACACAAGCCGATAGAATCTGGCCCGGCATGGTTGTGGATGCAGTCGATACGCCGGTGTCATTTTCATAGATCGCGAACTTTTTTCCGCTCCATACGGTTATACCGTAATCTGTTGCGTAAAACTGCGAATTAGCGTCTACGCCCTGATTCCAAACATATTTACCGTTGGTATCTACGCAATGCAGCGATCCGCTTTCCAGATAGTAAATATAAGAGCCGCTGATCTGCACATCCCTGTTTGAAACCATGTTCAGCTTGATCACCGACGCCAGCGGCGAATTTGATCCGTTATTAAACAGGCTTGCGACAAAATAGGCAATCAGCGTCAGAGCCAGCGCAAACGCGCCCGCAGTCGGCCACTTCAATGTTTGCTGCCTTTTGTAATCCATCAAATCGGGCCTTTCCAAGTTTTTACCGCTAAGGCGCGCCATGAGGTTTTTTCGGCTTGCCTGAGCGGCTTGTTTCTATTATAATAGAAGAAAAGCAATGTTGCAATGGCTGAATTGAAAATTCACCCTTTCGGCACGGTTAAATCCAAAATCCATGCCTTATGCAATGAGAGATATCCAAATCACTAAAGTGTTTCACGTGAAACATTTCAGTGGTTTCATTGTCTAAGGGCGTTTGTTCATCAGCATTGTTTCACGTGAAACATTTTGGAGGTTTTATGGCAAAACGAAAAACCGCGTACAAGCGCGGGAAAAGAAAGGGCAAAGGCACTTTCAAAAAAAGATTGATTCTCTTTTTGCTGCTGATTCTGGTTGGCTTTCTCGGCTACAGTTATATTACGTCAAATATTGTTCATGTAAAATATGTGGATGCGTACATCAAAGGCCTTCCCGTGTTTTTGAACGGTACGAAAATACTTTTCGCTTCGGATTTGAAAATGACTGGACAGGCGGACGCAAAAAAAACCGCGGATCTTCTTAAAAACCTGAACCAGATGAACCCTGACCTCATTCTTCTGGGCGGCGATTATACTGGCATGTCGTTTACCGACATGTTCAAGGTGCAAACGGATGAGGGAAAGAGCAGTATGAACGAACGCCTGAAGCAGGCGAGAATGACGTTTTTTTCCGAAATCGCTTCGCTGAGCCCGACGGGCGGCATATTTGCCGTTTCCGGCGACGGAGATCGGGATGTACCGGATTTGTATTCCGATTGTAAGCTGGGCGGCGTTACCCTGATTGAAAACGGAATTGAAACGGCTATTATCAGAAACACGCCTCTTACCATCGTGGGTTATGCGGATTATCTGACAGGCGGCTCCTCCTCATTCAAGTTCCGGGGGCCGACTTCTTCAGATCCCGTTATCATATTATCCCATAATCCTGACGTATACCCTCTGGCATCGTCCGTAACCGATGAATACGGATATCCGATCGCCGACCTGATTCTTTCCGGGCATACGCTGGGCGGCCAGATCAATCTGTTTGGTAAGTCCATAATGAGCGTCTTCGGAGGCTACACAGGACCTTACATGAAAGGCGATTACAACGAAACCGGGCCGTATATGCTGGTATCCGAGGGAGTAGGCTGTGACAGGCTTCCGTTTCGGCTAGGCTCAGAGGCTCATATATACATGATTACGCTCAAGCGAAAATAGTGGAGTATTATGCTGAAGAATTTTTTCAAAAAACACGGTTGGCGCTACATTCCGGGCGTACTGCTGCTCGTCATTTGCGCCTACATACAAACGCTTTCGCCTCTTGCGCTTGGCAAGGCGATAGAGCTGGCTGCATTCTCAAAATGGCAGGAATTCTTTCCCGTCGCCATGAGCGTATTCTATATTGCGCTTGGCGTATTTGCTACGCGCTTTGGCTGGCGCTGGTTTCTGATTCGAACCTCGCGTGAAATGGAGGTATACCTCCGCGATCAGCTGTACAGCCATCTGATGCAGCTGCCCGTAGGCTTTTTCGGCAAAAACCGCTCGGGCAATCTGATGGCATACGCAATCAATGATGTAAACGCCGTCCGCATGATGTTCGGCATGGTTATCGCGCAGGTAGTCAACTCCCTTTCATCGGTCATGTTTTCGCTTGGTAAAATGACAGCCAGCATTCACCTTCGGCTATCCCTGTACTCCCTTCTGCCCATTCCTTTCGCCGCCGTCGCCATTTTTCTGCTCGGCAGGAAAATACAATCCCGCGCCAGGTATGCCCAAGAGATGTTTTCAAAGCTTTCCGGCCATGTTCAGGAAAACATCAATGGCATGCGCGTACTCAAGGCCTTTGCACAGGAGGCCGATCAATACGCGGAATACGAAGCGGAAAGCATGGAAAAACTGCGTGCAAACGAAAAATGGTACTTTACAAATGGGCTGATTGATCCGATCATCAAAATCATGTTCGGCTTAAGCTACTCCATCGCCCTGATTTACGGCGGAAAGCTTGTATTAACCGGCGAAATATCCCTTTCCGATTATGTTGCGTTCAATTCCTATCTGACCATGATCGTATTTCCGGTAATTGCCATCGGCCGCATAAACAACAATCTGCAGCGCGGTCTGGCAAGCTATAAGCGCCTTAACGAAATCATGAGCGAAGCGGAAGTGCCCGAGTTCGACCAAACGCCCTCCCGTATTCCCGTCGGCGAAAGCATTTCGGCAAATCATCTTTCCTTCCGTTATGAAGGCGCGGAAACGAACGCCCTTGAGGATATTTCCTTTCATCTGCGTCCCGGCGGCATGCTTGGCATTGTCGGCCCGACTGGCGGCGGAAAAAGCACCATCCTTTCATTGATCATCAAGCTTCTTCCGTGTCCTAGCGATTCGCTGTTTGTCGGCGAACGCGATATATGCGAGATTCCGGCTGTTACATTGCGTTCACACATCGGCTTTGTGCCGCAGGACGGCTTCCTGTTTGACGAAAGCATCCTGGACAACGTGCGCTTCTTTTCAGATGCCTCTGATGAGGAGGTTCTTCAGGCGCTTGACGATGCCGGTATGACAAAAGATATTTCCGAAATGCCCGATGGCGTACAAACGCTGTGCGGTGAGCGCGGAAACCATCTGTCGGGCGGGCAAAGGCAGCGCGTATCGCTGGCAAGGGCGCTGGTGCGCAAACCGAAATTCCTGCTCTTGGACGATACGCTTTCCGCAGTCGACGCCGCTACCGAGGAAATGATACTGCGCAGCCTGAAAACGCGGCTTCGCGGCGCTACCTCCGTTGTCGTTGCGCACAGACTGAGCGCCGTCAGGCATGCGGACGAAATTTTGTACGTGGAAAACGGCGCAATCACGGAGCGCGGAACGCATGAAGAGCTGCTCCAATTGGGCGGCGGTTATTACCGCATGCATCAGCTGCAGTCCCGAAAGGGGGATGCGTGATATGATTTCAAACCGTGCAAATGCAGGCGGAAAAACAAAATCTCCGCTGATCAGACTGCTGTCGCTGATGAAGCCGTTTCTTCCAAAGCTCATCATCGCCGCCATACTAATCATTATCGCCAACTTATCCGACCTCGTTAAGCCGCGTATATACCAGATCATCATCGATGATTATCTGCTCGCAGAAAAGGCGGTAGGGGATCCCTACACATCCGCCGTCTTTGGCTTAGGCGTAAGCTACTTTTTGGTGATATTTGTCGGCGCCGTTTCTTCGCTTATTCAGTCGCGCATGATCACGCGCATCTGCCAGAGAATTCTTCACGAAACCCGCATGAAGGTGTTCCGCCACATTCACCACATGAAGCTGAAGGATTTTGATGAAATGGGCAGCGGCAGACTATTGACGCGCGCCACCAACGATGTAGAGGCGCTGGACGAATTCTACGGCGACGTGCTGACCGGCTTGTTCAGGGATATACTGCTTTTGGCCGGCATTGTCGTCATGATGCTTTCTCTGAACTGGAAGCTGGCGCTTGTAGGGTTTGCTGCGGTGCCGGTAATCGTTCTGATTACCGTGCTGTGCCGCGGTGCGCTTAGGCGAAATTTCCAGAAGATGAAAATGCTGATCGGAAAGATCAACGGCTATATTGCCGAAAGCCTTTCCGGCATACGCGTAATCCGGGCATTCAGCCGGGAAAAGGAAAAATGCGAAGGACTTTTCGAGCTCGACCGCGCCTATAAAAAGACCACCATGTTTCAGGTGCTGATGAACGGCATACTGCGTCCGGTAATGGAAGTTGTAAACGCCGCCGCGATTGTGCTTCTGCTGCTGGCAGGCTTCCGCCTTGCGGGTATAGATACCGGCTTTGCCGAAGCGGGCGTGCTGGTTGCTATGACCACTTACATCAAGCAGTTCTTTGAGCCTATCAACGATCTGGCCGAAAAATACAACACCGTTCAGTCGTCCCTCGTCTCCGCCGACCGCATCTTCTCCCTGATAGACGAACAGGAAAATCTGGAGGATCCCGATCAGCCGGGCGGTTGCAACTGCGAAATAAAGGGTGATGTGGAATTCAGAAACGTATGGTTTGCCTATCAGGGCGAGGATTGGGTATTAAAGGATTTGTCCTTTCATGTGCGTCCCGGCGAGCGCTGCGCCTTCGTGGGCGCGACGGGCGCAGGCAAAACGACGATTATTTCTCTGCTTTCCAGATTTTATACCGTTCAGAAGGGTGAAATCCTGATCGACGGCATAAACGTGAACGACTGGAAGCTTTCTGCTCTCCGAAGCCAGATCGGCGTGGTGCTGCAGGATGTATTCCTGTTTGCCGGTACCATATCGAACAATGTCCGCATTCATGCGCCCATTTCGGACGATGACGTTATCACCGCCCTGCGCCTTTCCTGCGCCGAGAATTTTGTTAACAGCCTTCCCGGCGGCATAAACCACATTGTCGCAGAGCGCGGCGCAACCTTCTCCACCGGTGAAAGGCAGCTGATTTCCTTTGCACGCGCCATAGCGCATAAGCCGCGTATATTGGTGCTGGACGAAGCCACGGCAAACATCGACTCCGACACTGAAAGCCTGATTCAAACCTCCATCGACCGCATATCCGAGGGGAAAACGGCAATCTTTATTGCGCACAGGCTTTCCACCATTCAAAACTGCGACTGCATCTATTACCTTGCAAACGGCAGCGTTTCGGAGTCCGGCACGCATGAAGCGCTGATGAAGCAAAATGGTCTGTACGCCAAGCTGATCCGCACAAACGATCAAAGCATTTAATTATGTATATATAACCAATAGGGGAATCTCAACTTTTTTACGGCAGATAATATTACTTTTTCCTGCTATAATGACCGTATTGTGATAATGAATCGGGGAATCACTATGAACGATATAAAGCTTATTGTAGCAAAAAACATCGCCCAGCTGCGGCAGGCACATGGTATGACGCAGCTTGCACTTGCCGAAAGGCTGAATTATTCCGACAAAGCCGTATCCAAGTGGGAGAGAGGCGAGTCGCTGCCGGACATAACGGTGCTTATGGAAATCGCAGATATCTTCCGGGTGCCGCTGGACTATCTGGTCCGCGCGGAGCATCCCAGGAAGGCGGAGCAGGAAAACGAAAAATCCTTCGCCATCACCCGCAGAAACTACGCGCTGATCACGGGCGTTTCCATGCTGTCGATCTGGCTGATTGCGCTTTTCGTGTTTGTCGTACTCACGCTGGTTAATCAAAAGGCAGAAAACGCATGGTTAAGCTTTATTGCCGCCGTACCGGCGACGCTTATTCTGTGGCTGGTTCTCAACAGCGTCTGGTTCAGCAGAAAGAAAAACTATTTCATCATATCGCTCATCATGTGGTCTGTGCTTGCTTTAATCCACATCGCCTTCCTGACGGCAGGCCGGAATCTTTGGCTTTTATACCTTCTGGGCCTGCCCGGACAAATCATTATCCTGCTTACTTCCTTCATCCGACGAGCGAAACCTATATGAAAAACCCGACGTCCAAAAGCCCTGCGGGGAGTAATTTTTGCTCCCCGCAGGGCTTTTTTTATTCAAAAATGCCGACTCTACTGCCGGTAGAGTAGTAGAATCGGCCTCTCTACCGGTGGAAAAGCAGATATAGAGGGTAGATTTGCATCAGTAGGTTGAATTCCGTCGGGCACAATACATATAATGCTCATATGATTTTTCGCAAAGGAGCGTCGCAGCATGTCCTTCCAGATCTTTACAGACTCAACGGCAAACCTGGAAAAGGAAACGGCAAAGGAGCTTTCCATTGAGGTCATTCCGTTTACGTACCATATGAACGGGTGCGAATACACTTTGGAAGACGTAAAGAATTTTGACGATGAAGCCTACTATAATCTGATCCGCGCAGGCACATCGGTCACCACCTCTCAGATCAACCCGAGCACCTATGAGGAAGCGTTTGAAAAATACCTTGCAAACGGTATGGACGTAATGTTCATTTCGCTGTCGTCCGGCATCAGCGGATCCTTTCAGTCGGCGTCCGTTGCAAGGGATGCGCTTTTGAAAAAATACCCCGATCGCGTTATCAGCCTAATCGATACGCTCGGCGCATCGCTCGGCGAAGGGCTTAACGTCATCCGCGCAGCCAAATGCCGCCAAAACGGCATGAGCATACGGGAGACAGAGGAACGCATTCTTTCGCTAATCCGGCGCACATGTCAGATTTTTATTGTGGACGACCTTATGCATTTAAAGCACACAGGCCGCCTTTCCAATGTTGGCGCGATTGTCGGAAGCGTAATGGGAATTAAGCCGATTCTGAAGGGAAATGAAAACGGCAAAATCGTAGCCGTTCAAAAAGTGCGCGGCAGAAAAAACGCCATTCGCACGCTGGCGGAAAAATATGCAGACCTGGTTGTGAACGCGCACAACCAGCTGATCGGCATTTCGCACGCCAATTGTCCGGAGGACGCCGAATACCTGAAAAGCCTGATTCTGCGAAAGCTGCCGCCGAAAGAAATTATGATGGTAAAGCATGAGCCTGTTACCGGTTCTCATATCGGTCCGAGCTCTTTGGCACTGTATTTTGAAGGCGCAGACGATGTACGCATGAAGTAAAAGGAGGAAACAATTATGTCTGAACGCTACATTCTTTCCTGTGAATCCACGGTAGATCTTCCCTTTTCCTATATCAATTCCAGGGATATTTCCGTGCTGTTCTATACCTATATGATCGACGGAAAGGAATTTACCGACAATATGGGCCGCGACGAGGAAGCGCTTGCAGAGTTTTATCGTTTTATCAAAGAAGGCTCTCTTCCCACAACCTCGCAGATCAACACCTACCGCTATATTGAATACTTCGAAAATCTGATCCTGAAGGGAGACATTATTCACATCGCGTTTGGAAGCGGCATGACGCCCTCCGTTACAAACGCCCAGGAAGCGGCAGAGCTTGTTCGCGCCCGCCATCCGGAGCGCCGTCTGATTGTTATCGATTCACTTGCCAGCTCGGTCGGCTACGGACTGCTTGTCGAAAGCGCGGCGGATTTGCGCGATTCGGGCGCGGATATTGACTCGCTCGAAAAATGGGTGCTTGACCACAGGCTCAATGTGCATCATCAGTTCTTCTCCACCGATCTTACCATGTTCAAGCGCAGCGGACGCGTATCCGGCCCCTCCGCGATGATCGGAACGGTGCTCGGCATTTGCCCGATTATGCACCTGAACGAAGAGGGCAGAATCATCGCCTACGATAAGGTACGCGGAAAAAAGGCCGCCATCAACCGAACCGTGGAAACCATCGCCAAAAACTTTTCGCCGCTTCCCGAATATGGAGATAAGTGCTATATCGGTCACTCCAACGCCATAGAGCTTGCAGAAATGACAAGCACCGCCATTCAAAACAAAATCCCGGCGCTGCAGGGCAAGGTAACCATTACCGATATCGGTACGATTATCGCCTCGCACTGCGGCCCCGGAACCATTGCCGTATTCTTTTACGGCGTACAACGATAGTTTTATGAAATGCGCTTCGCGCCGTAGTATTCGATAATATCCGCCATGCTTTCATCCGCCATTACGGCGGCAACGCCCGCGTATATGTGAAGCGCCGCAGAAAGCGCCTCGCGGCTGTCTGCCTTGAAGGCAAAGGGATTTCGGCACATGGCTGCGCATTCCTCGGTAAAATCCCTCGCTTCCTTTGCGCTCATGCCTGTAAGGTCGATCAGCACAAGGGAGGTATCCTCGTCAAGGTCGTAAAGGTCCTCGGGATCGTCAAACGTCTGTATGTCGCTTACGGCCTCCGAAAGATCTACAAACACGCGCTGGGAGCACACATATTCCGCATCTTCCTTTTCGGAAGGCTTTACTTCTCCGAATGCAAGCTCAGAAAGCTTTTTGATGTGCTCCGGCGTCGTTCCGCAGCATCCGCCGATGGCCCCCGCTCCGTTTTCGACAATCGCCCGCATGCTTTCAAGCATATCGTCGGGTGTGAACGGATAGTATACGCTTCCGTCCGCCGCCGTCTGCGGAAGTCCGGCATTCGGCTGGATAATAATGGGCAGATCGGTTACGCGCCGCATGGCCTTGAGAATCGGAAGCATCTGCTCGGGGCCGGTGGAGCAGTTTACGCCCAGCGCTTTTGCGCCCGCCGCCTGAAGGATCAGCGCGCAGCATTCGGGACCGGATCCCGTAAGCGTGCGCCCGTTCTGAAACGTGAAGGATGCCGCCGCTTCCACGCCGGCCTTGCGCGCAGCCAGACACGCCGCACGGCACTCGGAAACGTCGGTCTGCGTTTCAATGATGGCAAAATCGCATCCGGCCTCTCTGGCGGCCTCGGCCTGCTCCAGATACGTTTCAAAAAACGCTTCCATTTTGTATGCACCGACGGGGTACATAAACTCACTCGTCGGGCCCATATCCACCGCTACCAGCGCCTGTCCGCCCGCCGCCTCCCTGGCAAGGGCGACGGCGTTTTTGGTGAAGGTTTTTCCCATACCCGCCTTGCCTTTATGCGCAAGCGCCATTTCCGTACTACCGAAGGTATCCGCAATCAGAACATTTGCGCCCGCGTTCAGGTATTTTTGATGGATTTCCATTATCACTTCTCTGTGCGTGGTCGCCATTTCATCGGGGCATGCGGTTTTGTAGCCCATCTGCCCGATCAATGCGCCCATACTTCCGTCAAAAAGCAGCACATTTCTTGCAATTGCCTCTGAAAATCTGCCCACTATCTCATACCTCCAGCAAATATACGAAATTATAACATAAAGGTGCGTTAACAGCAACCGGAATTTACCCGGTTGTGTTGCAACTTTGCGGAAAATGTGCTAAAATCTCCTGTGCTATCATGAAATAGGTCTGTCATATCAAGTCAGGAGGGACTTCCATGAGTTCTACGTTTGAAAAAATTTCTTCCAACAAGGTTAAACTCAGCTTCGTCGTCAGCAGCGAGGATTTCGCAAATGCGATCAAAACCGCATACGTCAAGAACGCGAAGCGTATCAATATTCCCGGCTTCCGCCGCGGTAAGGCTCCGCTGCATGTAGTGGAAATGCACTACGGCGCAGGCGTTTTCTATGAGGACGCTTTTGATGAATTGTTCCCCACCGTATACGCAGAGGCTATCCGCGAGCACAACATCGAGCCCGTAGACCGCCCCGAACTCGACCTTACCCAGATGGAAAAGGGCAAGGATCTGATTTTCTCCGTCGAGGTATTTGTACGCCCCGACGTTACCCTCGGAAACTACAAGGAGCTGGAAGCCTCCAAGTCTGTTGCCGAAGTAACCGATGACGACGTAGCCGCCGAAATCGAGCGCGCCCGCGAGCGCAACTCCCGCTTTATCGAGGTTACCGATCGTCCCGCTCAGCTGGACGACCAGGTCAACATCGACTACGCCGGCTTTGACGGCGACAACCAGTTCCAGGGCGGCACCGCTCAGGGACAGGATCTCACCCTCGGCTCCGGCATGTTCATCCCAGGCTTTGAAGAGCAGCTCGTCGGCGCCGAAATCGGCAGCGAAGTAGACGTAAACGTCACCTTCCCCGAGGAATATCACGAAAAGTCCCTCGCCGGCAAGCCCGTTGTATTCCATGTAAAGGTAAACGGCATCCGCGAGAAGGAAGTTCCCGCGCTGGATGACGACTTTGCCAAGGACATGAGCTTCGACACGCTGGACGAGTACAAGGCAGACGTTAAGGCCAACCTCGAAAAGCAGGCGGAAGAGCGCGCCGAAACCGCCTTCGAAAACGAAGTAATCGAGAAGGCTGTTGAAGTTTGCGAAATGGACGTTCCCAACGGCATGGTTGAGGAAGCCATCGACAATATGCTCCGCGATATGGAGCTTCGCCTCGCCTATCAGGGCATGAAGCTGGACGACTACTTCAAGTACACTGGCCAGACCCGCGAGCAGGTTCGCGAAATGTACCGCGAGCAGGCGCTTGAGCGCGTAAAGACGCAGCTGGCGCTGGAAGCCATCCGCGATGCTGAAGGCATTGAAGCCACCGAAGAAGATGTAGACGCCGAGATCGCCAAGCTCGCCGAAAGCCGCAAAAAGTCTGTGGAAGACATCAAGGCTACCTTCCGCGAGGGCGATATGGAATACTTCAAGCAGTCTGCCACCATGCGCAAGGTCATCGATTTCCTGAAAACCTGCGCAAAATAATTACTAAGGGTATTTGACAAAGCGGCGCGGGCATATAAAGCCATGTGGATGCGCCAGATGCACCAAGCGAACAGAATCGTTTAAACGCATTTGGCGCGGCACGGTTTGCACTTCAAAAATGCAAACCCGGCGTATAGTCCGCGCCGTTTTCGGATATATTGATAATTCAACGGGAGGTGCATCCGATGTATCTGGTGCCTACAGTTATTGAGAAAAACGAAATGGGAGAACGCGCATACGATATTTACTCGCGCCTTTTGAAGGATCGCATCATTTTCTTAAGCGGTGCGATTGACGACGGCGTCGCCAACACCGTCGTAGCGCAGATGCTGTTCCTCGAAATGGAAAATCCGGATCAGGATATCATGCTCTACATCAACAGCCCCGGCGGCTCCATCTCCGCAGGCATGGCCATTTACGATACGATGAAGTATCTGAAATGCGAAGTTTCCACGCTGTGCATCGGCATGGCCGCATCCATGGCGGCGTTTTTGCTTGCGGCGGGCGCAAAGGGTAAGCGCAAGGCGCTCCCCAACAGCGAAGTAATGATCCATCAGCCGCTGGGCGGAACCGAAGGCCAGGCGACCGATATCCTCATTCACGCCGAGCACATTCGCCGCATCAAGCAGCGCATGAACGAGGAGCTTTCCAAAAACACCGGTAAGCCCCTTGAAGACGTTCAGAAGGACGTTGAAAGGGATTACTTTATGACCGCCGAGCAGGCCAAAGAATATGGCATCATCGACGATATCATTCCTCCAAGGAGATAATCATGGCAAGCAGAGAAGATTTTGACAAGCCCGTAAGATGCTCATTCTGCGGAAAATCGCGCGATCAGGTGCGCCGCATCGTTGCCGGCCCCGGCGTATTCATCTGCGATGAATGCGTGCTTCTGTGCCAGGAAATCGTTTCCGACGACGTAGACGCCATCGCCAGCCGCGGCGAGATCGTCATCAAGAAGCCGCAGGAAATCAAGGCTGTGCTCGATCAGTATGTGGTCGGCCAGGAGCAGGCAAAGCGCGCGCTGTCCGTTGCGGTTTACAACCACTACAAGCGCATCAAATATCAGGGCAAGAAAAACGATGTGGAGCTTCAAAAGTCCAACATCGTTATGCTCGGTCCGACCGGCTGCGGCAAAACCTATCTTGCGCAGACGCTGGCCAAAATTCTCAACGTTCCCTTCGCCATCGGCGACGCCACCAGCCTGACGGAAGCGGGCTACGTGGGCGAGGATGTTGAAAATGTGCTTCTGCGCCTGATTCAAAACGCCGATTACGATGTGGAGCTCGCCCAGCGCGGCATCATCTACATCGATGAAATCGATAAAATCGCCAGAAAAAGCGAAAACCGCTCCATCACCCGCGATGTAAGCGGCGAAGGCGTTCAGCAGGCGCTTCTGAAAATGCTGGAGGGCACCATTGCGTCCGTTCCCCCGCAGGGCGGCCGCAAGCACCCGCATCAGGATTTCATTCAGATCGACACCACCAACATTTTGTTTATCTGCGGCGGTGCGTTTGAAGGCATCGAGCGCATTGTCGAAAACCGCACCGGCAAAAAATCCATGGGCTTCGGCGCCGAAATCAAGGGCGAACAGGAGCGCTTGAAGGACGATATCATGACCCGCCTCGAGCCCGAGGACCTTCTGAAATTCGGCCTGATTCCCGAATTCATCGGAAGATTGCCCGTAATCGTAACCCTCAACCGCCTGGATGAGGACGCGCTGGTAAAAATCCTGACCGAGCCCAAAAACGCGCTGGTTCGCCAGTACGCAAAGCTGCTCTCCATGGACAATGTGGATCTGGAGTTTACCGACGAAGCGCTCAGGCAGATTGCAAAAAAAGCGCTTGAACGCAAAAGCGGCGCGCGCGGCCTTCGCGCCATTATCGAAAGCGTCATGCAGGATACCATGTATGAGCTTCCGAGCATCCCCGACGTCGCGAAGTGCATCATTAACGAGGAGGCTGTCAATAAGACGGCAAAGCCCTTGTTGGTAAAAGCCGATCCCGCAGCCCTGCCTCAAAAAAAGCGCAGAAGCACAAGAAAAACCAAGATCGAAGAACCCGATCAACCGGCCCTTCCCCTTCCGGAGGAAGGCGCATAACAATAAAGCCGCCCGGCTTCCTATTCAGGAAAAGCCGGGCGGGTTTTTTCGCTCTGTCGGCGCAAACAAACCGCTTCAACGCTCCGTTTGCCCGAAGAATCAATCAATCGTCCAGTACCAGTAATCAACATCGTCAATCGTTACCACAGAACCGTCTTCATACCGGATTTTATGAATGCCACAGTGTACATTGAAAATCTCGTTACGGTTCGGCAAAAGGACATAATCCGAATAAACCTTTTTCCCCGGGCCTACCTCCCTTGTGGTGGTCCACTTATAGATCTGATTCGATCCGTAAATCCGGCTGCCCCATGCATTCTCGGCATATACATACAACTCAAACGCGCTTACCTTTTTCGCCGTTTCCATATTCTTCACCTGGAAGCGAATTTTCAGCTTATTGTTGCTTGCATCGTCCCAGGTTGCATATGTATCATAATCCATATACAATGTCGGCGTTCCGGCCTTCGGGTACACCCAGATATCAAACGTTACGGATTTATTCGATCCGTCCGTGGTCGATGCGGTGATTTTGCATCTTCCGGGCTTTTTGAAAGTAAACTTTTTGCTGTTCTGGTTATCAAAGAGAATTCCGCTGCTGTTGACCGACTGCGCAATACTTGTATCGGATATCTTCCAAGTAATAAAGCGGTTGGAGGCGTTGTACGGCGTGCAGTTTACGCTCAGGGTAACGGTTGCGCCTTCATAATATCCCAGCCTCGTATCTCCTGAAGCGGTGAGCTTGGTAACCAGCTGCTCGGTATATACCGTATAGGTTCTCGACGCGCCTCCGCCGTCGGCTGCAGTGCAGGTAATCTGGCACGAGCCGGGGCTTACCGCCGTTACGGTGCCGTTTGTGCTTACCTTTGCAATGGATTCATTGGAGGACTTCCAGATCAGCTTTTTATTGGCCGCGTTGCTGGGATATGCCTTTGCAGAAAGCGTTTCGCTTCTTCCGCACCGGATTGTGGTCGAAGTTTTGCCCTTGCTGTCCTCAATCCATTGTACGCCGCGCGATACGGAAACGCTGCAGGTTGCCTTTTTGGGCGACGAGGTGCCTTCCTCCGTGGATACGGCGGTAATAGTGCAGGTTCCTGTACCCTTGGCAGTTACGCGTCCGTTCTGGTCAACCACGGCCACGTTTGTATTGCTGCTTTTCCATTCAACGCCCTTATAATATGCGTTTGCAGGCTCGATTGAAGCCGAAAGCTTCGCCGAGCTTTTGCTGTCGGAATACGCGCCTACCAGCAGCTTTACGCTGCTTTCGCTCATTTTAACGGCCTTTACCGGCTCATGCACATGTACCACCATACAGGAATACACATTTTCATCCGTCTTCGACGTACAGGTAATAATGACGTCGCCCGCCTTAACGCCTGTAACCGTTCCGCTGGTGCTTACCTTCGCCACGCCTTCATCGGCAGTCGTCCATACAAAGCCGGAATTTTTCGCGCTGCCGCCGTCAAACGCTACGACCTTCGGGGTAATTCTGAAAGTCTTTCCGGCAAAAACGGTTTCCTCATCCTTTTCAAGGTCGATATAAAAGGATGAATCCGCGCCGTAATACACTTTCCGCCCGTCCATGAAATCCTGCGACAAAAAGCGCGCGTTCATCTGGTTGGCAACGTCAAATTCGCTGCCGTTCCACTTTTCGTAAAGCGCAACAACTTCATCAATATCAATCGCCGCATCGGAATCCTTGCCCTCGTCAAAAAACGCGCTGGTAATGGCAACGACTTTTCCGCTTTCATCCAAAACCGCGCCGGCTTTGTTGTCCGCCTTCAGCTTTATAAGCGCGGTATCGTTTCGCTTGTACATTTCGGAAATGGATACCTTTGTTTCGGTAAAATCATCCGCCAACAGCGTGACACTGTTTCCGGATTTCGGATCGGCTGCATCGTATGCAGCAGGCTCCGCATTCAACGGCGACATGGCGCGCAGTATGGCAATATCCTTTTCCACGCTCAGAATAAGCACCTTGTTTGCAAGATACTGGTAGCCGTCGCTGCTCTGGGCAATCACCATCGAAGCATTCTGAATGGTGCGAAAATTCGTTACGAGCGTCCTGTTGTCAAACATCAGGCAGGCGCTGCCCTCTCCCACCACTTTATTGGCCGAATCGTACGCGGTAAGGTGAACAACCGGCGTCGATTTTGCTTCCTCCGCGCCGGAAGAAATCAGAAAAAGAAACGAAATGTATAAAATGAGCGCAATGGCATATATCCTCTTCTTCACTGGCATCTTCTCCTTGTAAAAATTTTCTTTTATCTATTATAATCCATAGCGAAAAAAACTGCAATGCTTTCCGCAATATCCGAACGGAATCGTGACATGTACCCGATTATCGTGTATAATGTATACACAAATCATGAGGAGGACATACGTATGAAAAAGCGGATATCAAGATTGATTTCCCTTCTGCTGGCTGCGGCGCTTTTGCTTACCGGCTGCAGTCAGAAGGAGGATCCCCGTCCGCAAAATGAAATTACTTATGAAAACGCACAAATTCTTTTATCCGAAGGAAAATACGATCAGGCAGCGGCGGAATTTGAAAAGCTGAACGGCTATGAGGATTCCATGCTTCTTACCGTATACTGCCGAAGCCGGGACATGCTTGAAAAAGGCGAATATGCGCTTGCCGTGGCAGGCTTTGCCTCCATTTCCAGCTTTCGCGACAGCGCGCTAGCAGCCAAATATGCCGCGGCGCTTTTTGAAAGCGAAGGCTCCGATCAAGCCAAATTGAAGGCCGCCACGCAGCTGGATGAAATTCCTTTGTATCTGGACAGCCAAACGCGTGCGGAAGGCCTCCGCTCGGATATGTACAAAAAGGCGGAAAAGCAGTTTGAAGAAAAAGAGTATGCGAACGCTTACAGCACCTTTATGCTGCTTGGCGAATATAAAGACAGCAGACAAATGTCCGAATATGTCATTGCCAGCGAATATGAAAGCGCTGGTACGCAGGATGTGTATACCTACCTTCTTGCGGTAGATGTCTATGAAAGCCTGAACGGCTTTAAAGACAGTCAAAAGCGCGCCGACGATATCATTGAAAGCGTATACACCGCCGCCGAAAAGGCGCTGTCGGAAGGCGATAATAAAATCGCGTACAACCTGTATTCACTGCTTGCAAAGCCGTATGCTTCCGGCTGGACCAAGAAGGAACGCGCCGCCTATAAGGACAGCGAAAATATGATTGTATATACCAATGCAGCCCATATGCAGTCTCAGTCTGTCATAAGCGCCAAAACAAACGCCGCTGCAAGCTTTGAGTCGCTGGGCGAATTCCGTGACAGTCAAACGCGTGCGCTGGAAATTCGCGAAAGTATCTATAACCACGCCGTCTTGAGCATGGAATCGGGCGATTATCAGACGGCGGATCTCTATTTCTCCGTTCAGGACTACAAAGACAGTAAGGAAATGCGCAAATACTCCGCTGCGCTGGCTCTGGAAAAGGCCGGTGAAAGCGATGATTCGGCGCTCGTTCAGGCTGCTTTCGCCTTTGAAAAAATGGGCGATTTCAAAGACAGCATTGACCGTGCGCAAACCATCCGCGAAAGCATTTACCAAAAGGGCGTAACCGCCATGGAAAACGGCGATTATGTCCTTGCCGATAAAGCCTTCGCCATTCAGGACTACAAAGACGGAGAAGAAATGCGCAGCTATGTATATGCACTGTATTCCGAAAAAGCTGCCGAAGCAAACGACGCCGCGCTTCTGAATGCCGCAGTCCTGTATGAGCAAATGAACGGCTTTAAGGACAGCAAGGAACGCGCAGAAAGCATCCGCGAGGGCGTGTATCAAAAGGGCGTAACCGCTATAGAAAGCGGCGATTACGCGCTTGCAAACGCCTGTTTTTCCCTGCAGAATTACAAGGACAGCAGAAAAATGGCCATTTACGCCGAAGCACGCAGCGCAGAGGCATCTTCCATAACCAATTCGCTCAAGATCGAAGCCGCCCTGAAATACGAGGATATGCCCGGCTTTTTGGACGCCGATGAACGCGCGCAAGCCCTTCGCAGGGACGTATATCAGAAGGCGCAGGAATGCCTGAGCGCAGAGGATTTTGAACAGGCAAAAACGCTTTTCTCCCTGCAGACACAGTATATGGATTCTGAAGCGCTGTGTCATTACACGTCCGCGCGCGCGCTGGAAAAACAGGCCGAAACAGACATTGCGTTTTTCCTTCAGGCAGCCGATATCTATCAAACCATCGCCTCCTTCAGCGACGCATCCGCTCGCGCGGAAAGCTGCCTGCTGAACGCCTACAACGGCGCATGGAGAGCCTTTGAAAATTCCGACTACGCAAAAGCCGCCGAAGTATTCGCCGCGCTTAACGACTATGAGGACTCGGCAAACGCCGCTATATACGCAAAAGCCGTTAACGATGTGGAAAACGGCAAAAACAACCACGACGCCTATATAGAAGCGAAGGCAGCCTTTGCCACCCTTTCCGGTTACAAAGATTCCGACGCCCGTGCGGAAAAAATCGACCGGCAGCTGTTTGTGCGCTTTGTCGATCAAATCGGCACATTCTCGGAAGAAGGCCTTGCAAGCTTTGAGAAAAACGGCAAATGGGGTTATCTCAACACGGACGGCGAAATTGTAATCAACGCCAAATACGATATGGCCTACGAATTCTCCGAAGGGCTGGCTGCCGTAAAGCTCGCGGACAAATGGGGCTTTATCAATCCGGAGGGTAAAGTCGTAATTGATCTTCAGTATATAAATGCAGATAGCTTCTCCTGCGGTTATGCAGCTGTATTTGACGGCAGCATAAACGCTTGGAAGTACATCGACAAAAATAACGACGCCCTTAATATCGAGTATAAAAGTATCATGACCGCATTTCCCTTTATAAACGGCTTTGCTTGCATTGAAAACAGCTCACTATATTCCACATACACACTCATAATAAACACAAAGGGCGATACTGTATCGCATTCATCAACCTTAGAATTCCATGAAGGAATCGCCGTGGTAAAGAACAACTACTCTGAATACGGCTATATGCGCGAGGACGGAAGCATGCTTTCCGACAGCATATGGTATGAAGCTAAGCCCTTCCAAAACGGAATCGGCATCGTTTGCAGCAAGGATAAAAAATACGGCGCCATCGATACGGGCGGAAACGTTGTACTGTCGCCCGAATGGGACAGCATTTCCTCCCCCTCCTGCGGTCTGATGCTCGTTTCTAAGGATGGCTTTAAGGGATATTCGGACACAAAGGGAAATATCGTCAGCGAACCGCAGTGGAACTACGCCTATTCGTTTACCGATTCGCTCGGCCTAGTATGGAAGGATGGTTTTTACGGTTTTATAGACACAAACGGAAACACTGTCATCGATTTCGTGTATGACGACGCACTCCCGTTTGAAAACGGATCGGCCGCCGTAAAGCAGTACGGCAAATGGATGCTGATCGATACAAGCGGAAACCTCCTTTTAGGCTTTGACAGCTCTATTACCGAAATTAAAGGCAGCTTCTCCGACACGCTGATCTGCCTGAAGAATGCATCCGGCAATTACGGATATGTTGACCATGAAGGCAATACCGTAATCCCCTTTAAGTTCTATGAAGCGTATGCATTCTCAGACGGTCTCGCATGCGTAAGGTTATACAGACATAATTCCTTTTATTCCTCAGTCGATGAAACGGGAAAAGAAACAGGAAGTCTTTCAATATCCGACTTCCGTTATGAAAACGGCGTTGCTGTCGTATATACCTACAGCGGCTATAATCTAATCGATAAAAACGGCAACGAACTTATTTCCGGAAGTGTAGACGATCTGAACCCCTTCTCGGAAGGCATAGCGCGCATCCGGATGGGCGGTTACCGCTATATTGATACCTCAGGCAGGCTGATCAATCAAAAATCATATAACTATGCATACGATTTCTCCGGCGGAATCGCATATGTATATAATAAATACTCCTTCTACAACTCTAATGCATATGATATTGATTTCTTCCCCATTGATACCAAAGGCCGCCGCTTGCTGCTTAACGGAACCTGCCCCTGCGGCATATACGCCATGAAACTCAACGATGCATGGTACCTGACAGACGTTGACGGAAACATCGTTCTGTAAGAACTCAGCATCCGCTAACGCATAACCGCAGAAAAGTATTCCTAATGCCTATCAGGAATGCTTTTCTTGGCCTTTTAAGAACAATATAAATAAAGCAAGGGGCTTCTGAAAAGTAACTTTTCAAAAGCCCCTGTCGTCCGGCTCCGTCAGGAGCCGATTCTTCTTTCAGGATTCGTCTTGAATCAGAAGCCCATGCTTACGCGCCATGCGTCGAGCTGGGTTTGAAGCTCGTCGATTACTACATCAACGCCTGCATTTTCAAGCGCAGTGAGGAACTCGGGGAGCGTGGATTCGGGGTTGGCAAGACCGGTTACCAGCGGATTCAGGTACTGCTCGAGAACCTGATGTACGGCTGCCAGCTCGGTAAGGATACCACTCTCGTCGAAGGCAAAGCAACATGCTTGCCGCCCGATTGTGCATTCTCAATAGATTTTTTCAACCCACCGCTTCATCAAAAGCATAGTATATCGCTCTGACGGCCTTATCAAAGTCGTGCTCATCCACGCCGACAATGATGTTCAGCTCGCTTGAGCCCTGATCGATCATCTTCACGTTTACCTGCGCCTCGGAAAGGGCGCCGAACAGGCGAGCCGCCGTACCGGGATTGGAAACCATTCCGTGACCTACGGTAGCAATCAGCGCTATGCCCTCGGTTACCTCGATCGAATCGGGGTGGCACAGTTCGTTGATGCGGTTTACAATCTCCCTTCTTCTCGTTTTCAGCTCGCTGTCGGCAATGATAACGCTCATGGTGTCAATGCCGGTAGGAAGATGCTCAAAGGAAACCGCAAAATCCTCCAGCGCCTGAAGAACTCGGCGGCCAAAGCCGAGCTCACTGTTCATCATGGCCTTTTCAACGGAAATCAGCGTAAAGTTCTTATGTCCCGCAATGCCGGTAATAATGCTGTTTGCAGAAACCTCGGTGGGCTTTGAAAGGATCATCGTGCCGGGATGCGAAGGATCGTTCGTATTCTTGATATTCGTGGGAATACCGGTCTTGTGCACGGGAAAAATGCTGTCCTCATGCAGTACGGTCGCGCCCATATAGCTGAGCTCGCGAAGCTCGCGGTAGGTCAGCTCCTTAATGCCCTTGGGCTTATCCACAATGCGGGGATCCGCCATCAGAAAACCGGAAACATCCGTCCAGTTTTCATACAGCTCCGCATTCGCGGCGCGCGCCACAACTGCGCCGGATATATCGCTGCCGCCGCGGGAGAAGGTACGGATTTCTCCGTTCGGGAACGATCCGTAAAAGCCGGGAATAACGGCATATTTGTGATTTTTCAGCTTTTCACCCAGCACTTCGTTGGTCCATTCCGCAGCAAACACGCCCTGACGGTCAAATTTCACGCATTCCCTTGGATCAATAAAATCCCAGCCCAGATAGGCGGAAAGCAGCATGCCGTTCAAAAATTCTCCGCGGCTGGCGGCAAAATCCGGCGTGGCGATTCTGTTAATGTCATCCTCCGTCTGGTCCAGAAGCGAACTTACGTCCATCTTGATTTCCAGCTCGTTTGCAATTTCCATATACCTGTCGCGGATTTTCTGAAATGTGGACGCAATGCTTTCCTTTGCCTCTACAAGCTGATAGCATCTGTACAGAAGGTCCGTAACCTTTTCATCGTCCTTGAACCTTTTTCCGGGCGCGCTCGGCACTACATAGCGCCGATCCGGATCGGAAAGAAGGATTTCCTTTACCTTTTTAAAATGGCTCGCATCCGCAAGTGACGAGCCGCCGAATTTTGCAACTTTGATTCCCATTTTTAAGACCCCTCCGGAAGCAAAAATATGTGTCTATTATACACAAACACCTGTCTCTGGTCAAGAGACACATTCGCATCAAACAGCCGAATATAAGCATTATACGCCATTCATCGCCCGTTCGGATATCATATCATCATTAAGATATGACAGAACGGCGCCATTTTTTCCGACAGTATCTGAGACAATGCATGATTTCATTGACAGGATTGTTGATTCCCGATATAATCATAATGGAAAATTAGATAACAGGGGTGTTTTTATGAGGTTAGGTATCAGTTCTTACTGCCTGGACAGAGATATTGAAAACGGCGTTCTTACGCTTCACGACGCAATTGAATGGGCCGCGAAAAACGGCGCGGAGTGCATGGAAATGGTTCCCTTTGCCTTCCGCTTTGACGATCCCGAAACCGGAAAAATCAATTCCGAACTGATTAAAAACGTGCGTACCTGGGCAAAGGACGCCGGTATTCAGCTGGTTAACTATTCCGTGCTTGCCGACTTCTGCAAGGAAGGCGAAGATCTGGAAAAGGAAATTGCCCGCGTTAAGCATCATGTGGATATCGCCGCCGAGCTCGGCGTACCCAGGATGAGGCACGATATTACCGCCTTCCGCCGCCCGCTGGCGCAGAATACGCTGACCGATTACGACAGATGGCTGCCCGTACTGGCCGCAAGCGCCAAGGAAGTCTGCGAGCACGGCAGAAAGCTTGGCGTTATGACGCTGGTTGAAAACCATGGCTTCTTCGCCAACGGCGTAGACCGCGTAGAGCGCGTAATGAACCTTGTAAACGACGATAACTACGGCCTTTTGCTGGACACCGGCAACATCATCTGCGTGGACGAGGATCCCACAGCTGCGGCATATGCGCTTGCGCCGAAGGCGAAAATGGTTCACCTGAAGGACTTCTACGTTCGCACCCGCGATCCGGGCGACACCACTCAGTTTGACTGCGGCGGCCATTGGTTCCGTTCCCGCGCCGGCAAGTACCTTCGCGGCGCCATCCTCGCGCAGGGCGATCTGGACATTTACGAGTGCCTGAAGGCGCTGAAGACCAGCGGCTACGACGGCGACATCGCCATCGAGTTTGAGGGCCTCGAGGATCCCAGATATGCTACCTATGTAGGCCTTAATAACGCAAGACGCATCTGGAGCGAAATTTAAGGAGATTCAATAATGAAAAAACCGTTGATTCTTGCATATGCATTCAAGGATTCGATTTTTTCCATTACGCCCGATGACGCCGGGCGGCTTACGCATGTAAACCTCGCCTTCGGCCATGTCGGAAAGGACGGCCTTCTGGATTCCCGGCTGCTGGATCAGTTTATCGATTACATCGAAGTAATCCGTAAATGGAATCCTGAAATCAAATTCGTCATGTCCATCGGCGGCTGGGGCGCAGGCGGTTTTTCCAACATGGCGCTGACCGAGGAAGGCCGCGAGGCATTCAGCGCTTCCTGCGCAAAGTATACCTTTGATCACAACCTTGACGGCGTAGATATCGACTGGGAATACCCCTGCAACAATTCCGCCGGCATCGACGCAGACCCGAGAGACAGAGAAAACTTTACATTCCTTCTGGAAAGCCTCAGAAAGCATCTGGGCAAGGATAAAATTCTCTCCATCGCGGCGGGCGGCGGCGATTACTTTGTGCGCGATACCGAAATGGACAAGGTGGCAAAAATCTGCGATTATGTGCAGCTGATGACCTACGACCTTCGAAGCGGTTTCTGCTCCGAAGCCGGACACCACACCTCCCTGTATACCACAGAGGGCGACGAAAGCCGCCTGTCTGTAAAGGGCGTTGTGGATATGTTTACCGAAGCCGGCGTTCCGCACGAAAAAATCGTCATCGGCGCGGCGTTCTATTCGCGCCGCTGGAAGGATGTGCCCAACGTAAACAACGGCATGCTTCAGCATGCCGGAACCATCGGCAATTACGGCGCGGGCTATTCCGATCTGGTTGCACATTTCATCGACAAAAACGGCTTTGTCAGGTACTGGGACGAAAAGGCAAAGGCGCCGTATCTGTTTAACGGAAACGAATTCATCAGCTATGACGATCCTCTGTCCATTCAGGAAAAGTGCCGCTATCTTCTCAAAGAAGATCTTCTCGGTATTATGTACTGGGATCATGGCAGCGATCATACGCATACGCTCCTTAAGGCCATGTATGACAGCCTGAGATGAAAGATAACACACCGTTCGATTTTCATAATCGAACAAGTGTGCTATAATAACGGCATACGATAAGAAAACTTCGGAGGCGAAATCATGGCTGATAAAAAGGGCGATAAAAACGCGGTTCAGCAGAAAATGGGCGAAGAGCGCAAACGCGCGCTGGAAGTGGCGCTGAGCAAAATAGAAAAGGATTTCGGCAAGGGCTCGGTTATGAAGCTGGGCGATGCAGCCGATAAAATGAACGTAGAGGTTGTTCCCACCGGCTGTCTGCAGCTGGATCTTGCGCTGGGCGTAGGCGGTCTTCCGCGCGGCCGAATTATAGAGGTATACGGCCCGGAATCCTCCGGTAAAACCACCATTGCGCTGCACGTAGTGGCGGAAGCGCAGAAAATGGGCGGCACCGCCGCGTTTATCGATGCAGAGCACGCGCTGGATCCCGTATATGCCAAGGCGCTGGGCGTGGATATCGACGAATTGTACGTTGCGCAGCCCGATAACGGCGAACAGGCGCTGGATATCTGCGAGGCGCTCGTGCGCTCCGGAGCCATCGACGTAGTTGTTATCGACTCCGTAGCCGCGCTCGTTCCCAAGCAGGAAATTGAGGGCGATATGGGCGACAGCCACGTCGGCCTTCAGGCCAGGCTTATGAGCCAGGCGCTCAGAAAGCTTGCGGGCGTTATCAACAAAACCAACGCAATGGCTATTTTTATCAACCAGCTGCGCGAAAAGGTCGGCATTGTATACGGAAATCCCGAGGTTACCACAGGCGGCAAGGCGCTGAAGTTCTATGCCTCCGTGCGTCTGGATATCCGTAAGGGCGAGCCCATCAAGGACGGCTCCACCATCATCGGCAACCGCACCAAGATCAAGATCGTCAAAAACAAGGTCGCCCCGCCGTTCAGAAGCTGCGTGGTGGACATGATCTTCGGCGAAGGCGTATCTCAGGCCAGCAGCCTTCTGGAGCTTGCCGTCGAACGCGAGCTTATCAAAAAAGCCGGCGCATGGTATTCCTATAACGGAACCCGCATCGGTCAGGGCCGCGAAAATACAATCAAGTACCTTAAGGAAAACCCCGAACTCTATCAGTTTATCGATAAAACCATCCGCGAAGAATTTGCCGGCGGCTTAATCTCCGTTCCCGTAGACGCAGAAGAAGACGGCGACGATGACGACGGAATTGATGAGTAATACAAAAGGCAGAGATAAAATCGCTGCCTTCAGATCATCAGCAAACTCCAGAGAGAAGTTTGGAGAGGGAGCTAACTCCCTCTCCATTTTTCATCGATTTCGGCGGCATGTACGGCAAAATCGCGTTTTTTAAGCTCCTTTTAGAAAAGACGCGTGTCAAGTACCGTATATGCAATAGATTTGCGGTTATAGGTATATACAATGTACAGTTTCTTATCCTTATAAACGACAGCTGGATAGCAGAACTGGCCGCTTCTTTTGTGTTCGTCGTCAATGATATCATCCGAAAGCACGCATACAGTTCGGAATGTATAGCCGTTATTCTCCGATTTCATCACAATCAGCGGCGTTCTTGCGCCCCACGAAACGTCAACCGGATTCATCACCAGATACAAGCTGTTCTCCGATTTCACAATATCGATGCCGCTGTTGTTGTTGGGAAGCGGCGTTTTATACGCCGTACACCAGTTTTTTCCTCCGTTATAGGAGTCCGACCGGAAAATCCGCCCGGCCGTCGTTCGCAAAAACGCATGTACAATTCCGGGCTCGCTTTCCCACAGCGTAGGCTGTATCGCGCCGAGCCCCTCCATATAAGTGGATTCATCCGCCTTCATCCCGGTGTTTATCGGTATTTCGGAAAGCATCGAAAATGTTTTTCCGCCGTCCGTCGATTCGTCGATTCCGGGAATCCATGCGCCCACCGGTTCATCGGATCTCGGAGCCAGCATCCTTCCGTCTGAAAGAATGATCGGCTTATTTTTTACCGGGCCGCCCGCGCTGTTCCAATTTGGAAGCTTCTCCGGCTCCGTCCACGTTTCACCGCCGTCTGCGGATGATATGATATAGCTTTTCCAGCCTGAAATCGTTTTTCCAACCTTGAAAAGCACATGAATGCAATCGTCCGTTCCGTAGATTACCGGGTTCCAGTGAGCAGTCTGATCGACCTTGGCAATCCTGCGCGGTTTTTTCCATTCGCCGTTCTTCATCTCGGAAAGCCATATGCCAACGTCGTCCGCGCCCTCCCTTTCGCCCGCAAAATAGCATACCAGCACATTTTTATCGTCAAACGGATAGACAGTGGGGGCATGGCATTGCGGAAACAAAGTATCATAGCCAAACAAAAGCTGCGCGCTTGCATGCTTTTGAAGACTGAAATACATATAACGGCTCAATGAAAGATACGCATCCATTTCCTTGATCTGACTTTCTGTAAGGGGCGGTTTTCCGTTTCTGACTTCCGTATTATCAAATATGCCCTTTTTCATCATGGCATATTTTGCATTTGCAGGATAATTCTGGCATTCAATGATGCTGGCAGCCGACAGATATTCAAGAATGCATGAAACGCGGTAATCGTCGTTCTCCTCATAGGCTCTGTGAAGCAGGCCAAACAATTCCGGAAGAATATTCATCATAACGCCCGAATATCCTCTGGCGCCTGCCTGCACGCTTTCATCAAGCGTAGCCATATTGGCGTTATACAATCCGATTCTGCTGCCGTTGATTGCCTGTAAACGGCTTTTTATTTCATCAATTCTGCAGCATGTATCCTTGATAAACAAAAACCTGCCGTCCGCCTTCATCACGTCAAGTATTTGATCGGTCAAAAGGCGCTTGTACGGATAAGGGCATTCGTAAATGCCGAGCATTGTATCCTTTTTAAGGGAAGACAGGATCTTTGATAAGTTGTCAACAGCAACCCCATCGTCCTCATTTTCACCCGTAAGCCTGTTGCTTACCAATATAATAGCATCCGGCTTCAGTTTTTCAAGCCTTTTCAGGTATACAATCTGATCTTCGACGTCGTCCTGCGTATGCCCGGATATCACGCATTTCATGCCTCTTTTCCGGCAAAAAGCAATCGTTTTTTCCGCAAGCTCTATTTTTTCGTCTTCTGTCAGGAAAAACATTTCGCTGGACTGACATACGCCGAATACGCCTTCACAGCCGATATCATAAAAAACCGATACCAGCTTTTCAAGCGCATCAAAATCTATTTTGCCCGTTTGAGTAAAGGGCGTAATGATCGTCGGGTACATTTCAAATCTGCCCATTGTTTTCTTCCTTTCATTGAGCGTATACTTACACATCTGTTCCAGTATACCCTTTCCGTTGAAGCGTTGTCAATAAAATGCAGATTGACAGTTTTCCTTAACGCAAGTATAATGGCCATAGTCTGTATCGGAGGGATTACACATGAATATTCAGGAATTTGCCGGCCACTCAAAAAACGGCGCCGACTGGACGCTGGCGTTTCAGATTGCCATTGAAAAACTGAATCTTTCGGGCGGCGGTATGCTTACCGTACCCTCCGGCTTATATCCCACGGGCTCCATACGCTTATACAGCCATATTACGCTGAACATCGAAAGCGGCGCAAGGCTTCTTTTTATCAATGACGAGGAGAAATACCCGCTGATCCCTCTGGAATTTGAGGGAAGAAATGAACTTTCATACAGACCCTGCATATATGCTGAAAATGCAAGCTTTGTAACCGTTAAGGGCGAAGGCGTAATTGACGGACAGGGCGAATTCTGGTGGAAGCAGGTGCGCGCAAAAACGCTGAAGCATCCGCGCCCTCGCCTTGTGTGCTTTTCCAATTGCGATCATGTCACCGTTGAAAGCGTAGTCCTTACGCGCTCGCCCGCATGGACCGTGCATCCGCTCAGAAGCCGCGACGTTGTGGTTCGCTCGGTGCGCATCATCAACCCGCCGGATTCTCCCAATACCGACGGCATCAACCCCGACGCCTGTAAGGATGTACGCATTCACGACTGCACCATCGACGTTGGCGACGACTGTATTGCCATTAAATCCGGCACGGAAGCGCTGGATAATAAGGAATCCTGCGAAAGAATCATCATTACAAACTGTCATTTTCTGCACGGACACGGCGGAATCGTACTCGGCAGCGAAATGAGCGGCGGCATCCGGAACGTGCTGGTAAACGGCTGCATATTCTATGAAACCGACAGAGGAATCCGCCTGAAAACCCGCAGGGGCAGAGGCGGCACGGTAGAAGGCATACAGCTTTCCAACCTCATAATGGAAAAGGTTATGTGCCCGTTTGTATTCAATATGTATTACTTCTGCGGCCCGGGCGGAAAGGAAAAGCGCGTATGGGATAAAGCGCCTTACGAGGTGGACGAATCCACGCCGCGCCTTAAGGACGTGTCCATCGAAAGCGTTACCGCCAGAAAGTGCGGCGCGTGCGCAGCCTTCTTCTACGGTCTGAGCGAAATGCCGGTAAAACGCGTAACATTTAAAAATGTAACCATTGAAATGGAGGACGACGCGCCCGCCTCAACCCCCGCCATGATGAACGATTGCCCCGTTATGCAGAGAAGAGGCCTGTTTTTGAGAAATGCGGAGGACGTAAAACTTGAAAACGTTTCCATATATAATCTGAAGGGCGAACTGATCGACATGGATGAAAGCGTACAGATAAAAATGTAAAAGCCCGTTTTTCGCGCAAGCAGTTTGTTTTAGATACATTCATAAAACAATTCGATATGCGCATGAACTTCCCTTGAATCTTAGAATCGGTCTTTTCCGTCAAAATGGATTTTTTGCTCAAAAAAGCGCCGCCCCCGCCGGGCGACGCTTTTTTGATAGTTCAGATTATTTCTACAAACACGGGCTTTTCGTTTTTCAGCGTTGCAGCCTTAACGACCGAACGGATGGATTTGGCGATTCGTCCCTGCTTGCCAATCACTTTGCCCATATCATCCGGATCAACGCGCAGCTCAATAACGACGGACTCGGGTCCGTCTACTTCGCGCACGTCGACTGCGTCCGGTTTGTCTACCAGTGAACGGGCGACAAACTTGACCAATTCGACCATATTCAACAATGTCCTCCCAACTGCTGACCCTTACGGATTACAGCAGACCGCCCTTCTTCAGAAGGCTGCGTACGGTTTCGGTGGGCTGGGCGCCTACGGCGATCCAATGCTTTGCGCGCTCTTCGTTGAATTTGATTACGGCGGGTTCGGTTACGGGATTGTAATAGCCGATTTCTTCGATAAAGCGGCCGTCACGGGGGGTGCGGCTGTCGGATACTACTACGCGATAGAAGGGAGCCTTCTTCATGCCCATTCTCTTGAGACGAATCTTAACCATTGAGTTTTCCTCCTTGTAAATACCATATATATATGGAAATCCGGACTCTTTCCGGGTGTTCCGCGTTACTGTTTGGGCATATTGCGCATCAGCTGGCGCATTTTGCCCTTGCTGCCCATAACCTGCTTCATCGTTTGACGCATGGTTTCGTACTGCTTGATCAGAAGGTTTACCTCCTGAACCGTGGTTCCGCTTCCGGCGGCGATTCTGCGCCGGCGGCTGGCGTTGAGAATATCGGGATGGCGGCGCTCGGCGCGCGTCATGGAGAGGATAATGGCTTCGTTCTTTTTCTGTTCCTTGTTGAACTTGTCCTCGTCAATCTCCGGAAGCTTGCCGCCAAGGCCGGGAATCATTCTGAGAATGTCGGCCACAGAGCCCATTTTACGGATCTGTTTAAGCTGCGCAAGGTAATCCTCCAGCGAGAACTGCTGGTTCTTCAGGCGCTTTTCAAGGTCCTCCACGCTCTTTTCGTCGAAGGATTCCTGCGCCTTCTCAATCAGCGAGAGCACGTCGCCCATGCCCAGAATGCGACCCGCCATGCGGTCGGGATGGAAGGGCTCCACATCGGAAAGCTTTTCGCCTACGCCCGCAAACTTGATGGGCTTGCCGGTTACGGCCTTTACGGAGATTGCCGCACCGCCGCGGGTATCGCCGTCGAGCTTGGTGAGAATAACGCCGTCTACGCCCAGCTCCTTATTGAAGGTATCGGAAACCGTAACGGCGTCCTGACCGGTCATTGAGTCGACCACCAACAGAATTTCCTGCGGTTTTACGGTGGATTTGATGTCCCGAAGCTCCTGCATGAGCTTTTCATCTATATGCAGACGGCCGGCGGTATCGATGATCACCGGATCGCGTCCGTAATATCGCGCATATTCAACGGCTTCCTTTGCGATCTGAACGGGATTTCCCTGACCCCTTTCAAATACCTCTACGCCGGCCTGTTCGCCGACAATCTGCAGCTGGCGGATGGCGGCGGGGCGGTATACGTCGCAGGCTACCAGCAGCGGCTTTTTACCCTGACGGGCAATCATTCTGCCGAGCTTGGCGCACATGGTGGTTTTTCCTGCGCCCTGAAGGCCGCACATCATGTAGATGGTGGGGGCCGTGGGCGAATGGGTAAGCTTGGCGTTTACGCCGCCCATCAGCTGGGTAAGCTCTTCATTGACAATCTTGATTACCTGCTGCGCGGGTGTGAGGCTTTCAAGAATTTCCGCGCCGACTGCACGCTCGGTAACCTTTTTTACAAAGTCCTTAACGATGGCATAGTTTACGTCCGCTTCCAGAAGCGCCATGCGAACGTCCCGCATTGCGGTCTTTACGTCCGCCTCGGTAAGCTTTCCGCGGTTGGTAAGCTTTTTAAACGCATTTTGAATTTTTTCGGAAAGCCCTTCAAATGCCACGGAAGTCACCTCTCTATATCTTCAATTTCATCAAGGATCCGCTTGATGTTTTCAAGCGATCTTTCATGATCCGTTCCTGCTATTTCGTTTCTGCAAAGCGCCACCGCATGCATAAGCCGCTGATACCGTTTCAAAAGCCCCAGCTTTTCCTCGTATGCCATCAGCTGCTTTTCGGCTTTATTGATGGCGTCGTGCACGCCCTGGCGCGTGATGGACATGGAATCCGCAATTTCCTGAAGGGAAAGATCTTCCTCCAGATACGCGTGCATGATATCGCGCCGGTGCTCCGTTAAAAGCGCGCCGTAAAAATCGAGCAGCCTGTTGAACTCCACTCGCTTTTCCATTTTCTCACGCATCCCCTCCGCCCATCATGGCAGCCTGTACATTATAGCAAACCGCACGCTGTGCGTCAAGTTAAATTACTTGACAAGCGTGCGGTTTTTTTAGAATTCTTCTGGAATTTCATCTACCTCGATAACGCCGTCATCGTCGCTTCGCCAGTTTTCCGACAAAACCTCCGCCTTGTTGCGGCTTTCCATGCGGCTTAAGCCGATATCGGCCACCTGACGCATGGAAATCGTTTTTGTGCGGCCCACAACGATGTAGTCCATGATGTACACATCGATCTTTTCAAGCGATACTGCAAGCTCAATCAGCGCACGTCTGTCGGAAAGAAGGGGAAGCGGCATATCCATTCCTCTTCTGGAAATGATAATTACCTCATGCGCATCATATAATAGTGCGCGTTCGGCAATGTATTGGCGGATTCTTTCGTTGTACCACATAGCGCCCGTTCTGAGCCGACGTTCAAATGCAACCACGCCGCTGCTGTTCACAAGCGCAATCCACGTCTGAACGCGCCTGTCGTTCTCAAACAGATCGTTTGCGTACATTACGGCGTCTTTTCTTGAAACAATCTGCCAAACGTTCTGATCCTTTAAACGCCTGTACGCATGAACCGCCCTTGAAAAAGCGTTCAGCGTCCTTGCCGCCCGGTCTCCGACCCCCGGAATCTGAATCAATTCCTCGTATTCGGCGCTTAAAACGCCCTGTACACTTCCAAACGCATCAATCAGCCTGTGCGCAACCTGATTCATATCGTGTCTCGGAATACCGTAATACAATAAAAGCTCGATCACTTCATGCGGCGCAAGGGCCGTCAGCCCTTCCTCCCACGCGCGGTTTTTCATTCGCTGTCTGTGCCCGTCGTGCGAATCGTCAATCATATCCATACGGATATCCGTTAAGGCCATTTTAAAACCCTTTCTTATTTTCCGACGCAGAAATCGGAGAATACGCGATCGATCACTTTTTCATTCATTGTTTCGCCGGTAATGTCTCCAAGCGCGTCCATCGCCTCCCTGAGATCAGACGCGGCAAAATCAAGCGGAACCATGCCTTCAATGCCCGAAATGGCGCGATTCAGCGCACAAATGGCAGTTTGGGCGCATTCAATGTGCCTGGGAAGCGTCATCATATCCTCATTTACCTGAAGGCTTCCGGTTTTCAGGATAATCTCCCTTGTAAGCGCATCGATTCCTTCACCGGTTTTCGCACTTACATATATGCCCTCCAGACCTTCTTTTCTTTCAAGATCGCACTTATTGTAAGCAATGATATACCTGTCGTCGCGCGCGTTCATAAGCGCCGTATCCTCATCCGTCATTTCGCCGTTTGCATTGAGCAAAAGAACCACGCAGTCGGCTTCGTCAATTGCGCTCTTTGCACGGGAAACGCCGATTTTTTCCACGGGATCCAGCGTATCGCGGATGCCCGCAGTGTCGGAAAGCGAAATGCGCACGCCGCCGATATCCACGCTTTCCGTAAGAACATCTCTGGTAGTTCCTGGAATTTCGGTAACAATCGCACGGTCCGCACACAGAATTGCATTCATGACAGAGCTTTTTCCGGCGTTCGGCCTTCCGACCAGCACAACGCTTGCGCCCTCCCTGACGATTCTGGCGTTTTTATCGTCCGAAGCTTTGATCAGATCGTCGCGAACATGCCTTGCGCGCATGAGAACGTCCATTGCGGCAGCAGGCTCGTCAATCTCATCCGGAAAATCAGTGGCTGCGGATATGAGCGCAAGCAGCGAAACAAGCTCCTCCCTCGCTCTGCCGATGCGCGATGAAACGCCGCCCCGAAGCTGGCGAACGGACGCCCGTCTGGCCGCCTGCGAACGGGCGGAAATAATGCCCATCACAGCCTCGGCCTCCGATAAGTCGATTCTTCCGTTCAAAAAAGCGCGCCTTGTGAATTCGCCGGGCTCGGCCAATACCGCGCCCATTTTGCATACTGCGTCAAGCGCAGCCTGCGCCGACATACGCCCGCCGTGCAGCTGAATTTCGCATACATCCTCGCGGGTATAGGTGTTGGGCGATCGGAAATATACGGCCATTGCCTCGTCGATCACTTCGTCCGCTTCGTCCAGCACGTATCCGTACATCATTTTTGCCGGTTCAAAGCTTCCTTTATGCTTTCGTTTGGGCCGAAACGCGCGCTTCAGTATGGAAAGCGCGTTATCTCCGCTGATTCTTACAATGGCAATGCCGCCGGCGCCCTCTCCCGTGGCGATGGCGGCAATGGTTTTGTTCTCTGAATTACGCATTGATTCGCACCGGCAATACCAGATAGGTAAAGTCATCGCTGTCGGCGGGCGTAATCACGCAGGGGGATACGGGGCTGTTAAAGCGAAGGAACACTTCTTTTCCGCTGATCACGCGGTTGAACTCCAGCAGATATTTGACATTGAACGCGATAACGATATCGTCGCCCTTATTCACCACGTCAACCTCTTCAAACACATCGCCGCGCTCGGAATTGGAGGTAACAAACAGCTTATCGCCTTCAATTGAAAACTTTACGCGGTTATTCTTGCCTTCAATCGCCATCAGCGCCGCGCGCTCCACACAGCTGGTAAACTCATCCAGGCTTACGCGGATTTCAGTCTGGAAGCTCTTGGGCAGAATGGCGCGATAGTTCACATACTCTCCGTCCTTCAGGCGCGTGTACAGCGTGGCCTTTTCCAGATCCACGCGCAGCTTGTTCTGACTAAAGTGAAGCGTAACCATGCTCTCTTCGTCATCCGCCATAAGCTTGGCAATTTCCTCAAGGGCCTTTAAGGGGATAATCGCCTTTGCGGAATGCTCGGTATCGGAAACGCGGGCGGTTCTGATGGCAAGGCGGAATCCGTCAAGGCCAACCATGTCAATCTGACCGTTCTGCATATTGAAATAGCCGCCCAGAAGCACCTCTCGCGGATCCTCGGTGGGAATTACGAAGCTGGTTCTTTGGATCATGTCCTTAAGAAGGCTCTGCGGAATGGTGATGTCGGTTTCATTCGTCATGGGCTCTACGCGCGGATAGGACTCTGCGCTCTGGCAGGCAATGTTCGTTCGGGAGCCGGCGCAGCGCAGGGTAAGCATGTAGGAATTGTTCATCTGCGCGGAAAGGGGCGCGGAGGGCATTTTTCTGATTACATCCACAAACAGTTTTCCGGGTATAACCGCTTCGCCTTCTACGTCCACCTGCGCGTTTACATGGGTAATGCAGGTAAAGCTGCCGTCGGACGCGGTAAGCTGAAGGCCGGTTTCGAAGGCTTCCACCAGAACGCCTTCCAGTATAGGCTGGGTGGATCTGGATGAAAGCGCACGGGCGGTGATCTGAAGCGCGTTTAAAAGCTCATGCGCGGAGCAGGTGAATTTCATACGATATACCCTCCATGATTATTATATATAATATATTCTAGTAATAGTAGTTATAGCGCTGTGGATTGTGTGGATAACTCCGTTTTTTCCTTATACCATATGACTTTTTTAAAGTGGATATTTCCGGGGATAGCACGGGAGAAAATGGGGATCTCGTGGATAAATCCCTTAGGACTCCAGAAGGGACTGTTTGATTTTTCTGACAATCAGTTCAAAATCCTTTTCATTCCCGGTCTTTTCTTCTATGCTTTTGCACGCATGCATGATGGTGGAGTGGTCACGGCCGAAGGTTTTTCCGATGCTGGTGGTGCTTTGTCCGGTAATTTCGCGGGTCAGGTAGATAGCCAGCTGTCTCGGAACGGCAACGTCGCGACTTCTTCTCGAAGAAAGAATGTCGTCGGTGCGGATTCCGTATTCGATGGCCACGCGCTCCATAATCCGTTCGGGAGTGATTCGCTTTTCATCGCGCACTCTGACGATGTTTTTCAGTGCAAGTTCGGCCAGTTCGCGCGTAATGGGCGATTTTTCCAGCTGCGCCAGCGCATGCACGCGAATGAGGCTGCCCTCCAGCTCGCGTATGTTGGTGTCGATTCTTTCGGCAATATAGCTGATGGCGTCAACATCGATCAAGATGTTTTCGCTTTCGGCCTTTCGCATCAGAATTGCCATTCTCGTTTCAAAGTCGGGTTTTTGAACATCTACAACCAGACCGCTCATGAAGCGCGAGCGCATTCTGTCTTCAAGGGTTGCAATTTCATAGGGCGGCCTGTCGCTTGAAAGCACAATCTGCTTTCTATTGTCAAAAAGCGCGTTGAACGTATGGAAGAATTCCTCCTGCGTGGCTTGCTTGTTGGACAGAAACTGTACATCGTCAATAAGGAGAACGTCCACAGAGCGCATTTTATTTCTGAGCTCCATGGTTTTCTTGCGGGCAATGGCTTCAACCACTTCGTTGGTAAAGTTTTCCGAGGTTGTAAAGAGTATATTTGCCTTCGGATTTTCCTGAAGGATATAGTGGGAAATGGCGTTCATCAGATGCGTTTTGCCAAGACCTACGCCGCCATGGATAAATAACGGATTATAGGCATCGCCCGGATGCTCGGCCACGGCAAGGCTTGCCGCGTGAGCGAACCGGTTTCCTGCGCCGACGACAAAGCTCTCAAAGGTGTACTTCGGATTGAGCGGCGAGGAAGACATGGCCTTTTCAAAACGGGTAAGCTCGTTTTCCATTACGATTTCTACGTCGTAGCCCGGACCAAAGGCGTTATTTACTGCAAATACAATCTGCGTAAAGGCCTGCTCGCGCAGATATCTGACAATGAAGGCTTCCTTCGTATAGGCAATTAGCTTTCCGTTTTCTACGGAATGAAGCTTCAGATCCTTGAACCATGTGTTGTAGCGCATGGGGCTCTGCTTTTCTCTGAGGATGGCGTGAACCTTTTGCCACAGCTGAGACGCGTCGGCATAATTCATGGAAAACGATCTCCTTTCGAAAAAGTTATCCACAATATGGTGTGAATCATCAACGGCTTGTGGATAACTTTGATTATCATATCAGATATCGGGGCTTTTTTCAAGAAAAAAGCATGTTTTTCGCAAAAAAATGGGTGTTTTCGATCTGCCTTCTCTTGTGGATAACTTGTGCAGAAACAGAGCATAACCTGTTTATGGAGTCGGCATGGGCATGACAGCGCGCGGAGAATGCAAATCAAAGCTTCTTTTGTCGGGGGCTATATCATAGCAGACAAAATTCCTGTTTTCAAGAGAGGAGTAAGAATTTTTCGTCGTGTTTTATCGTGTTCGATTATGCGCTCCGGCACAGCATTTTTACGCCCCGAACGGTGGACGCAGAAAGGATTCTGTGGTATTATGATATAATGAAATAATCTGACCATGAAATGAGGAAAAAATATGTATCAGTGCTTTATACCCGAGGGTTATCAAAGCGCATTGAGCATTCGTCATACCGAACGCGCAATCAAATATGTAAAGGATACCTTTGAACGTACCTTTGCCGACGCCATGCGCCTTTTGCGCATCAGCGCGCCGTTATTTGTATCGGAGGATTCGGGCCTTAATGACAACCTGAACGGCGTTGAGCGCCCCGTTTCCTTTACGATCAAGAATATGGAAAAAAGAAATATGGAAATTGTACATTCCCTCGCCAAATGGAAGCGGCAGGCGCTTAGGGACTACGGCTTTCGCATGCACGAGGGACTGTATACCGACATGAACGCCATCCGCCGCGACGAGGATGCGGACAACCTGCACAGCGTGTACGTGGATCAGTGGGACTGGGAAAAGGTAATCGACCGGTGTGACAGAACCAGAGAATACCTTGAAAATACGGTAAAGGTCATTGTGCGCGTAATCGCTGCGACCGAGCTTGCCGCCTGCGCCATGTTTCCTGCGCTTGAGCCGGAAATCAATCCGGAGGTAAAATTCATTACTTCTCAGGAGCTTGAGGATATGTATCCCGATCTTACGCCCAAACAGCGTGAGGATGAAATTACCAGGCAGTATAAAACCGTGTTTCTTGAAAATATCGGCGGCGCCCTGAAAAGCGGCAAGAGGCACGACGGCCGCGCCCCGGACTATGACGACTGGAATCTGAACGGCGATATTCTCGTATGGAACAACGTGCTTGGCAGAAGCCTGGAGCTTTCCTCTATGGGCATTCGCGTAGATGAAGAGGTGCTGAAAAAGCAGCTGGAAATTTCCGGCGCGACGGACAGGGCTTCGCTTCCCTTCCACTCAGCGCTTTTAAAGGGAAAATTGCCTCTGTCCATCGGCGGCGGCATCGGTCAGTCCCGCCTGTGCATGCAGATACTGAAAAAGTGCCATATCGGAGAGGTACAGGCCAGCGAATGGCCGGAGGGCATGATTCGGGAATGCACCGATAAGGGCGTATTCCTGCTGTAATATAAAAAACATTATCGGAGTGTGATTGAATATGAAACTGGGCGTTGTAGGACTTCCGAATGTCGGAAAGAGCACGCTGTTTAATGCCATCACCTGTGCCGGCGCGCAGGCAGCCAACTACCCCTTCTGCACCATCGAGCCGAACAACGGCGTTGTCGCCGTTCCGGATCCGAGGCTGGATGTTTTAAGTGAAATGTATCATCCTGAAAAGTATACGCCTGCAGTGCTCGAGTTTGTCGATATTGCGGGCCTTGTAAAGGGCGCAAGCCGCGGAGAAGGTCTGGGAAATAAGTTTCTGAGCCATATCCGCGAGGTGGATGCCATCGTTCACGTCGTTCGCTGTTTTGAAGATGAAAACGTTATCCACGTGGACGGATCCGTCGACCCTGTCCGCGATATTGAAACCATTGAAACCGAGCTTGTGCTTGCGGACATTGAGACGGTAACCAAGCGTCTTGAAAAGGCGAACCATCTTCTGAAAAACGGCGATAAAAAATACGCAGATGAGGTGGAAACTGCCGAAATTCTCTTAAAGCACATGAACGAGCTGAGAAGCGCGCGCACCGCGCCTCTTGACAAGGATCAGATGGAAATCGCCAAGGGCTGGTTCCTTCTGACGATGAAAAAGGTTGTTTACGCCGCCAATATCGCCGAGGGCGAAGTGGGCGAAGGCGCGGAAGAACTTGAAATAGTAAAAAAGGTAAAGGAAATCGCCAAAAAGGAAGGCAGTCAGGTGCTGGTCATCTCCGCGAAGGTGGAGGAAGAAATCGCGCAGCTGGATTATGAAGAAAAGCAGATGTTCCTTGAGGAAATGGGTATCGGCAAAAGCGGCTTAGATCGCCTTGTCACCATCGGCTATGAGCTTCTTGGCCTGATTTCTTACCTGACCGCCGGCCCCAAGGAGGTTCGCGCATGGACAATTGAGCGCGGAACCAAGGCGCCGCAGGCTGCGGGAAAAATTCATACCGACTTTGAAAAGGGCTTTATCCGCGCCGAGATCGTTTCCTATGACGATCTGGTGCGCGAGGGCAGCATGAATGCCTGTAAGGAAAAGGGCCTTATCAGAAGCGAAGGCAAGGAATATGTAATGCAGGACGGCGATGTGACGCTGTTCCGCTTTAACGTGTAATGGCTGCGCCGGTATATGAGCTGCTCGCCCCGGCGGGCAGCATGGAAAGTCTGATCGCCGCCGCGCGTTACGGAGCGGACGCGGCGTATCTTGGCGGTCCGCTTCTGCAGCTTCGGGCAGGGCAGACTGCGTTTTCCATTGAAAAAATTGCTCAAGCCGCACACTTCATGCATGAAAGAAACAAAAAGGTATATGTAGCGGCAAACGCATTTACCTTTCCGGAAGAAATTCCGTCTATGGCGGATTATGCCCGAATGCTTACGGATGCATGCGTGGATGCCATGATCGTTTCGGATATCGGCGCAATCCGCGCCATTAAACGCGCGTGCCCGGACATGGAAATTCACGTAAGTACGCAGGCTAACTGCACAAACCATGAAACCGCCCTTGCCTATTACGAAATGGGTGCAAAGCGCGTGGTTTTGGCCAGAGAAATGGGTCTTAAGCAGATTCGCGAGCTTCGCGAAAAAACGCCCGCCGACCTTGAAATAGAGGCGTTTGTTCACGGAGCAATGTGCATGGCGTATTCCGGCAGGTGCATGATTTCCTCGTATCTTACCGGCAGAAGCGCCAACCGCGGTGGCTGCGCGCAAAGCTGCCGGTGGACCTTCGCGCTCACCGAGGAAAAGCGCCCCGGACAGTATTTTCCGATTGAGGAAGACGAAAAGGGAACAACCATCCTTTCCTCGTATGATCTTTGCGCGATGACACTGCTTGATGAAATCAAAAAGGCCGGCGTAACCTCGTTTAAAATTGAAGGCCGCATGAAAACGCCTTACTATGTGGCTACGGTTGTAAACGCCTACAGAATGTATCTTGACGGCGCGGATCTGAACGATTGCCTGAAGGAGCTTTCCGCCATCAGCCATCGCCCTTATTCCACCGGCTTTTACGAGGGAGAAATCAAGTTTACCCCGAACGCTGAGGCCGGGTATCTGCACGACTGCGATTATGTGGGTCCTGTTCTTTCAAGGGATGGGGATCGAATCCGCGTGGAGGTAAAAAATAAGCTCGTTTCGGGCGAGATTTGCGAAGCGCTGACCCCCGGAAGATGCGCTGTCCGCTTTACGGCGGAGGATTTAAAAAATGACGAGGGTGAAAGCATACAGGCTGCCGCCGTTCCCGGAACCATATTTACAATGCCTGCCCCGGAAGGAATCGGCGAGGGAGATTATCTCAGAAAATAAAATATGCCCGATAAAATAAAAAGCCGGACACAAAGCGGTGAAAAAACCGATCAGTGTCCGGCTTTTGTTTTTAGGCAAATAAGCGCGAGGGCTATACCGATTTACGTTCCACAATGGAGCAATGGATGATTTCCCGTACCGGCGGTACGGAGGGATTGTTGATTTTTTCCATAATATGAATCGCCGCGCTGATTCCGATTTCTGTGGTAGGCAGCTGAATGGTTGTAAGCGGCGGCTGAAGATAGCTGGCAATTTCCCGGTTATCAAAGCCTACGACGGCCATATCCTCGGGAATGCGAAGCCCCGCTTCGTTCAGTACGTGCATGCAGCCTGCCGCCATCAGATCGTTCATGGCGAAAATAACCGTGGGACGTACGGAAAGCGCAAGCAGGGCGCAGGTTTCGGTTATGCCGGATTCATATTCCCAGTTGCCGTAGCGTATGTATTGATCCGGAATGACAAGCCCCATCTGCTGCATGGCCATCTGTATGCCGTGCATGCGGCGAGCGGTGGGATAAGAATGGGGGTGTCCGGCAATCACGGCTATGCGCTCATGTCCTTTGGAAAGAAGGTAGCGAGTCATATCGGCGGCAGAATCCTGATTGGAGTATGTGACGTAGGTATCCTCATTGGTTCCGTGAGAATAAGCGAACACCAGAGGCGTATCCATCGGGTCAAACAGATAGTCCAGATGCCTGTCATGCATACCTACATAGATAATGCCGTCCACATTGGAGGACATCAGAAGGGAAACGCCGTTATTGATTCTTTGACGGTATGCGCCGATCTGTTCGTATTGGTTATAAAGCTTCTCCAGCAGATGAAGGTCGTGAAGAATCATTTTATAGCCGGATTTGGACAGCGTTTCGTTGATGCCCGAGACAATACCTGCAACGGGCAGGCCGCGGATGTCCTCTACCAGTACGCCGATCGTATGCGTCTGTCCGCTGCGAAGGGATTTAGCCAGCGTGTTTGGGGTATAGTTTGCCTTTGCGATTGCCATAAGTACCCGCTCTGTGGTTTCCGGCGAAAGTTTTTTTGTGCCGTTCACTACGTGGGATACCGTTGCGGTGGAAACGCCCGCAAGCTGGGCAATATCGCGCATGGTTGCCATAGCTGCACCTCGTTTCAATTGTTTGGTAAATTTGTTAACCTTATTATACATAATCGCTTTTCAATCGTCAATAGGCCCGGTTATCAAATTAACCATGGCAGATGGATGGGAAATTGTAAATTTGCTATTGACTTTTGGTTGAGAGACTGGTATTCTGTAGTCAATGGGATGGTTAAACGAATAACCATACAGGATTCATCGTTTACCAATCAAAAAAGGAGGAACCATCATGAAGAAACTGTTTGCTCTTATCCTGTGTATTGCGATGCTGGTACCCATGACCGCAATGGCGGACGACGGCCGCATCCACATCACCTATTCCTTCTGGGGCAACCAGACCGAAGCCGAAAGCGTACAGGCTGCGCTGGACGTTTTCAATGGTATGCAGGACAAAATTTTTGTTGAACCCATGCAGATTCCTAACGAAGAATACACTCAGACCCTTGTAAACTACGCCATCGCCGACGAACTTCCCGATTGCGGCATGGTAAACGAGAACGCTGTTCTGTACTTTGCCCGCAACGGCGTTATGGCTGACGTTTCCAATATGTACGAAGGCGAAAAGCTTCAGCCCATGGACTGCATCACTTTCAAGGATGCAGGCACGCCCGTAGGCTATTCCAGCTGCAACGAAATCCTTGTGCTTTACTATAACAAGGATATGTTTGACGCAGCAGGCGAACCGTATCCCTCTGCAGACGAACCCTACACCTGGGATGAGTTCGTTGAGGTTTCCAAGCGCCTGACCTTCGACAAGAACGGCAAGCACCCAGACGAAGAAGGCTTTGATCCGAACAACATCGTACAGTACGGCTGCTTTGTCAATAACTGGACCTGGCAGATGGAAGTATGGGCACTGTCCAACGGCGGCGCATGGTTCACGCCCGACGGCACTGAGTGCGTGATCAATACCCCCGAAGCCATCGAATCCATCCAGAAGGTGGCCGACCTGGCGCTGGTCGAGCATGTGTCTCCCCTCAACGTCATCCCCGAGGATAACGGCGTTGGCGTGGGCACCGGCAGCGGAACCGTGGCTATGACCACGGACGGCTCCTGGCGTCTGGGCACCGACTTCCCGAACCTGGACATCAACTACGGCATCGCTCCCCTGCCCGTGATGAAGGAGCAGGTCACCCTGTGCACCTCTGGCCTGACTGGCGTGTTCGCTGGCAAGAACCAGGAAGCTGCCTATGAGTTCGTGAAGTGGTATACCCGCGAAGAGTCTAACTGGGAGTCCCTGATCCTGCCCGGCATCTGGATGCCCAAGTCTGAGTACTACTACACCACCGAGGAAGGCATCAACGCCTGGCTGGGCAACGAAGCCTATCCCTTCAAGGACATCGAGACCGGCAAGAAGGTGCTCGTTGACTACACCATGAACTACGCCAAACCCGCCTGCTGGTACTTCACCCCCAACACTCAGATCACCACCAACGAGATCCTCTTCACCGCCCTGCAGAGCGTGTGGAGCGGCGAGCGCACCGCTGAGGAAGCCATCAACGAAGTCTATCCCGAACTGTGCGAAGC
>JAZSRC010000043.1:0-14250 GCA_045538305.1 Clostridia bacterium | reverse complement strand
AATAAACTTCTGAACACGTTTATTAGAAAGAAAAAATTGTTAGGGTGGGCAACCACGATATACAATATGGTTCTCCCTTTACTTTCATAATGGCAAGTGCCATTTCCTAAATGGAAATCGGCGGCAACCGCCGCCTTGTCTGCCAAAAAGCGAAACGGACGGACGCTGTCAATGGCGGCGAAGCCGTTCATCTTGACCGTTGACAGCGTTCGTCTGTTTTGCTATCCGAGCGATATTTGATTGAAGCGAATTGAAACGAATGAAAGAAAAGGAGGCTTGACGAAATGAGTCCGAAAATCAAAATGAGCGATATTCACGATGATCGTGATGATATTATCGAACTGTCCGATGAGGAACTGAAAGAGATTTTAGCCGATGACGATTTTGATGACAGCGAAGAATACGGCGAAATCCATTCTTTCGTTTTCTCCAATCCCGACCCTTATGCCAAGGTTGAGCCTCGCCCCGATGATGCCCCAAAGCGTGAATTTACGTTTGATGAAAAGGGCAACATCGTCGTAAAGAATCCGTCTGCCTTTTGGTTGCCAAAGGTTGAAATCGTGGACAAAATCGGTGGAACGGAATACACAGTAACAGGCAGCTACGATGGCGAGGAAACTCTCGACAAGAAACTCAAACGCATTATGGAGCAGAACGCCGCCGATGCTGCCGATGATGAATTAGGTATCACGGAGGATGGCGAATGAACAACGACACCTCTTTTGATATAATCCAAGAATCCAATCCTGTTCAGACAGTTGCCCCTACCAACAAGGAGGATAACGATATGTTAAGGGCAACAGAAAAAATCACAGCACTTTATTGCAGACTATCCGTAGAGGACACCAAAGACGAAAAGAAAAACGGCAAGGAGGATACGTCGAACTCCATTCAGCATCAACAGGTCATGCTCATGCAGTATGCCAAAGCCAACCGCCTGCCGAATCCGACCTACTTTATTGACGATGGGTACAGCGGCGTTACCTACGACCGCCCCGGTTTTCAGAAAATGCTTTCTGAAATTGAAGCCGGTAATGTGGGGACGGTCATTACCAAAGACCTTTCAAGACTTGGTCGAAACTCCGCACTGACGGGACTTTACATCAACTACACTTTCCCTCAGTACGGCGTTCGTTATATTGCCGTCAACGACCACTTTGACACCATCGACCCCAACAGCACGGATAACGATATTGCAGGTATCAAGAACTGGTTTAACGAGTTTTTCGCAAAAGATACCAGCCGTAAAATCCGTGCGGTCAACAAGGCAAAGGGTGAGCGAGGCGAACGGCTGACTACAAACATTCCCTATGGGTATAAGGCTAACCCCGACAATCCAAAGGAATGGGCAGTTGATGAAGAAGCGGCAAAAGTCGTAAAACGGATTTTTACGCTTTGTATGGAAGGTAAGGGTCCGAGCCAAATCGCCGCACTGCTTGAAAAGGAAAAGGTGCTTAACCCCACCGCCTACAAACAGCGTGAGGGCAGAAAGACACCGCACCAGACACCGGAGAATGAATATCGTTGGCATGAAAGCACCGTTGCTTACATTCTCGAATATATGGAGTACACAGGCTGTACGGTCAATTTCAAAACCTACACCAACTCCATTTGGGACAAGAAGCAGAGGGACAATCCGGTGGAAAATCGCAAGGTTTTCTACAATACCCATCCGGCGATTATTTCTTTGGAAGTCTTTGATAAGGTTCAGGAAATCCGACAGCAGCGGCACCGCAGAACAGCAACGGGTAAGAGCAATATGTTCTGCGGTTTGGTGTTCTGTAATGATTGCAAACAGAAGCTCTACTATTCTACCACCAACTACTTTGAGAAGCGGCAGGACTTCTTCATTTGCTCCACCCATCGCACAAATAAGGACAAGTGCAGCGGACATTACGCTCTCAGAGAGCTTGTCAAGGCGGTTTATGTAGAAGCACCCGACAAGTCCAGCGGCAAGAGGAAACAGAAGATTCATATCTCCTACGATCTCATCGGTTTTATTCCCGTGGATGTACTGACAAAAGCAGAACAGGCATGACCGAAATCATGCCTGTTCCAAGAAAATTGCGAATTACTGTTTTACCAGCAGGGAGCCTTATGGGTACCTTTTGTTTTGGAAATCTTTATCTGACGCTCGCATCAAGAATTGCACGCGCCCATGAAACGTTCGCATCCGGTGCATAGCCTTCTATATCGGAGCTAACAAAATCATAGTATGTATTGGAATAGATTGGAATCGTCGGAAGAATCTCCGCATATCTTACTGCAAATCTCTCCCAAATGGATACAAACTCTGCTACATTCCGAGGATCCGTTTCGTGCATTTCAAGGGCAAGTTCAAAAAGCTCCTGATCATAAACGCCGTACGGATTCTTTACGCCGTTTCCTTCGAAGGTATCAGAAAATGTCTGATACGGATCGTAGGCAAAGCTGAAATTACTGGCGAGGAACATCAAATTGAAGGCTCTGTCATCCTTGCGATAATAGCTGTCAAGCAGCTTGTCATAGGTTACGTACTCAGCTTCAAATCCAAAGCCCAAATCCATGAGGATCGGTCCAAGATTCTGATTCACCCACTCTGCGGCATTGTTGCTTTCGGTACAGGCATATCGGATTACAAGCGGCAGAAGCGTTCCATCATCAAGCGTCTTATAACGAACGCCGGCTTCTTCATCCGAATATTCTTGCCCATCCTTATTAAGCGTCCAGCCATCTGCTTCCAGGAGTTGAATGGCATTTTCCAAACTGAATTCATACGTTTCGATATTGCCGGGAATATTGGCTTTTTTCGCAACCCATGTTCCGTTTCCATAATAGCTGTAAACAACATTTCCATAGCCATTAAGGAAACTTTCAACCATCTGCTGTTTGTCAAGCGCATAAGCAACGGCTTTTCTGACATTGTTTGAACCGGTTACTTCATCTTCGCAAGCGAAAGCAAGGAATCCGTACCCCTGACGTTCATAGTTGACCGAATTGACGTTTCCAATTTTCAAGGCTTCATCGATAAACAGTCCGTCGGTCGCCTTGTTCAGTATATCAATTTTTCCATCAGCAAGCTTTTCAAGCGCTTCTGTATACGTAGTATGGATAAAATCAATACGCTCAATAGGATTGTCATTGCTATTAGCCGGATAGTACGGATTGGCCTTGAACTGTGCGTTTCCGATAGCCTTATCATAGGACAACAGCGTATAGGGACCAGACACAACGTCGGGATAGGTCAGATATCCTGTTTCGGGATCAAGAACTGTTTCCATGAGCATTTCCACATTCATGCTGCCGGCGTCTCCACCCTTGATAAACGCTCCGTTTCCTCTATCAATGACCTCGCATTTGGGCGCCAATTCCGATATCGGGTAAGGAGTAATATCCAAATACAGCATTTCGTAGAAATATGGCAGATAATCGCTTTCTACTTCAATTTCAAGCGTAAGCTCATCAATGATTCTGAGTCCTGAAAGCTCCTTCTTGGCGCCGGAATGGTAATCATTATAGCCTTCAATCCAGCAGTAGGCACCGTTTGAAGGAACTAAGGTATTCATCGCGTTGGATGACAGAAGAAGAACAGAAAACGCAAAGTCCTTTGCAAGAATATCACTGCCATCGCTGAACTTAAGTCCCTCTTTCAGCGTAAGCGTGTAAGTTTTTCCGCCATTACCATGATTCAAAGCTTCCATCTTTTCAACAACATCGTCATTTATGCCAAAGATCATGTTGTTGTCATAGCTGACAGTGGAAAGACCATGCAAAAGCAGCCTTACATCTATATCCGCTGTATTGTATCCAAACAGATCCGTAAAAAACATACCGGTCGGACGCGATACGGAAGCAACTACAACCGTTTTATCATTGGTGTTGTTCTCAGCAGAGGCTGCGCATCCAAGTATAAGCGCAAATACCATCAAAAGAACTAACATTCTTTTCATATACACCTTCATCCTTTCTGTTTCAGAATATCACTGAATGAAAACCCTTTATCCGGGTCTGTCTTCTTTATTTGAAGGCAGACCCGGAATGATCCTTTAGTCGAAACAGTCGCCTACATTATAGATCGGGAACATTCCTGCAGGTACCGGAGTGGTTACTTCAACGGTAACTCCGCTGTCGACACCATTTACTTCGGCTCTGTTGGAAAGGAATTTTTCGCCTTCCTGAATGTAGTAGCTGGCTGTAAATACTACGCTTTGCTTTACTCTTATGGTAAAGCTTTCTTCATTCAGTCCATCTGCATTGGAAACACCAAGATATTTGAATATGCCATCTACACTGAAATCATCCCTGAGGTGCATATCAATAAGATCGATGTTGCCGGTATTTGTTATGGTGATTGTGTATATTACCCGATCTCCTGCATAATAACGGTTGGAACCGTTACTGTTTCTGGCAGTCTTTACCACCGTCCATGCAGGATTGTCATCAACGATAACCTCTTCTTCGTCAGTGTGCTCGTCATCTCCGACGGTTACTACATTCAGAAGCACCTTGTCCGTAGCCTTTACGGTGTAGGAAGTAGTGAAGCTGTAGGATTCGTGTTTTTCGAGCGAAATCGTTTCAGGAATCAAGCCTTCAAGCGCAGCCGTTTCGCCATCTGCAGTAAATACATCCTCTATTACAAGATCCTCAAGCTTTACGTTACCGACATTCGTTACCGTAATCGTATAGGTAACTACTTCGCCTACCTTTGCGGTCTTCTTGTCGGAAGTTTTCTCTACTGTCCAAGCCGGATTATCGTCAACGATTATTTCTTCGTCGTCTCCGTGGTCATCGTCGCCAACGGTTACTGCATTCAGGAGTACCTTGTCCGTTGCCTTTACGGTATAGCTTGCAGTGAAGCTGTAGCTTCCTCCCTTGTCGACGGTTATCGTCGCAGGAATATCGCCTTCAAGCTCTGCGACTATTCCATCTACAGTGAATACGTCTTCTACAGCTAGGTTCTCAAGCTTCACATTACCGGTGTTCGTGACGCTAATCGTGTAGGTGACTACATCGCCTACCTTGGCAGTCTTCTTATCAGCGGTCTTGTCGACTGTCCAGGCAGTGTTATCATCAATGATGGTTTCAGCCATATCGGTTTGGTCGCCAACGATTATTGTATTTGAAAGGAGCTTATCGGTTTCACCAACTCTATATTTGGCGGTATAAACAGCTTCTGCGCCCTTTCCAAGGGTTATACGTTCGGGTAGATTGGTTTCAAGAAGCTCGGCTGCGGAGCCGTCTACCATAAATACATCCTCTATCGGAAGATCCCTAAGTACGGTGTTTCCGATATTGGTGATCGTGATTTTGTATTCAACGGTATCGCCGACCTTCGCTGTGGCGGGGCCGATTTTTTTAACTGTCCAATCAGCCACTTCGTCTACAATTGTTTCTACCTGCGCCATATGATTATCATCGCCTACAGTGACAACGTTGAGAAGAACGTTATCCTGCATGCCAACTACATAAGTTGCATTGAAAGAAACAGTTTCCCCTTCTCGGAGGGTTACAGTTTCAGGTATATTACCAGTTACAAATGCAGCAGGTACCCCATCAACCGTAAACACATCGGTTACCTTAAGGTTAGAAAGGGTTGTATTGCCTTTGTTCGCTACCGTAATTGTATAAGTAATCGTATCCCCTGCCTGTGCGTTTGCAGGCTGTGCGGTTTTAACTACCGACCAGTCATCCTTCTGCTTTACAGAAACGTTTACTTCGGCTTTGTGATCATCGTCTCCTACAATTACAACATTTCTCAGTGCATTATCCCGCGAGCGTACTTTATAGCTGGCTTCAAAATATGTTTCTTCGCCAACATCAAGCGTTATGAACTCGGGAATGCTGCCCGTAAGCGTCGCATTATTCTCATCGACAGTGAACATATCGGTAACATTCAGGTTATTGAGCTTTATATTACCGGTATTTACCACTGTTACTCTGAAGATTACGGTATCGCCGGGTTCAGCAAGATCCGTATTTGCAGTTTTCGTGACGGTCCAGGCGGCGTTATCTTCGATGATTGTTTCAATTTCATCCTTATGATTATCATCGCCGACGGTTACAACGTTGTTTAGCTTTTTATCATCCGCCTCAACAGTGTAAGAAGCGGTAAAGCTTTCGGACTCGCCTTCCTTCAGCGAGATATACTCAGGAATTGTGCCGGTAAGCTGAGCACTTACACCGTCTACCGTAAACACATCGGTTACCTTCAGGTTTTGAAGTTCCACATTGCCAGTATTATTTACCGTTACCGTATAGTTCACGGTATCCCCGATCTGGGCAACTAGCTTATCAACCGTTTTGGTTACCGTCCACTTCGGATTGTCTTCAACGAGGGTTTCAACCTCATCCTGGTGATCCTCATCGCCTGCTACAACTACATTCTTTATTACATTATCCGTTGCCTGTACGCAATAGAACACATTCAGCGTAACCTTACCACCGACAGCAAGATCGATTGCGGAAGGTATTTCGTCTCCGCCGGTAAGCGAAGCTTCTTTTCCGTCTACGGTAAAGATATCGATCACGGAAAGATCTTCGATGGCTACATTACCCGTGTTCTCGATGACGATGGTGTAAAGCACATCGTCGCCAACCTCTGCAGTTTCACGGTCGGCAGTTTTTATTACAGTCCAGGATACATTGGGCACAAACTCATAGAACAGCTTAATCACCAGTGTTCCGGTACCTGCAATAATTGCCTCATCCACCTGCTGATTTCCATGATAGAACCGGTCAAGTTCCGAATTGTAGCTATAATCTACCGGATTCTTGATATAAGCAGAATAATCCGCTACAGTTCCCGTTGTACCGGTGCAATTATCGATGTCAAAAGGCATTTCGCTTGCAACGTCATCTTTTACATAATAATGCTCAATGGTATAAGCCGTATCATTTTTCGCCTCAAAGTAACCGGTGAGCGTTACTTTATTGAAAGGCATGGTGAACTGACCGTTATTGATAACCGCATCATCGGTATCCCAGCCAACGAAGTTATAGCCAGGGGCAGTAGCCTTTTGCGCTACCGTTACAACTGAGTCTGCCCTATAGGTTGCAGTTTCAGGCAATGCATCCGCTCCGGACGGAACAAAACCAGAATACTGATAGGTAACTTCGAATTCTTCCTTCAGGCTGTATTTAATTACGATGATCTTGCTGGTGTCATCAGCGGCTTCAACTGTTACATATTCCGGCGTTGCGCTTTCAAACTCATAGGCTGTCTTCTCGCCAAAGGAAATGTAATCTTCTGCCGCTACGGAATTACCGATCTTTTCATTCAAGGTTTTTCTAAGCGTTTCATCTTCCAAATATGTTCCATCCAGATTTTCATACCAATACTGAATCTGCACAGGCCCCATTATATAGGGCAGGTAATAGAAGATAATGATATTCTTATTGATATCATAGCTGAGAACAAGACTCTTGTAGGTTTCAGTGGGATAGTACTTAATACCATCCTCGCCCACCGGAACATCAAGCGCAAACGTGGTAATCCTTTCAAGCTTCTGTCCGGCTGCTCCCATCGCCATAATGGTTTCCTTGGTTACCACATGCGGCTCCAGAAGATCAATCAGAGTGCCATCTTCATTCTCATATACATATCTGACGGTAAAGCCGACAGGTTCATATTTTCTATAGTAGAAAATAATAATATCCTTTTCCGTATCGCCTGTGAGGGTAATCTCTTTATAGCCGGCGTCAGGCGCAAACTTATCAATCGATTTTGCATAAGCTGCCGCTGTTCCGCCGTATGAGAAGGACAGCGAAGATTTCACTTCATCGGGAAGCAGCTTCTCGTTCGTCGCCTCATTCAGGTAACGGATGGTAATACTCATTTCCACCTTTACCCAATAAGCATAAATGATTACGTCCTCAAGAACGGGCGCATCAAAATCAAACTCGCCTCCGGTTCCGTTCGTACCCAGATACCATCCTAAGAATTCCCATCCGGGGACCATATCGGGGTCGATGTAGTCAATATTTCCTTCTCGTTCTACTACATACTCTTCCTTAAGCGTTGCATCGGTTGGATCGTAGTATGCATGAATGGTATGCTCCGGGGTAAGAAAATCCGCATACAGCGCAAGATTTGTATAGGGCATGGTTGCGCCTTCAAATATAAACAGCTCGCTGCAGTTTTCGGCGTTAAACCATCCTTTAAACGTGTGATGCTCCGATAAACCTTTCCCGGTTAGCCTTTCGTCGGTTGGCGAAAGCTGCCAGTTATAGGTGCTTCCGGATATATCCTGTCCGTAGTAAACATTTTCGATAGAACCGAGATAAACATCCTTGTAGAAATAATCAATCTGATATTGATTGCGATTATAATAGAAATTGTACGTATTGGTTGAAGAAGTATATCCTGCGTTCGGATATTGACTTCCAGCAGGCTTCGATGTGATATTCGTGAATCCGAATAGCTGCTTGGCGCTCAACGTGTCATTCGTTATGAACGACTGTGAATACCTTTCTTCAATCTCATAAGCAGTACCGTCAATTGTCTGCAGCCAGTAATTTACGTAGTACAGCTCGTCCATTGAATCCCAAGTAGCATTATAGGTTACTTCATATAAACCGCTGTTTGCATTATAACTCGCATTGGCCACCATGTCTGTGGTAACCTCAAAGCGATTGGTTTTATAGTTACCATTCCATACATCCAGCATAATGCCTTTGGTTCCGCTGAAAGCGTAATCGGGGCCGGGCCATTTAGAGGAAACATCCTGACCGATTACAACATTTGAAATATTATACTGAGAACCTGTGTATCTGGTAACCCCGTTATCAAAGCTTATGTATGCGCCATTGCGGTTCAGATTGAAGTTTATCTTATACCTGCGCATTTTATAGTATACCTTTACTACCGTAGAACCATCAGCGTTGACCGTTTTGGTTTCAGAGTGGGAATAATCATAATTACTGAAGCTCTTATCATTGCTTCCAGACACCTGAGAACCTACAACCGCACTCTTCAGTACGGACGAATCGTAAATATACTCGCCAGTAGAAGATCCATCATTCGTATTCTCAAGATAATACGCCACTGTATAGTTAACGGTTTTTTCCTTCCATCCGGCGTAAACGACGGTGAAGTCTTCCAGTTTCATAGTGGACGGCGCTCTCTCAGAGCAAGCGGCATCAAGGTACCAGCCTGTAAAGTCATAACCCTCCTTTTCGGGCGAGGGAGAATACTTTACTACGGTATCCGTGATTTCCTCATAGCAGCTTTGGCTGTGCGTATGCTCAGTCAATCTGCAATTCCGACCCCAGTTACAGGTCCAGTTATGGGTATGCTCGTCCATTCCACAGGTTACTTCAAACAAACCAGTTCCAACTACTTCTTCGCTATAAGTATAAACCGTAACGGCGTCCTCGTCATAGAATGCAGTTTTATCCGGTACATAGCTTCCGCCCTGAGAATCGTATATCAATACATACTCTTCGGGTACATAATATGCATATACAATATTCTCTGTGTTCTCAGCCTTAACAGTTACAGGCTCGGCGTGTTCGAAAACATAATGCTTAAAGCTTTCGGGAAGCGCGCGTACGATGGTTCCGCTTACGGTTTTATGCCCACTTTCTTCCTTGAGTATGCCCCCGTAATACTCTGCATCGGTTACATGATTAACAAAATCATGGTGATAATCGTAAATAATATCGCTTTTAAGCCATACATGCCGAATGGTATACTCAGTATTGTGCAGTTTATAATAAACGTCGATAACCAAATCCTCTGTCAGCTCTGCAGGATTGATATCGATATAGTGCTGGTCGGGAGAAACCAGATCATGGTCATGACCGAAGGTTCCTTCTTCAAGGGTATGCGGCGAATGGATTGTGTCCTCCGGATCGGTTTGCGCATAATAGCGAATGACGGAAGGCGCAAAGATGTGCGATTCGTCGCCCAAGTCAGAACCGAGGCAAATATAGTTTATGGTTACTTTATATACCTGTACAGCAGTAAACTGAGCCGTAACAACCATATCCTGCGTGACGGAGGTTTCTGCAGAAAACGCGCTTTCGCCCGCTTTCCAGCCGGAAAACTCATACACATAACGTTTGATCGCTTCCGTACCCATTTCAGGCCAGGTTGCATCCTTGATGGGATCTTCGGGAAGAATTGCATTATCCCCGTGTTTTACAAACTGTGTTGCAATCGCATTCCCATCTTCGTCCACAAACTCCACCTTATGATAGGTTTCACCTGATATTTCATTGGAAACAGCTGTATTCCAGCCGTCATCTTCCGAGCGGCCTACGATCGGTACAAGATCGAAAAGCATGAAAAATACCAATACAATAGACAGTATTCTTTTGCTGTTTGTCATTAATGCTCTATCCCCCTCGCCAAAAGGCATTTCAAATATGATTAGGCGTTGTCTATCACATATCAGAGTTTTGGTCTAATCACCTGTAGTAAACCATCAGCCGCCAGTCATATGCCAAGGTTTCGATGGAAGCCTGATAGCAGTAGGTGTCAGCGTTAGCACCGGAAATATCAACAAATCCGCTTCCGGTATTTACCTGCCACTGATACTTTATTTCATAATTGTCAAAACCAATCAGCTCACTGGTTAAGTAAATCGTTTCACCCGGCTGTACAACGGTTTTTCTGGAAGTAAAAATGGTAACCTTCATCTTGGGTTTATCGTCTTCTTCCGGTTGTACATCAACCTCGGGCTCGTCTGCTTCGTCTTCCGGTTCATCAACCTCTTCATCCTGAAGCTGATAGCTTACATTCTCTACCTTTTTAAGATCACTCTTATAGATATAGCCAAGAAGGCCGCGAACTTCTACATATGCCCAGTCGCCTTCATATCCCAGTACTTTTACCCATATATCGCTGGTAATGATATAGATAATCTCACTCATTCCGCTGGGGGCTTTGCGGATATTGATATAAACGATTTCCGCTTCATCCGGAGTAGCTTCAGACGGAGTTGCCTGATCCGGTTCGGATTCGGTTGCCTGGTCCGGTTCGGAATCAGTAGCTATAATGGGTTCAGATGCTGTAGCATCAAGCACAGGGTTCTGAGGTTCATCTACTGTTGCCTGTGGAATTTCTTCATTCTCCGTGTCATCTGCAATCTCAGTGGGAGTTGCGGATTCAATGATCGGTTCTGAAGGATTGGCAGGCTCCGCCGGAGTAGCTTCCGGGAGTGTTTGCTCATCGTCCTGAGGCTGTGTATCGATAATGAAGTCAACAATAAGGTCTTCGTTAATCTCATCGTCGGTTATGTGAGGCACAAAGGGAGTATCATCATCGAAAAAAGCGGTATCTTCCTGCTGAAAGATTGGATCACTCACCACTGTGAGAAAAGCTTCGTCTTCAACGGAAGGATTGCCATCATCCGTAGGCTCTTCGTCTTCTACGTAAGGAGCTTCTATTCCCTCAACTGACTCTTCGCCTTCTACCGATACATCTTCTGTCCCCTGGGTCGGCTCTTCGCCTTCAACGTACGGGCCTTCCATTCCATCGATCTGCTCTTCGCCATCAACATACTGGCCTTCCATACCATCGATCGACTCTTCACCTTCTACCGGCGCGCCTTCTCCCAGGAGCTGAGTTTCATATTCATTTTCATGGATTTGAGTATACTGATCCCCTGAATCTGCCGAATTCGGATCTACATATGTATCTGGCATAAGCACGCTTTCTACAACTCCAACAGCAGACGTAAACAGTAGGCATACAGTCAATACACATGCAAGCAATTTTTTCATCGTTTCATCTCCTTTTGATTCAGCTTTTACATTTTATTTAAGCAAATCTTTTACCAGATAATTATATTACATTTCCATTACTCTCGCAATACTTTTCGTAATGTATTTTGGTTTGATTTTTGGTTCTTAGTCACCAAATTCTTAAGGAACGCGCCTACTTCCGCATTTGTTGGCATAGAGTCAGCTGCGCCTTTCTTGGTTACTGATAAAGCTGCGTAATGATTGGCGTATTCCAAAGCATTTCTGAGTGTTTCGCCCTTTGAAAGAGCATAGGCAAGCGCTCCGCTGAATGCATCCCCGGCTCCTGTAGTATCCACAGCCTTTACTTTTACAGAATGAATCATTCCTTTTTCAAATTCATTCTTATAGAAAACGCCCATGCTGCCAAGCGTAATCACTACTGTCTTTACACCCTTACTTAAAATGATATTTGCCGCTTTTTCGACATCTTCCATGTTTTGAATCCGTATTCCTGAATAATACTCGGCTTCTGTTTCATTTGGAGTGAATATATCGATATCCCGATACAGATCCGGCGGTATCGGTGCGTATGGAGCGGGATTAACAATCATCACACTGTGATACTTACGGGACAGCTCTGTCAAAGCCCGAACGCTTTCAATATCTGTTTCAAGCTGTGTAAGACAAACCGGACATTGGGAAATCGCCGTTTCTGCGCTATATACATCGTCTCTTCCAACGCAAGCATTTGCGCCTTGTATGGCGATAATGCGGTTTTCACCGGTAATCTCATCAACTTCTATCAGAGCGCAGCCAGTGTTCAGGTTTTCTTCTTTTATGTACGTCAGATCAATGCCTTCCCTCTCAAAATGCTGGTGCGCTACACTTGACAGAGCATCCGTACCGATTTTGGCTATAAAAACTACTTCAGCTCCGCTTCTTGCAGCTGCGGTAGCTTGGTTGGAACCTTTCCCGCCTGCACTCATCTGATAAGAGCTGCCAATAACCGTCTCTCCATTTTTCGGCAGCCTTTTTGAATAACCCGTTATGTCAACATTGAAGCTGCCAACAACTGCAACTTTGCATTGTTCCATTTAAGCATTTCCTTTCGATATTATAGCATGAGTATAGCAATCATAGGTTGCAAATACAACGCTATTTTTACTCCATTTCTGCGTCACTTGTTTTATTTTATTTTTTAATATCCATTTCAATTAATTAATAATATTGTAATACTTATTTGCATAACCATTTGGCATAATATTCATATTGGCACCATTTTATGTAAATTATGGATTTTTCCCTGCAAATAGACTTCATCCAAATCTCCATCATTTATATATATGACAATAAACTGAAATATATTATTTTGTTCCTATAACAACTATATAAAAAGAAAGACTGCTGAGCAGTCTTTTCAGGATCATTGAATTCAGCATACTTGATTTATCTATTGGTATCTTCCCTCATTCTATCCTTAAGAATCCCTCCTGCGGCAAAATATCTTTTACCTCCGGAACAAGCAAAGAACGAGAATCTGTTATTAACGATGACAGTTTCTGTGTGTATATCGGTTCCCGGCAAAATTTCAGCATAATAATTCACATCAAACTGAGATATATACTTACTCTTCAATATATCCATACCAATTGCATCCGAGAGCCAGTTCATATACTTGGTATTATTGACGTGACCATTCATGTCCATTTCGGAGAATCTAGGCGATAAGTATCCTTTGATTAGATCTCCTTCCAGCATTTGAACGCTTACCGGCATGCTTCCAGCCATTTGTACTCCATCATTGTCAGGAACTCTTTCGGAAACATAATCATTATTTACGATTTTTCGGGAATGTAGATCTATCAATACCCATATGCTGACAGCTTTGCCGATTTCATGCCCCTCTTTAGTCAAAAACACATGCGAACGCGGGAACATCGAATGCCTTGCTTTGGTTGGAAAAGTTCGTATAACAATCTCATCGCCAACCTTTGGCACGCATTCAAAATCTACTTTCAAACGAGTGACAACCCATGCGATATTCATAGAATCCATAGTTTTACGATCCAGCCCAAATGATGCGCTATGCTCTCCAGCTGTTTCCTGCATGAATTCCAATATAGATGAAGGTGTCCACGTTCCATACATATCAGCATGACAGGAACGGATCTTTACTCTTTCCTGATACATTTCCATAAATCAATACACCCTTCTCCATACTTCAAATCAATCACTATATACTGAAAAAAATAAAAAAATAAAAGCGCCGCATCTCTAGCAGCGCTGTAAGGTGCCACCCGGATTCGGACCGGGGAATGAAGGTTTTGCAGACCTTTGCCTTACCACTTGGCTATGGCACCGGGCAAAGAAAAAGCGGTAGACGAGACTCGGACTCGCGACCTCCACCTTGGCAAGGTGGCGCTCTACCAACTGAGCTACTACCGCATAATATATGCCGCGGGGCGGAATCGAACCACCGACACGTAGATTTTCAGTCTACTGCTCTACCTACTGAGCTACCGAGGCATAATTACGATCCGGAAGGGGCTCGAACCCTCGACCTCCAGCGTGACAGGCTGGCAT
>JAZSRC010000045.1:0-3126 GCA_045538305.1 Clostridia bacterium | reverse complement strand
TGTTCTGATTCGGATTACGCCTTGCCGTCGCAGCCGAGAACGTCCACGATCTTATGCATGACCATGTCCTTGATGGCGACACGGGCGGGCTTCAGGTACTGGCGGGGATCGAAGTGGCCGGGATTCTCGGCGTAGTACTTGCGGATGCAAGCGGTCATGGCCAGACGCAGGTCAGAGTCGATGTTGATCTTGCAGACTGCGCTCTTGGCTGCCTGACGGAGCTGTTCCTCGGGGATGCCGACTGCATCGGGCATCTTACCGCCGTTTTCGTTGATGATCTTTACGAATTCCTGCGGAACGGAGGAAGCACCGTGCAGAACGATCGGGAAGCCGGGCAGGCGCCTGGTTACTTCGTCAAGGATGTCAAAGCGCAGCGGCGGAGGAACGAGGATGCCCTTCTCATTGCGGGTGCACTGTGCGGCGGTCAACTTATATGCGCCATGGCTGGTGCCGATGGCGATGGCCAGAGAGTCTACGCCCGTCTTGGCTACGAACTCTTCAACCTCTTCGGGGCGGGTGTAGGAAGCGTCTTCTGCGCTTACGTTAACGGCGTCTTCGATGCCGGCCAGACGGCCAAGTTCGCCCTCAACCACTACGCCGTGGTCATGCGCATATTCTACAACCTGACGGGTCAGCTTGATGTTGTCTTCGAAGGAATGGTGGGAGCCGTCGATCATTACGGAGGTGAAACCGCCGTCGATGCAGCTTTTGCACAGTTCGAAGGTGTCGCCGTGATCGAGGTGTACGCAAATGGGAAGATCAAAACCGGCTGCTTCTTCGGCGTCAATGATAGCAGCTTCGATCAGCTTCATGAGATATGCATGCTTGGCATACTTACGGGCGCCGGAGGATACCTGCAGAATCAGGGGTGCCTTCTCCTCGATTGCGGCTTCGGTAATGCCCTGAATGATTTCCATGTTGTTCACATTGAAAGCGCCGATAGCATAGCCGCCTTCATATGCTTTTTTGAACATCTCTTTAGAGGTTACGATAGACATGTTACATCTGCTCCTTTTCTATATTGATTGGATACATTCACGCCTACCATAAATTATGCCTCATATCCTGTTAAAAATCAAGCCGAAATTGACTTTACATGCAAAATGTGCTATATTTCTTTCCATAAAAGCGATTTGCTTCGCGCCGTTAACCGGCGCTTTGCAGCTTGGTTTCTTTCAGACATTCGCCGTTCTTTCCAAATATTGCGAAAGGCGGCTTTTTTCAAAGGCGGTGACAGTCTTGAGATTTTTCTTTTATATTCACCCCACCCGGCCGCAAGCGGAAAGCCTCAGGGAAGAAGCCGCGCGGATTCTTATTAAAAACGGCTGCGAATATACCGAGAACCCCGAATCGGCGGATTTTGCCATATCCATCGGCGGCGACGGCACGGTTGTTGCCACAAATCAGCTTTGTTCCAAGCCCATCATCGGCATAAATGCGGGTACGCTTGGCTATCTGCCGAAGATTGAGCCTCAGGATATGGAAAAAGCGCTTTGCGCAGTGATCCGGGGCGAATACAGCCTCGAAAACCGTATGATGTTAACCTGCACAGCGCCGGGAGTAAAGCATGTAAACGCGCTGAACGACATTGTGCTGCAGAAGGCCGATCAAAGCGTAATCCGCTTTACCGTAACGGTTGACGGGGTGCCTCTTATGCGCTATACCGCCGACGGGCTGATCGCCTCAACGCCCACGGGCTCTACCGGCTACAGTCTTTCTGCCGGCGGCCCGATTGTCGATCCGCTGAGTGAATTGATCGTGCTTACGCCGCTTGCGCCGCATACGCTGCTCAGTCGTTCCATCATATTGTCCGCCGCCAGCCGCATAGCGCTGGAATGCGAGAACGCAGCAGTAATCAGCATTGACGGAAACGCGTACCCCATCAGCGCAAATTCCCGTTTTTCCATACAAAAATCCACAGAGAACGCAAAATTTGTTACGCTCAGTCGGGAGAGCTTTGTAGAAAGACTGCGTAAAAAGCTGTATTGATGCCGTATTGCATCGAAAACGACGTTTTGCACAAAAGTCTGTATAATTTGAAGCTTCGCCATTGCAAGTCATAGTAAATCCGTGTATGATATAGCCATCAACAAAAGAGGAGGAAATTCAAATGAGTGGAGTACCCGTATATGGAAGGAAAAAGTTTAGCGTAAAAAAGCCCGTACTGATTATCGCGCTGGTTTTGATTGTGTTCGCAGTTGTGTTTCTGGGCGTCTTCTCCCCCTTTGTCACCGTACCCACCGGGCATACCGGCGTAATTACGACTTTCGGTAAGGTAGAAGATTATGTATTCAACGAAGGCTTCCATCTGAAAAACCCCATTCAGGAAGTCATCATGATGGACAACCGTACGCAGAAGGCGACCATCAAAATGCAGGCCTTCTCCAGCGACATTCAGCAGGTGGATATTACCTGTACCGTCAACTACTCCGTCAACCGCGAAATGGCGCAGCACCTGTATAAAAACGTAGGCACCAATTACTATGAAACCGTAATGGAGCCCCGCATTGAGGAGTGCGCCAAGAGCGTATTCACACAGTACACTGCCGAGAAATTGATGGAAGTTCGAAATTCTCTCTCCACGCAGATTAAAGCCCTGCTCGAGCCGGAAATGAATCCCTACGGCATTCTGATCAGCTCCATTGCCATCGAGGACATTGACTTTACCGACGCCTTTACCGAAGCAGTAGAAGCCAAGCAGGTCGCATTGCAGACCAAGCTCAAAACCCAGACCCAGCAGGAAGAGCTTGTCATTGTAGCCGAATCCACCGCAGAACGCGAAAAGATTGCCGCTCAAGCGCAGGCCGAAATCGTAAAAATCGAGGCGCAGGCAGAAGCTGAAGCCATTAAGCTCAGAAGCGAAGCGGAAGCTGAAGCCAATTCGCTGATCGCCCAGTCACTGACAAGTGAGTTGATCAGCTATATGGAAGCAAACCAGTGGAACGGTCAACTGCCTCAGATTGTAGGCGCGGGCGCAGCGCTTCCCGTAATCGACGTGGAGCTTGACAAAGCCGAGTAATCACAGCCAAAAAATAAAAGGCCGTTCCTCCGGAATCCATCAGGACATAAGGGGAACGACCTTTTCTCTACTTTAGTTCAAAAATTATCGCCGCCGCATCCTGCGGC
>JAZSRC010000062.1:0-35860 GCA_045538305.1 Clostridia bacterium | reverse complement strand
ATCGGCGATATTCGCTTAATCACAGGCAATTTTGGTTACGCAAATGCTTTTGATCCCGAAAGCCGAATTTTCAAACGCAGTCTTGGCGGCGGATCGCTTATGGATGTAGGCGTTTATCCCCTGAACCTCGCCATGCGCTTTCTTGGAAACGACGCAAAAATCGATTGCGTCAGCGTCGTTAAAACTCCGACGGACGTTGACGGAAGCATGGCGTTTCAGCTTTCATGGGAAAACGGCGCATGCGCGCAGTTGTTTTCCGCCGTCGATACCATGACCGATTCCCGCGCCGCGATTTACGGAACCAGAGGATATATAGAGATTCCCGATTTCTGGCATGCTACGCGCTACAGGGTTGTTGTTGGCGGAAAAGCAGAGGATTACACGTTTGATCCGGAAAACGAAGGACATTATCATCAGTTTGAGCATGCTGCAGAATGCATAAGGAACGGTAAAACGGAATCCGATATTATGCCGCATGAAGATACAATACAGGTTCTGAAAATTATGACGGAGCTGAGACGGATCACCGGAATCAGCTATCTTGAGGAGAAGATTGATGCCTAAGCTAGAAGCGTATGATAAACAACTCCCCTACAGCTATTGTCTGGGCCTGTTCCCCTGTCATCAACTGCTTGACAGCCGTCCCGAATGCGCGCAGCGCCTGCTTCTGCACCCGTCCGGCATCGGAAATGACGGTGTAGAAAAGCTCAGAAGGCGCGCAAAGGAGCTGGGAATCCGCGAGGAAATGGCCGAGCGGGTGCTGAAGCGCGAATCGAAAAAGGATAACTGCTTTGCCGCCATCGTGTTTGAAAAATACCAGCTGAATCTGTCCGACAACCGAAACCACGCGGTTTTCTGTCAGATTTCAGACGGCGGAAACCTTGGAACCGCAGCCCGCGCGGCGCTCGGTTTCGGCTATAAGGATCTGGCGATCATACGTCCCGCAGTGGACGCTTTCGATCCGCATGTACTCCGTGCATCCATGGGTGCATTCTTCCGCCTGAACACACATGTATACAACACCTTCGACGAATACCTTCAGGATTTTCCGAACCGCGAAATCTATCTGTTCATGCTGGATGGCGCAATTCCCTTAAACGATGCGGCAAAACGCGCCGCAAAGATTCACACATTGGTATTCGGAAACGAAGCCAGCGGCCTGCCGGCAGGCTTTCAGAAATACGGACAATGCGTAAAGATCCCGCAAAGCGATGAAATCGATTCGCTCAACCTTTCTGTAGCAGCATCGATCGCTATGTACACATTTAAAAATATCGAGAAATGAGCGTGACTTACATGAGCAACCTTCTTCGAGTGGGCATTATCGGACTTGGCAGCATCAGCAGCGTGCATATCCCCGCCGTAATGGATATGGAAAACGCAAAGATCACTGCAATATGCGATATTGATCCAGAACGGCTTCAGGCTGCACAGAAAAGAATCGGCGACGTGTTTATATCAACGGACTGGACAGAGCTGATAAAAAGGGATGATGTTGACGTTGTTCACATTCTTACTCCCCACTATCTGCATGCGCCCATGGCAATAAAGGCACTGGAATACGGCAAACATGTGCTGACCGAAAAGCCTATGGCTACAACCATGGCAGACGCAAAGCGGATGATTGAAGCCGCCGAGCATTCAAAAGGCACTTTGAATGTCATTTTCCAGAACCGCTATAACGAATCTACCGTCGCCGTTCGGGAAATGATTGATTCCGGTGCGCCGGGCCAGCTCATCTGCGCGCGCGCATCCATTTGCTGGCATCGCGAAGCACCCTATTATACGGAAAGCGGCTGGCGCGGCAAGACTGAGACCGAGGGCGGCGGAACGCTGATTAATCAGGCAATTCACACGCTGGATCTTCTTTCCTATCTGGGCGGTCCGATCAAGCGCGTGCTGGGTCATATCTCCACCGATCTTTTGAGGGATTCCATTGAAGTTGAAGACAATTGCCACGCCGTATTCGAATACGAATCCGGCGCAAAGGGCGTACTCCATGCAACCAACAATTACGGAATTGACGCGCCGATTATGCTGGAACTCGTGTTTGAAAACGCCACCTATCAGCTGCTTGCAGAAAAGCTTATGAAGGTGGAGGTCGGCGTACCGATGCTTGTTGTAAACGGCGAAGGCGCAAAGCACCTTGGCGAAAAGAGCTATTGGGGCAGCAGCCACAAGATTCAGATTGCAAAGCTGTATGACTGCATACAAAAGGGCATTCCGTTTGAGATTGACGGAAAAAGCGCTTTCCCGGCGCTGAATCTGGTAAAGGCCATCCAGGAATCCAGCCTCATAAACGACTGGGTTGAACTGGAGAAGGTGTAGCCATGAGCGTTTACAGCGACGTATTTGCCGTTGTTTCCGGCATAAACCATATTGAAAACGCAGCGTTTCGAAGAATCAGGCTGCTCGTCATAGGCTGTTCTACCAGCGAAATCGACGGCGGCGTTATCGGTCATGCTTCCGCGCCTGAGCTTGGAAGCGAGGTTGCGCGGGCATGCATAGACGCCGCAAGGCAGGAGGGCTTTGCCGTGGCCTTTCAGTGCTGCGAACATTTAAACCGCGCGCTCGTGGTAGAGCGCGCCTATCAGGAGGAGAATCGGCTTGAAATCGTTTCCGCCGTTCCCCATCCGAAAGCGGGAGGCAGCTGCGCAAGCGCTGCCTATCGCATGATGACGGATCCCGTGCTGGTCGAAAGCGTCTCTGCCGACGCAGGCATTGACATCGGGCAAACGCTGATCGGTATGCATCTTAAGCGCGTAGCAGTACCCGTTCGGCTCTCTTTCGATAAAATCGGCTGCGCACATCTGACCTGCGCCCGCACACGCCCCGCGTTGATCGGAGGCGAACGCGCAAAATACACCCTGTAACAGATTTAAACCCAAACGATCCATCACCGGAGCCTGAAATTATCGGTCAGGAGGAATGAATATGAATTTCATATCCGTTGACGGCGGCGGTACCAAACTGAACGCAATATGGTTTGACGAAAACCTCACGCTTTTGGGCACGGCTCAGGCCAAAGGAATCAACGGTACCATTTCGCCGCACGAAGAATGCTTAAAGCAGATTCGCGCGTGTTTTGATGCGTTGTTTGCCGGAAATCCTCCCGAAAAAATCGATTGTATATATAACACCTTCGGAAACATCACCGACTATGTTTCCTGCCTTCAGCCGGATATTCCGGTTGTAGAAACAATGCCTCTGGGCGAAGGCAAAGGCGCGCTGCTGGCAGGGCACGGCATGGAATGCGGCATCGCCGTCGTCGCCGGAACGGGCTCGGACGCGCTGTATGTAGGTCCCAATAACGAGCACGACGCCGTAGGCGGAGTGGGCGCAATCCTTGGCGATCAGGGCAGCGGCGTATGGATGGCGCGATTGGCCGTACAGAACGCCGTCAAATATGCACAGGGCTGGGGCGAAGAAACCATGCTGACTGCCATGATCAAAGAACGCCTTGATATTGCAAACGGCTTCCCTCAAAGCCTTGTAAGATACATTTATTCCACCCCCGCGCCGTTTCAGACGCTGGGCAGACTTTTGCCCATGGTTGCGGAAGCCGCAAAAGCCGGCGACAAACCGTGCATCGACGCATTTATCCGCGGCGGACAGGCGCTGGCAAGGCAAACGAGTTCCCTTTTGAAAAAGTATCCCGAATACGCAAAGCATATTGTCACCTGCGGCGGCGCATGGAAGGCGTATCAGCCGATGTTTGACGAATTCAAACGCTGCCTCGAAGAAGAATATCCCGGCATACAGGTTCACCGCCCGTGGTTTGAGCATGTCATTGCAGGTCCCATAAAGTATCTGCTGGACAAAGGACTTACGCCGGAAGAAGCAAAGGATAAGCTCCTGGCTGCCTTCCCGGCTTATGAATGGAGGATGTAGCCCATGAATGCAATACGCGAATACCGCATGGCCCTTCAGGAAGTGATCGACAAAGCGTTCGATACTCAGGAAGAAGCCCTTATGAAAGGCGCAGAGCTGATGAAGGAAGCTACGCTTACCGGCCACAACATTTTTGGTTTTGGTTGCAGCCATGCCTGTTTGCCGATTCTGGAACTGTACTACCGCACCGGCGGCATGGCCACCATCAATCCCGTACGCGCGCCCGGCTTGTGCCTTGACGTCGATCCCGCTACGATGACCAGCCAGATGGAGCGTATGCGCGATTACGGACGCGTGATCGTAGACGGACAGCCGCTTGGTGCAGGGGATGTTATCATTGTTCACAGCGTATCCGGCCGCAACAACGTATCCACCGACGTAGCGCTTCGCGCAAAAGAAAAAGGCGCAAAAGTCATTGTCCTTACCAACCTTGAAATGTCCAAAGCCGTGACCAGCCGACATCCCGACGGTCTGAAGCTGTATGAAGTCGGCGATGTAGTCATTGACAACTGCGGCTGCGTAGGCGACGCCGCCATTACCATTCCAGGCGTTCCCGAGAAGGTAGCCCCCACCTCCACCGCCGTTGCTGCCGCGCTTCTGAACGCCATGATGGCGCAGGCTGTAGCCATGATTACGGAAGCCGGCGCGGTCGCGCCCGTATTCGTATCCGCAAATGTGGACGGCGGCGACGAGCACAACAAGGAAATGTTAAAAGCCTATGGCGATCATATCTTCTACATGTAAGGAGGAAAACATCATGCTTCTCGAACGATATCAGAAAAGAGTTGACGACCTTCTTAAGGAAGTCCGTGAAACCCAGAAGGACAATATCATTAAAGCAGGAAAGCTCATCGCCGATACCATCGCCAACGGCGGCGGCGTATTCTTAAGCGGAATCTGCCACTCCATTGAAAACGACGTTATTTACCGCGGCGGCGGCCCTATCTTCTACAAGCATTTTTCCTGGAAGCTGGATGTAGAGCAGAATGGACGCGAGCGCCCGAACACCTACGAGGATGCAAACAATATGGAAGGCTTGGCGAAGTATGCGCTGAAGCGCAGCAAAATCCGCCCCGGAGACGTTTTAATGGTTTCCTCCGTTTCCGGACGCACAGCGGCGGTCGTGGACCTTGCCTATGAAGCACAGAAACTCGGAATACACGTAATCGCGTTCATTTCCATGAAATATGCCACGCAGGTCGACGCCGTTCATTCCTCCGGCAAAAAACTGTATGAAATGGTCGACATTGTCATGGACAACTGCGCGCCCGCTGCAGAGGGCATGATGGAAGTAGAGGGCATTGAGGCTCCCTATGCCGCTGCAAGCGGTATCGCGAGCGACTATATCCTCTGGAGCATGACGAGCGTTGCAGTAGAAGAGCTGCTCAATAAGGGACTCACGCCCGGCATTCTCAAAAGCGCCAACTTCCCCGGCGGAAACGATTACAACAAAACCATCATCGAGCCTCATTACGACAAATACGGCTGGTAAAAAAATCACAAAAAGCCTCTGCGCGTTTTTTCGCGCACAGGCTTTCATCTTTCATTACAGGCATTCAGTTGCTGATTTCCGCATTTTCAGCGGGCGTTTCGGCAGGTGCCGGGGTATTTCCGCTTTGCGCGTTCGCCTTTTCTTTCAGATATACCACTACTTCTCCCGTTGCGCCAACGCTGTCCTCAGTGGCTGTAAAGCGAACAACGCTGTCTTTTTCCAGCCATTCTACCTGAAAACCGTTGAGCGTGCCGTACGGTTCAATCAGAATCGCGCCCTCGCTTCTTACATTTGTCTTGGCAAAAATGAACAGCGTCCTAGGCAATGCAATGTACGCCTGAACAAAATCCTGTTCCTCCATGCTGAGATAGGAAGGCACCTTCTGATACATATAATCGTCCTGGCGATACAGGTATACATCCCGTTTTCCGTCGGGACTCGTATACATGCTTTTATAAAGCGCGTTTTCGTATGCCGCAGGCGATTCGGCTTTGGTTTCGCCGGGGGTAAAATCAACGGTAATTTCACCGGTTCCCAGGCCGCTGGAATCCTTCGATATAAAGATTCTGAGCGTATCGGCATCCGTCCATTCGCCATCGATGTTGTATTCTACATAGCTTGCGCTGGGCAGACGGATTTCGCCGGTAATCTCATAGGTCTCCCCTTCGACGCTTTTGGGAACACGCACGGTGAACAAATGCGCGTCTATGCGCTTGTTGTAGTTCTTTACCACAACCTCCTGCGTGCCGTCCTTGTTGGTAATCGTCTGGTACTCCGTATCTGCCGGATCAATGCATTCTCTCAGTATGACGAAATCATGCCCCTCGCTTTCAAGCATGGCTTTGGGAATGGCGGCAAAGCTGTTGAACTGGGAAAATGCGGTTGCAAGGGTCATAATCACACTGAATATGAAAAACGCAAGCATACCCGGAACGGCTATACGCCCAAAGGTGGTTTTCATACGTTTAAACAAAGCGACAATCAAAAGCGCAAACATGCCCGAAATCGGAACAACATAAATCAGGAAGTTGATTTTATTCAGCCAGATCATCATCAGGCCTCTGGAGCTCAAAAATGCCAGAATTACCATAAGTATCACAAAAACAGACACGGCAATCCGAATAATCGAACCCACCTTGGTCTTCGGATGAATACTGAAAAACGGAAGTACATCCGGATTCTTGGTGAACATAGAGTTTCTTTTCGCGGAGAAGCGATTCTTCGCCATTTTGCATTCCTCCCGTTTCGTCAAGCGCATATGCGCAATAGGTTTCAATCATTATACCACATATTCCGGTAAAAAGCACACCCTTCTCATAGCAAAAACGCGTTTTCTATTGCTTTTCTTCCATCATTTGTGTAAAATATAGTAGATATGAAGGAGTGAGGATATTATGCTGATTGGTATTGACGGCGGCGGAACCAAGACTGCCTTGTGCCTAACAAAAGCCGACGGAACCGTTCTAAACACTGTAACCGGGCTTGGCTCCAACCCGGCGGATCTGGGCATTCCGGAAGCGCAGTTGCGGCTTGAAGCGCAGCTCAGGCAGCTGCTTGAACCATATGCCGGGCTTGAAACGCCGCTTACAAGCATGTACGCAGGAATTGCCGGAAGCGCCAATACCGAAACCAGCAAAGCGCTTCACGAGTTCTTTGTAAAGCTCTTACCCAATACGCAGTTTGTGGACAATGGAAGCGATGCGTTCAACGCGCTGTACGGCGAATCCGATACGGGCGACGGCATCGCGCTGATTTCCGGCACGGGTTCATCGTCCTTTGTTCTGTCGGAGGGCGAATTCCATCAGGTTGGCGGCTGGGGCTATCTGGTTGACGACGCCGGCAGCGGCTTTCGCGTAGGCGCAGATGCGCTTCGCGCCGCATACCGCGCATACGACGGCCGCGGCGAAAAGACCATGCTCATGAACATGTGCCTGGAAAAGCTTGAAACTTCATTCCGCGAAGCCATTCCGAAGATTTACGCGGGAGGAAAGCGCTATATTGCATCCTTCGCCTATCTCGCATTTGAGGCCTTTCTAAATGGCGATCCCATTGCAACGGATATTATTCAAAATGCCGCCAATGCCCTTCGCGATCACCTGACTGCCTGTCTCGTCTGGGTAAAAAAGCGCCCGGCGGTATGCGTGGTATCCGGAGGACTGATCAATAACGACGTATTTTTCAATATGGTTCAGGACGCGCTTGGAGAAGACAGGAACAATATCATCATGCAGCGTCCGACCGTAGCGCCCGTATACGGCGCGCTTGCAAAGGCGGCGAGAAATGCTTCCATCCCCGTTACCGAATCCTTCCGCGAAAACTTTATCAAAGGTTACCGATAAACCCTAAAGGAGGAAATACCGTGGATTACAGTATTCTGGATACCGAAAAAACCAATGCGCGCACCGAGGCGCTCGACCGCCTTTCGGCATATGAAATCGCTCAATTGATGAACGAACTGGACGCAGGCGCGCTTACCGCCGTACGGGAAGCGCTTCTTCCCATTTCGCAAACCGCTGAAGAAGCTGCAAAGCGCATTCCCGAAGGCGGCAGAATTATCTATCTTGGCGCAGGTACGTCGGGCAGACTGGGCGTACTCGACGCTTCCGAATGTCCGCCAACCTTTGGCGTTGACAGCAGCATGGTTGTCGGCATCATCGCGGGCGGCGACGGCGCGCTCAGAAACGCCATTGAAGGCGCAGAGGACGATAGTAACCTGGCCAAGAGCGACCTTGACAAGCTTTCTGTAAATGCAAAGGATGTTGTTATCGCCATATCGGCAAGCGGCACAGCCCCCTACTGCATCGGTGCGCTGGAACGCGCAAAAGAAGTCGGCGCGCTGGCTGTTTCCATGTGCTGCAATAAAAACACCAAGCTGTCCGGCTATGCGGATATTGCCATAGAAATGCAGACAGGCCCCGAAGTACTTTCCGGAAGCACGCGCCTTCGCGCCGGTACCGCAACCAAGCTGGCGCTGAACATGATTTCCACTTCTACCATGGTTCTGATGGGCAAGGTCTATAAAAACCTTATGGTGGACGTACGCGCAACCAACACAAAGCTTCGCGATCGCTCGGTCAGAATTGCCATGAAGGCGATGAATGTGGAGCGCGAGGAAGCGGTTCGCCGCCTGCAGGAAGCGGATGGCAACATCAAGTGCGCCATCGTTATGAAGGAAACCGGTATGGATCTTGAAAGTGCAAAAGAAGCGCTTAAGAAAACCAACGGCCATGTAACCCGCCTGATTGAGACCTTTAAAAACGGTAAATAGCTTATGTCTTCAACGGATTCGCACATGCGTATCCGTTTTTTCGTTCTTCCGGTTACCCGTTTGCTTTTGCATGCGTTCTCTCAGAGGTCTGCAGCTTCGCTTGATTTTATAAAGAAATAACGCAAAATTGGAGTGTTTTTTCCAAAACTCCCAACACTTTTGCACCCTTAACCGCAATCAAAATATGCTACAATATAGCGGTTCAGACAGAAGCCATTATCGTTGACACTATGCATGGATTCTGATATACTTCAATTGATCCGATATAAAAAGCATTCAATATATAGCGATAATTCTGCATCTGCTCTTAATGCAAAAAACAGCCTTCCTGATATCGGTATTAAGCAGGAATCGGAATAAAAAAGGAGCTAAACCATGAACAAAATCACGATTATCGGAAGCGGCAACGTCGGTTCCACCATCGCCTATACCCTTACCATACAGGGCCTTGTGCCTGAAATTGTCATGATCGATATTAACGGTGAAAAAGCATTGGGCGAAGCGATGGATATTCGTCAGGGTACGCCGTTCTGCCCTTCCTGCAATATCTATGCCGGCGATTATGAGGACGCCGTCGGCTCCGATATTGTTATCATTACCTGCGGCGTTGCCAGAAAGCCCGGGCAGACGCGTCTGGATCTGGCGCAGATCAATATTGACATATTAAACATTATTACCCCTCAGATCACGCGCTATGCGCCCGACGCGACCTACATTATCGTCAGCAACCCCGTTGATATTCTGACCTATGTCTTCTGCAAAAACTCCGGTATCCCGGAAAGCCGCATCATTGGCTCAGGCACAATTCTTGATACCTCGCGCCTTCGTGCCAAGCTGTCGGAAGCCTATTGCATTAATCAGAAAAACGTACACGCATACGTATTGGGCGAGCACGGAGATTCCTCCTTTATCCCCTGGTCGCACGTGAACATATCAAATATTCCGGTTGAGGTTTACAGGCAAAGCATCCGGCGCGACGAAGGCCCTCTGCCGGAGCTCAACCGCGCAGAAATAGAAGAGTATGTCAAAAAATCCGGCGCGCGCGTCATTCAGCAGAAGGGGGCAACCTATTACGCCGTTTCCACGTCGGTGTGCTATTTGTGCAGGTGCCTGTTAAGCGGACTTGATACAACGCTCACCGTATCCACCATGCTGAACGGCGAATACGGTCTTTCAGACATCTGCCTGAGCCTCGTAAACACCTTGGGCAGCAAGCATGTAAACGGCAAGCTCCTTCTTCCCCTGACGGATGAGGAGCTGAAGCTTCTTCACGCAAGCGCCGACAGTCTTCGCGCCGTATTGAAAAACGTTCGCATCCAGTAATAAAAGAACATGCCAGACAGGGAGACAAATACCATGAAAGTACGCTATTTCCCGGGCTGCACGCTCAAAAACAAGGCCAAAGCGCTCGATCTGTACGCAAGAAAAAGCGCGGAGGCGCTCGGTATTGAAATGATCGAAATCGACGCATGGCAGTGCTGCGGCGGCGTTTTTACAACTGCCAGCGACGAGATCGCCACAAAACTTTCTTCCGTTCGTGCGCTTAAGGACGCAGCCGATCACAATCAGCCGCTGGTCACCGTGTGCTCCGCATGCCACAATGTGATCAAGCAGACAAATCATCAGCTGAATGCAGATCCCGCATTCAAAGCTCGCGTCGATGCATATATGGCTGCGGACGGCGGCTATGCGGGCGACGCCAAGGTATACCATTATCTTGAAATGCTCCGCGATGTGGTGGGCTTTGACAGAATCCGCGAAAAGGTTATTCGTCCGTTGGCCGGTAAAAAGATTGCCGCTTATTATGGATGTCTGCTTCTCCGCCCGAACTCCGTAATGCAGATGGACGATCCGGAAAATCCTTCCATTTTCGAGGCTTTGATCCGCGCGGTGGGCGCTTCTCCGGTGTATTACCCCGCCCGAAACGAATGCTGCGGCGGCTATATTGCTCTGGAAAGCCCGGAGCTTGGCCGCAAAAAAAGTGAAGGTGTGTTTGAAAGTGCAAAAGCAGCCGGAGCTGATATGATTGTTACCGCATGTCCCTTGTGCAAATACAATCTGGTCAAGAACCAATCCCCCATCCCCGTCGTCTATTTTACGGAGCTGCTCGCTGAAGCGCTCGGCGTAAAGGAGAATCAGTGATGAAAAACACCGATCTTCAAAAGGAAATCCTCCGGATCAGTCAGGTAAACGTAAGAAAATGCATGAAATGCGGCAAATGCTCCGCTACCTGTCCCGCATATGATGAAATGGAATACCATCCGCACGAGTTTGTGTATATGGTTGAAAGCGGCGATATCGATACGTTGATCCATTCAAAATCCATTTATCGCTGTCTGTCCTGCTTCGCTTGCATCGACCGCTGTCCAAGGGGCGTTCAGCCCGCAAAGCTTGTCGAAGCGGTACGGCTTCAGGCCATCCGTAAGGCGGGATCAAACCATCTGACGCCAAATGATATCCCCTTGCTTCTTGACGACGACATGCCCCAGCAGGCCATCGTCAGTGCATTCAGAAAATATACGAAATAGGAAAGGAGAAGACGTATGCAGAGAATTGGCGTATTCGTATGCTGGTGCGGAAGCAATATTGCAGGCACGGTCGACGTTCATGCAGTTGCCGAGGCGCTGAAAACCGAGCCCGGCGTTGTCTTTTCCACCGATTACCAGTACATGTGCTCTCAGGCGGGCCAGAACATCATTATCGACGCGGTGCGGGATTACAAGCTGACGGGCATCGTCGTTTGTTCCTGCTCTCCCCGCATGCATGAGGCTACCTTCAGAAAAACAGCAGCGAAGGCGGGAATCAACCCGTATATGGTTGAAATTGCCAATATCCGCGAACAGTGTTCCTGGGTGCATAAGGACATGGCAACGGGCACCGAAAAAGCAATCATCCTTGGAAAGGCTGCCGTAGCCAAAGTAAACCTGAACGTACCCCTGACCCCCGGTCAATCCCCCGTTACCAAGCGCGCTCTGGTGATCGGCGGCGGCATTGCCGGTATACAGACGGCGCTTGACATTGCAGACGCCGGTTTTAAAGTAGATATTGTAGAAAAACAGCCCACCATCGGCGGAAAAATGGCGCAGCTGGATAAAACCTTCCCCACGCTGGACTGCGCCGCCTGTATACTGACGCCCAAAATGGTGGACGCTGCGCAAAACGAAAATATCCGCATCTTCTCCTACAGCGAGGTAGAGAAGGTGCAGGGCTTTGTCGGCAATTTCGATGTTACCATCCGCAAAAAAGCCCGATATGTAAAAGAAGATATCTGCACCGGCTGCGGCGCCTGTACGGAAAAGTGTCCGATGAAGAAAATCCCCAACGAATTCAATCTGGGTATGGACAACCGCCGCGCGGTATATATTCCCTTTGCCCAAGCGGTTCCGAAGGTTGCAACCATCGATCCCAAGCATTGCAACATGCTGAAAAACGGAAAATGCGGCCTTTGCGCACGCGTTTGTACCGCCGGAGCAATTGATTACACGCAAAAGGATGAACTGATCGAAGAGAAATACGGCGCAATCGTCGTCGCCACCGGCTATAACCCCATTTCGATGGACAAGTTCGATGAGTTTGCCTACAGTCAGTCCAAGGATGTTATCACATCCCTTGAATTTGAACGCCTGACAAACGCCGCCGGTCCCACCGCTGGAAAGCTGATATGTCCGTCCGATGGAAGACATCCCCACACCATCGTGTTTGTACAGTGCGTGGGCTCCCGCTGCGATTCCTGCGCGGAAAAAGGCAAGGAGTATTGCTCCAAAATCTGCTGCATGTACACTGCCAAGCACGCCATGCTCACGCGCGATAAATACCCGGATACCGAGGTATACGTGTTCTATATCGATGTACGCACGCCGGGCAAGAACTTTGACGAGTTCTACAGGCGCGCCGTTGAAGAATACGGCGTACACTACGTGAAGGGCATGGTCGGAAAAGTATCTCCCGAAGGCGGAAAGCTGAAGGTACAGGCGTCCGACCTGATTTCCAACAAGCAGCTTCATATTGACGCAGATCTGGTTGTACTGGCGGCTGCCATCGAACCGGACGCCTCCGCCCGTCCGCTGGCAACCATGCTCACCGCAAGCATGGACACCAACGATTTCTTCACAGAAGCGCATCCAAAGCTTCGTCCCGTTGAAAGCCCGACTGCCGGCGTGTTCCTGTCCGGCGCATGTCAGGGCCCGAAGGATATTCCCGAAACCGTAGCTCAGGCAGGCGCAGCCGCCTCCAAGGTCATCGGTCTTCTGGTGAAGGATAAACTTACCGGAAACCCCTGCGTTGCCTCATCCGATGAGTGGATGTGCAACGGCTGCTCCTCCTGTGAACGCGTATGCCCCTACGGCGCAATCACCTATATAGAAAAGGAATTCCGCATGCCCGACCGCAGCATTCAGCTGCGCCGTGTAGCGCAGGTAAATTCAGCCGTATGTCAGGGCTGCGGCGCATGTACGGTAGCATGCCCGTCCGGCGCCATGGATCTTAAGGGCTTTATGAGCGAGCAGATCATAGCGGAGGTGGATGCAATATGCAGGTAAACGGATATAAGCCCCTGATCGTGGGGTTCTGCTGCAACTGGTGCTCCTACGCAGGTGCAGACCTGGCCGGCAGCAACCGCTTAAGCTACCCGGCGGATGTCAAAATCATCCGCGTGCCCTGTTCCTGCCGCGTAAACCCGATGTTCGTGCTGCGCGCCTTTCAGCGCGGCGCAGACGGCGTGATTATCTGTGGCTGTCATCCAGGCGACTGCCATTATACTTCCGGCAACTACTACACCCGCCGCCGCATGGCGCTGCTTTTCTCCATGCTCGACTACCTAGGCATTGAGCGAGATCGCACGCGCGTGGAATGGGTTTCCGCAGCAGAGGGTGCAAAATTTGCCGCTACTATGAACGATTTCGCCGAAAAGGTCGCTTCCCTCGGCGAAAACAAGAGATTGGAGGATCTGCGATGCAAAAAATAACGCAGGCAGCGCTTGCCGAAAAAGCAGTTTCTCTTTTAAACGAAGGCAAGGTACAGGCGCTTATCGGCTGGAAAAAAGGTGAGTTTGATTATGACGTAACTCCCGCCCTGTTTGAAAGCGCCGATGAAATCCGCAAAGGGTTTATCTGGAACGGCTTTTCGTCTGCAAACGTATCCAAGTATCTGCTGCGATACGCAAACAAGTTTTCCGGCAAAATACTGGTATTCCTGAAGCCCTGCGACAGCTACAGTTTCAATCAGCTGCTGACCGAGCACAGAATTCGCCGTGAAAACGTATACGCCATCTCCGTACCCTGCGAGGGTATGGCAGACATCAACAAAATCAGGCAGATCGCAGGCGAAGGCATAAGCGCAATCGATGAGGATGAAAGCAGCTTCCTCATTTCCACCATCTATGAGGATGCGCCGATCAGGATTGAAAAAAGGGCCGTTCGTCTGGAAAAGTGCCTGTTCTGCAAGGGTACGGCGAACGCCAACTTTGACGAAATCCTGTCAGAAGACAAGAATATACCCGAAGGCGACCGGTTCTTAGAAGTTCACAGACTTGAAAGCATGACGCCCGACGAGCGCTACGCATTCTGGCAGAACGAGCTTTCGCGCTGCATCCGCTGCAACGCTTGCCGCGATGTATGCCCCGCCTGCACCTGCGAAAAGTGCGTGTTTGACAATCCAAAATCCGGCGTTGAAAACAAAGCCGCCGCAAACAGCTTTGAAGAAAAGATGTTTCACATCATCCGCGCATTCCATGTAGCCGGACGCTGCACGGATTGCGGCGAATGCTCGCGCGTTTGCCCGCAGAGAATTCCTCTGCATCTGCTGAACCGAAAATTCATCAGCGATATTGACACATTCTACGGCGAATACCAGGCCGGCCTGGAGGTTGGCTCCCGTGCGCCGCTGGTTGATTACACAGAAGCCGATATCGAACCGGGACAGATTTTTGACGGGAGGAAATGAGCATATGTACAGACTTTCTCTTGATAAAATCGATCTCGCATTTGAAAAGATTGCCGCATCCTTAGCCCTCTATCTGCCTCAGGATAACTCTGCCGGAGACAGCGAGTACAAAAAATGGGAAAAGGGCGCAAAGTGGTCGGAAGCGCTCAACACTGTCAGAAGCCCCAAGGACTTTTTCTTCCCCCAAACGGAAGATCTGGTAGAATTCAAGGTATCCGGAAAGAACATCGAGATTATCGACACCCGCAGAGAATCCGAAGATTTTGTCATTTTCGGCGTTCGCGCCTGCGATGTAAAGAGTTTTGATATTCTTGACAGAGTATTCCTTCAGGATGTTCCCGACTCCTATTATGCATCGCGCCGGGAGCATGCAATCATTGTTTCCGTCGCCTGTACGCGTCCGACCGAAACCTGCTTCTGCCATACCTTTGGAATCGACAAGGCGAATCCGGAGGGCGATGTAACCTGTCATAAAACAACAGACAGCTTATACCTTTCATTCCATACCGAAAAGGGAGAAAAGCTGCTCCATCTGATTCATGAACTCGTCGAACCCTGCGAAGGCGATGAAGTTGACCGGCAGATTGAAAGCATCCGGAAAATTGAAAAGAAGCTTCCGCTTGCATCTCTCGATGCTTCGTCCTTCGGCGGTGAAAAGACCAAAGAATTCTTTGACGCACCCGAGTGGAAAACCTTGAGCGAAGCATGCCTTGGATGCGGCACCTGCACCTTTGTTTGCCCCACCTGCCAGTGCTACGACATCAAGGACTTAGTAACTGCCTCCGGCGTCATTCGCTATCGCTGCTGGGATTCCTGCATGTATTCCGAATTTACGAAGATGTCCGCAGGCCAGCCGCGCCTTAGCCAGCTGGAGCGCTTCCGTCAGCGCTTCATGCATAAGCTGGTATACTATCCCGAAAACAACGATGGCTTATTCAGCTGCGTCGGCTGCGGACGCTGCCTTGGACGCTGCCCGATTCAGATGAACATTGTAAAGGTAATGAAAGCGCTGGGAGGAAAAGACGATGAATAATCGAGCGGAAATGCTGATCCCCACGCTCGGCGTGATCACCGACATCCGCATTGACACGCCCGACGTAAAAACCTTCCGCGTATTGACGCCAGACGGAAAAAAGCCGTTTGATCACCGTCCAGGCCAGTGCGCCATGCTTTCCATACCGGGCGTAGGCGAAGCGATGTTTTCCATCACCTCCTCTCCTACCAACACCGAGTATATGGAGTTTTCCATCAAAAAGTGCGGATGTGTAACCGATTGGCTGCATCAGGCAGAGGTTGGGCAGCAGCTTACAATCCGCGGTCCTTATGGCCGTCCGTTCCCGGTGGACGATGAGTTTCAGGGGAAAGATCTTCTGTTCATCGCCGGCGGCATCGGCCTTGCTCCCCTTCGTTCGGTAATCAATTACTGCCGCCATTACCCCGAACGGTACGGGAAGATTGATATCGTGTACGGCTCCCGCTCCATGAACGATCTGGTGGATTATCAGGAGATCATCGACGAATGGTGCAAGGACGAAAATGTGTCCGTACACCTTACCATAGACCGTGAGCAGGAAGGTTGGACGGGACATGTTGGTTTTGTTCCGAATTTCGTAAAAGAGCTTAATTTTGACATCAATAAAACCGCCATCCTCTGCGGCCCGCCCATCATGATCAAGTTCACGTTGGAAGGCTTAACCGCCCTTGGTTTTGATAAAACTCAGATCTACACCACAATGGAACTGCGTATGAAATGCGGCATTGGCAAATGCGGCCGCTGCAACATCGGCGCAAAATACGTATGTAAGGACGGCCCGGTATTCCGCATGGATGAACTGAATGAATTGCCGGACGAGTATTGATTGATAAGGAGAATCGGCATGGAAAATATGGTCAACATTTTTCTGTTTGGAAAGAAGTATCAGGTGCCCGATAACCTGACCATCATGTGCGCCATGGAATACGCCGGTTATCAGCTTGTGCGCGGCTGTGGCTGCCGTAACGGCTTCTGCGGTGCATGCGCAACGATATACCGCATAAAGGGCGACAGAGAGCTAAAATCCTGTCTCGCCTGCCAGACGAAGGTTGAGGATAACATGTATATCGCAACCCTTCCCTTCTTCCCTCTGGTCAAGCAGGTATACGACATCAATCAGGTTTCTGCATCCGAACAGATCATGATGCAGCTGTATCCGGAAATCTACGCATGCATCGGCTGTAATGCCTGCACGAAAAGCTGCACGCAAAGCCTTAATGTCATGCAGTATATCGCGTATGCGCAAAGAGGCGACTTTGAAGCCTGCGCAGAGGAATCGTTCGACTGCGTCATGTGCGGCGTATGTTCCGCCCGCTGTCCGGCAGGCATCTCTCATCCTCAGGTAGCGATGCTTGCGCGCCGGATCAACGGAAAGTATCTTGCCCCCAAGTGCGATCATCTGGAAGATCGCGTAAAGGAAATCAACAACGGAACCTTCACCGAGCTGATCGAGGCGTTGATGCAGAAACCCGTAAGTGAAATGAAGGAACTGTATAACAACCGCGATATTGAGAAGTAAGGAGGCGCGCTTTCATGTATTCCGAGAAATTTCAGGCATCCCTAAAGAAAGTGGAAGCAGCAAGAGAGAAAAATATCGCGCTGGAACCCGCCCGTATGACCGCCGAACAGAAGGAGCAGCTTCTGGCCGCATATCATCCGGACTATAAACAGGATGAGTTTGAGAACCTCGCCATCGGCCCGAACAAGGGCGATAAGGTTCCGAAGGAACTGGCCCGTATGCTTCAGGCGCACAGCCGTATTGCAGGAAAGGCGATTGATCTCTCTTCGCCCGATTACGATGTAGACGTATTGGTAATCGGCGGCGGCGGCGCAGGCGCATCAGCTGCAATTGAAGCGCACGAAGCCGGAGCAAACGTAATGATCGTAACCAAGCTTCGAATCGGCGACGCCAACACCATGATGGCGGAAGGCGGAATTCAGGCTGCCGATAAGCCCAATGATTCCCCCGCGATTCATTTTGTGGACGCATTTGGCGGCGGCCATTTTGCCGCAAAGCGCGAACTGCTCAGAAAGCTTGTATGCGACGCACCCGAAGCCATCCAATGGCTCAGCGATCTCGGTGTGGAATTCGACAAGGACGAAAACGGCGTTATGGTCACCACGCACGGCGGCGGTACCTCCAGAAAACGTATGCATGCAGCAAAGGATTATTCCGGCGCCGAGATTATGCGTACGCTTCGCGACGAAGTTCTGAACCGCGAAATTCCGGTGGTTGACTTTACCAGCGCCATCGAGATTATCCTGGATGAAAACAAAAACGCGGCCGGCGCAGTGCTTCTCAACATGGAAACAGCCGAGATTCTGATTGCGCGCGCAAAGACCGTCGTCATTGCAACCGGCGGTGCAGGCCGTATGCACTATCAGGGCTTCCCCACCTCCAACCATTACGGCGCGACGGCAGACGGTCTTGTGCTTGGCTATCGCGCGGGCGCAAAGCTTTTGTATGCCGATACGCTTCAGTATCATCCCACCGGCGCAGCGTATCCGGAGCAGATTTTCGGCGCGCTCGTTACCGAAAAGGTCCGATCCCTCGGCGCAAAGCTTATCAATAAAAACGGCGAAGCCTTCATGCATCCGCTGGAAACGCGAGACGTTTCCCCCGCTTCCATCATTCGCGAATGCACCACCCGTGAAAACGGCGTGGATACCCAAAATGGCTTCGGCGTTTGGCTGGATACTCCGATGATCGAAAAAATCGGCGGTGAAGGCACCATCGAAAAGCGCATTCCCGCCATGATGCGCATGTTTGAAAAGTATGGCATCGATATCCGCAAGGAACCCATCCTCGTATACCCGACGCTGCACTATCAGAACGGCGGTCTGGATATAACCGAAGACGGCATGACCACGGAGGTTGGCAATCTGTATGTTGCGGGAGAAGCTGTAGGCGGCATTCACGGCAGGAACCGCCTGATGGGCAACTCTCTTCTGGATATCATCGTATTTGGAAGAAACGCCGGCAAAAATGCAGCAGCAAAGAGCAAAACCGTAAAAGTCGGTACGCTGACGCTGTCCCATGTAGAAGCATTTGAAAAAGAGCTTTGTGAAGCCGGAATCGAAACCGATCTCCTTTCGCCCAAGCTCCTGCCCGACTATCGCAGAAAGTAATTCCTTGAAAGGTCGAATGCCTCATGACTCTTTTTAACGGCGTGATCTCCATTAACGGCATCACGTTCCTCATGTTCTGCATATTTGCGATTGCGACTGCAGGTTATCTGCTTGGCCGCGTTACCATTAAAGGCGTTTCTCTGGGTACGGCCGGCGTCTTTATCGTCTCGCTTGTTTTCGGCTGTCTGTTCTATGATACGCTGGAAGCACAGCTGACCGGCTATACGAAAAACGCGCTCAAGATCATTGAAAACGTAGGCCTGATCCTGTTTGTTACATCGGTTGGTTTTATTGCTGGCCCGAAATTCTTTGGAAACATGAAAAAGAATTTCACATCCTATGTGCTTTTGGGGCTGGTAATCATTGTAACCGGCGGTATTGCAGCCGTTTTGTGCATCCTGTTTGGACGCATGACTTCTTCAACCGAACCCGAGTATCTGACGGCAATGGTTACAGGGCTTCTGTCCGGCGCGCTCACATCCACACCTGCTTTCTCCGCAGCCAAAGCCACGGTTGGCGAAGCCTACGAGGATGTTGTCACCGCCGGAAACGGCATTGCGTACATTTTCGGCGTCATCGGCGTGGTTCTGTTTGTTCAGCTGCTTCCGAAAATCGTCAAGGCCAATATGGATGAGGAACGTGCAAAGCTTGTCAGCGTAAAGGACGTTTCTGAAAAGGTTGAAACCAAAAACCTTATTACCATGGATCCCTTTGGATTCATGCCCTTTGCGCTGGCTGCCATTATCGGCATCTTTGTAGGCATGGTGAAGATTCCGCTTACAAGCGACGGCCTTACGGGCACAACCTTCTCTCTCACCACTACCGGCGGCTGTCTGCTGATTGCGCTTGTTTTCGGACATATCGGAAAAGTCGGCAGAGTATCCATCATGCCTATGGAGACCACATTAAAGGTATTCCGCGAGCTGGGTCTGATGCTGTTTTTGACCGGCGCAGGCGTTGCAGGCGGCGCAAACTTTATTCAGAATCTGGAAATCATCTACTTCTTCTACGGCGTATTCATGACGCTTATTCCGATGATTGCAGGTTTCCTGTTTGCCAAGTATGTTCTGAAGCTGAGCCTTCTTAACAGTCTGGGCTCCATCACCGGCGGCATGACTTCCACCCCCGCACTTGGTACGCTGATAAACGTTTCCAAAACGGAGGATGTAGCCTCTGCTTACGCCGCCACATATCCGATCGCGCTGATCGTCGTGGTACTGGTTTCCCAGTTCCTGATCATTTTGTTCTGACCGGGTCGAAAGCCATTTCTCCCTTCCACTTATAGTTGACATTCCCCTTCAAACTGCGTATTATGGTACTATACGCATGTTTGAAGGGTTTTTTTATCAAAACAAATAGGAATGAGCCTTGTTAAGGCTATCACATTGGAGGATAAAATACATGATTCAAAAGGACCTTGCCGCGCTCACGCCGCCGATGGGCTGGAACAGCTGGGATTGTTATGGCGCATCCGTTACCGAAAAGCAGCTTTTAGCCAATGCGGAAGTCATGAAGGAAAAACTGCTTGCTACTGGCTATGAGTATGTGGTCTGCGATATTCAGTGGTCGGAACCTTCTGCAGACAGCACAGAGTATCACGCCTATGCCCGTCTGACGATGGATACATACGGCCGACTGCTTCCGGCTTACAACCGTTTCCCTTCCGGTTTTCAGGCGATTGCCGAAAAAATCCATGAAATGGGCCTCAAATTCGGCATTCACATCATGCGCGGCATACCGCGGCAGGCAGTGTACTCGGATTTTCCGATTCTTGGTACCAGGTATACAGCGCGCGAGGTTACGCTTCCTTTCCGCGAGTGCCGTTGGAATACGGATATGTACGGACTAAACCCAAACCATCCGGGTGCACAGGCATACTACGATTCCATATTCAAAATGTATGCCGAATGGGGCGTTGATTACGTTAAGGTGGACGATATCTGCCGCACCGATTTTAATGCAAACGATTCCTATGCTGCCAAGGCGGATATCGAAATGATCCGAAACGCCATAGACAAAAGCGGCCGGGAAATGGTGCTTTCCCTTTCCCCCGGCCCAGCAAAGACCGATAATGTGTGGCATCTGTCCAAATACGCAAACATGTGGCGCATAACCGACGATCTGTGGGACGACTGGCCGCCGGTAAAGGCAATGTTCCAGCGCCTCGAGGCGTGGCAGACGCACGTGCAGCCCGGCTGCTGGCCGGATGCGGACATGCTTCCTCTGGGAACACTCAGAATGTGGAAGGGCGGCATACCGTCAAACCTGTCTCATGACGAACAATACACACTGATGACGCTATGGTGCATTTTCCGCGCGCCTTTGATGATGGGCGGCGAGCTGACAAAGCTTGATTCCTTCACCGAAAATCTGCTGACAAATCCGAACGTCCTTCCCCTTACGCAGAGCCCGTATCAGGCCCGGCAAATCGCCAGAACAGAGGAATACGCCGTGTGGACGAATCTTGATAAGGAAAGCCGTCCCGTTGTCGCACTTTTCAACATTTCGGATGCACCTGCAACCGTTCGGGTAAACCTTTCAGAGATTACGGAGGAATCCGTAACAGCCGCCGTTAACCTTTGGACGGATGAAGAAATCAAAATCGAAGGCCCGGATATCGCCGCCAACCTGCGCCAGCACGCATGCATCATTTACCAGCTGAAGCCATAATATGTCGATGCATTTTACTATAGGCATATCATGAACGAGGAAATCATAGGGAGGTTAGACCATGAAGGCATTAACATATCTTGAAGCAATCCAATTTGCAACCGAATCGCTCGCCAAAGGTCGGGCATTTCTGACTGTTAACGGAGACGTTCCCAATACCATGACAATCGGCTGGGGCTCCATCGGCTATATGTGGAACCGCCCCGTGTTCATGGCAGTCGTCCGTCCGCAAAGGCATACGCACGACATGCTTTTAAAAGAGGGCGAATTCACAGTCAGCATTCCTACGACAAACAACCTTAAGGACGCTCTCGCATTTGCCGGCACAGAATCCGGCAGGGATCATAACAAGTTTTCCGGCCACGGTATTTCCTGTGAAAAAGCGCAAACCGTGAATGCTCCGATCGTCAAGGAATGCGGGCTGCATATTGAATGCAAAACGCGCCTCGTTCAGGAGATGACCGGCGACCGAATGGATGCTGAAGTGATTAGCCGCGCCTATCCCGAGCATGATTTTCACACCATGTTTATCGGTGAAATTACTTCCTGCTACACTACGGACGAATAATGAGGAGGCATACCAATGAATAAGGCGGAATTCACACAACCGGTAAACGCCAAAGATGTCGTTATTCGCGATTCGTTTTTCAAAGAGCTAATGGACCTTACGGCTGAACGGATTATCCCCTATCAATGGGCGGCGCTTAACGATCAGGTACCGGATGCTGCACCCAGCTACTGCATGCGCAATTTCCGCTCAGCCGCCCGCCTTTCCAATGACGCGCATGGCGGATTTGTATTTCAGGACAGCGATCTTGCCAAATGGATTGAAGCGGCATCCCATATGCTGATCTGGCGATGGGATGAAGAAGTTGAAAAACAGCTAGATGAAACAATAGAGCTTCTCGAAAAAGCGCAGTTGGAAGACGGTTATCTCGATACGTTCTATATTCTGAGCGGTATTGAAAATCGCTGGACAAACCTGCGCGATAATCATGAGCTGTATTGCGCAGGCCATCTTCTGGAAGCAGCCGTCGCATACTATCAAGCGACGGGCAAACGCAGGCTGCTCGATATTATGCTGCGCTTTATCGATCACATTCAGAATACATTCGGCCGCGAAGAAGGCAAGCTGCGCGGCTATCCGGGCCATCAGGAGATTGAGCTTGCGCTGATGAAGCTGTACGACGTTACAAAAGATCCAAAGCATGTTGCGCTGGCAAAGTATTTTATCGACGAACGCGGTCAATCGCCCAATTATTTCAATGTAGAAGCCGACCGTCAAAAACGTCAGTACGGTTGGAATCACAGCGTATATCAGGGAAATGCATACTATCAGGCCGATAAGCCGGTTCGGGAGCAAAAGGCTGCCATTGGTCATAGCGTCCGTGCAAATTACATGTACTGCGGTATGGCGGACGTCGCGCGCGAAAGCCTTGACGAAGAAATGTTCCTTGCGCTTAAGAACCTTTGGAAGAATATCACGCGCAAGCAGATGTACATCACCGGCGCTGTCGGACAGTCCGCTTTCGGCGAAGCATATACCTTTGACTACGATCTGCCCAACGACCTTGTGTACGGCGAAACCTGCGCGTCTATTGCCCTTATGTTCTTTGCGCACAGAATGCTTCGTCTGGAAGCCAAGGGCGAATACGGCGATATTATGGATAAGATGATCTATAACGGCACAGTGAGCGGTATGTCGTTAACGGGCGATCGATTCTTCTATGTAAATCCGCTGGAATCCTGGCCGGAAAGAAACCGCAGAAATCAGCAGTTTGCGCACGTAAAGAGCGATAGACAAAAATGGTTCGGCTGCGCCTGCTGCCCGCCGAACCTTGCCCGCCTGATCTCTTCACTTCCCGGCTATGTATTCCATACGCGCGAGAATACCGTACTGTTCGCCTTATACACCGCTTGCACCGCCAAACTGAATATGCCCGGCGGAAATGCGCAGCTTTCCGTAGACACCCTGTACCCTTGGGACGGAAGCGTTCACGTATGCGTTGAAAAGGCGTTCAACGGCCTCACAATCGCTCTGCGTTTGCCGTCGTGGGTAAAGACCTACACGCTCACCGTAAACGGTAAAAACGTCGAAAGCGTTCTTGCAGACGGATACCTGTACATAAGCCGAGATTGGGCCGAGGGCGACCGGATCGAGTTTACCATGGACATGCCCGTTATGGCCATGCGTGCACATCCCCTTGCTCGCGCCAACGCAGGAAAAATCGCCTTCCAGCGTGGCCCGGTAGTGTACTGCATGGAGGAAATTGACAACGGAAAGAACCTGAATCTGATCCGAATCAGCAAGGACGCTGAATTCAGCAAGGTTCACTTGGAAGCGCTTGGCGGAATCCCCGCTATCAAATGCAGGGCTATACGTGAGCTGGAAACAGGCTGGGACGAATACGAGCTGTACACAGATCATCACGACCCCGTTACGGCAGAATTCACAGCTACCCTTATCCCCTATTACGCATGGAACAACCGCGGAACCGGTGAAATGTGCGTATGGATCCGGGAGGACAGATAATGCTGCGTTTTTCCGAACAGGTTCAAAATGCCATGGACGAAGGTATCGATATTGAAGGAGTCGAACTGTCCGGCGAAGCGATCGAGGATGTATACGCCCGAAAAATCGCCATAAACGAAGCCATATTCAGAAACTGTGCGTTTATACAATGCTCCTTCGAAGGTGTAAGCTTTCACCATGCGATATTTGACGGCTGCGATCTTCAGAATTTGCCGTTTGAGAAATGTACTTTCCGCGAATGCGCCTTCAAAAACTGCCGTCTGACAGGAATCGATATGATCGACAATGTAATGCTGCACGTAGATTTTCAATCGTGCGTCATGCAGTATGCAAATTTGAACGGTTCCAAACTAACAAACACAAGTTTTCAGGAATGCGATCTTTCAACCGCGTCCATCAGCGACGTTCGCTTAAAGGAATCTCTCTTTTCAACCTGCCGAATGCATGGATGTGAGATTGCGAGAACACCGCTTAAGAATGTAAACCTGACTAGCTGCGACATACAGGGCTTATCGGTAACGTTGGATTCGCTGCGTGGAGCTCGCGTTACCACGCTTCAGGCAATTCAGCTTTCATCGCTTCTCGGAATCATGATCGACGATCCGTCCTAAGCTAAAAAGAGCGCAAATCCGGTTATCCGGGTTTACGCTCTCTTGATTTATGCGTTTTTTCAGTAGTCTATCCGTTTAACGTTCGTAAATCTCGCAGATCAGGCGAGTATTGTCGGAATTTATATACATATTGATAAGAAGCGTTTTATAGCCGGTGTAGCGGAATGCGAAATCGGTTCCGGCTTTATAATCGGTCACGATGGCGTCGCTGGCGCTGCTCACATACGACTGGTTGTACTTGCTTCCATAGGTCGTTTTTTCCGTAAACTGAATGCAGTTCAAATCTTTAAGCGACAGATACAAAACGCTGGCAACCTGGGCGACGCCGCCGCCTACGACATATACGCCGCGTCCGTTGATCGCCGATCCGTACCCGTACGATTCGGTTCTGGGGCCGACGGTTTGGTTGAAAGAAAACTCATTGTAGTAGGGAACGAGCGTACCGTCAATCCGATTCACAGCGAGTCTGATGTTATTTTTCAGGGTGCTGGTTCCGGAGAAGGGAATGGATGCGTAGCCGATCATATTCCCGCTTTGCGAGCCGTTTGAACCAACGGTAATCGAGCAGAACAATTCACTGTAGCTGGTCCACATTTCAATGTGAAGATTTCCCGCATAGTTAAGGAATGTAAAATCTTTATTATTTGCGTAATCCACAACTACAGCATCGTATCCGCTGTCTACGTAGTCCAGTGCAAATCTCTCGTTCCACGTTTCCAGTTCATAATAGGTAATGCCGGAAATCTGGCGTACCGCTTGATAGAGGGTGGTTGCAACCTGGCCTACGCCGCCGCCACGAACTTTTGCGCCGCGTCCGTTTACGGCGCTCTTATAGCCATATTCTGCGGTTCTGGGACCGACTGTTTCGTTGAAGGAGAACATTTGTCCGTAATACACATCAATGCTGGCAAGCTGGCCCGCAGCAATATAAATGTTGTTCAGCTGAGCGGAAGACGCGCTGTACAGCGGAGTGGAAGCCGTTACGGAATATCCACCGGAGCCGTACGGATCATAACTGCCCCAATCATCATAGCTTCCCCAACTGTCGTAGCTTCCGGAGCCTCCCCAACTGTCCCAGCCGCCCCAGCTGCCCCACGCGGCAGCAGACACTCCGGGGACGAATGCGAATACCATCGTAAGTATCAGTAGAATCGATACGCTTTTTTTCATGTTTTTTATCCTCCGCATCCATTTCATTTGTCTATTGGACGACTGCTGACACATTTTGGTTCCACAAAGAATAGTACTTTTCGCTTTTTATCGCATTTAAAATGCTCTCGTTTCTATTTCACCGAAAAATCACACAGATACGCCATTATTGTACCAGGCATGAAAAAGAAAAAACGGGCAATTCCGGTTGATTTTGAACGCAATCTGTGCTATTCTTTATGGAGCAGATTTTAGCAAACGGAAAGCAGGGAACCTGTAATGAAAAAGTTTATTTCTATTGTTCTGGCATTGAGTCTGGTATTGTGCGCATTTGCATACTCCGAAGAAGCTCCCGCAGCCACAACCCCCGCTGAGCTTGAAGAAGGCCAAATGTACTTTCATGGCTATATAAGCGAAATCGGTAACTACTATGTAGGCGTTCCGCAGGAATGGGCTCCGATTGGGGCAAACTCTCCCGCAGCCTATATCGAACAGGCCGAAGCGTTTATGGACTATTATACCGTGCGCGATATTATTTCTTCAGTAAACGCACAAAACGATGTTCTGGTTGCCGCGGCGCCCACAGGCGAAAGCTTGGTTCTTATTTATGGCCCCTCTGAGGGAACCACAAATGAAAGCCTTATCAATAACATGGAAAGCTATCAGGAAACACTGCTTCTCTCCCATCCCGGCATCCAGCTTACAGAAGACAGCGGCTCCTTTAAGGTAACGGAACTCAGCAGTGTGCTGCGCATCAGCGCCGTATACATGAACCATAAAGTTGATCAGTTCTACCTTGCAGCAGGAACACAGCTTTTTATCTTCACATTCATTGACACCGATATTGACGTCGCTCAGGCTGTGCTGACCACCTTCCAGCTTCTGTAAAAAAACCCCTGACGTTTACGAACGTCAGGATTTTTTATGCCTCCAGCTCACGCAGGGCATCTGAAACAAGCAGATGATGCATCTGCATCTGCACATCGCCTCTTGCGCATACAGCCATACAACAATTGTGTTTGGAAAAGGAAGCATACCTCGCTAATTCTGCTCCTTCCTGATCATTTACCCTTCCGCCAGCTGCTGAAAGCGTGGTGAAAGGCCTTGATAACCCCTCGCCTGTCATTTTGACATAGCTTTCTTTAATGCACCAAAGCGAAATCAAAGAAATGTTTTCATCATCCGCTGCGGATACAACCCGTTTTCGAATTTTATCCACATCCCGTTTTTCCATTTCTATATCAATGCCAATCGGTTTCTCCGACCATGCGCAGGCTCCTGTCAAACCCGCGTGAGAAAGCGAAATAAAGCCATCGTCAGGGTTCAATAAAAATGGTTTGCCGTTATACCCATATTCGTAATGAGCCTGTTTAAACGGTTTCTTCGCATATTTCAGGCACAAAAGCAGGGCAATCTCGGCTAACGCACTTTGAATTTTTCCGTTTACTGTTGTAAGACGGGTAATCTTTTCTTTTCTTGCATCACTTAAACAGGGATGCGCGCAGATATCAAGCGCGCATCCCTCTGCATGTACTGAAACAAATATTGCCGGGCGAATGATCATTTGGGCATAATCTCCGTTTTAGCAGGGCTGTTTCTGCCCTCCAGCTGCGGCTGACGCCGTTCAATCGCGGCAAGTGCAATTTCGACATCCTCATGCACCTCATTGGGAGTGAACGCGCCGAGCGTTACCATATCGCAGGGACGAATGGTGGCGTAATTGAAGGTAAGGCCCACAAAAGGTGAACAGCGGCCTGCTGCCATAGATTTAATGGTCATAACCGGTTTTTTGGCGTTCCAGATAACTTTATTGATATACTCGATTTCCACCTGCATCAAAAAGCCCATGCAGTTGTAAATCTGAATATAGGTCTGAACATCGTATTCGTTGTCATCGGAATACACAATCAGCTCCGGCATATGGGCGGACAGGCCGGGAATCATGCCGTTGTCGCGAATCATTTTCAGATAGTCGGGCAGCCTTGGCATGGCGCGAAGATTCTTATTTACCAGCTGCTCAGCGCTTGCATGGTGAATGAGGCAGAACGTTGCGCCAAGATCGCGCGACTGGCGGAATCTTGCCTCCGCTTCCCTGCGCGCAGCGGCAGAATCATCCACATTGACAATGGGCGTATCGACAATGGTGATCTTATGGCCAAACTCATCCTCCGCTGCATGGACGGCATCCCCCAGCACGGGATTATCGCCAAAAGGTCCCATTACAGCGTCAATTCCATACTCATCATAGGCTCTGAGCATTCTCAGAATCGCTTCGCGGTTTCGGTTTTTTTCAATGATCAGCGCATCCGCTGAGGAGCTCGTGTGACTGAAACCAAGAATCCAGTTTGTACCGGCAATCATACGCGGCATATCAATACCGGCCACTTGTGTTCTGGGGAACAGAATCCTATTTTCCATACTTACGCCCTCCCGTATTCTGTATTGGAAACCAGTTTATCTGATTTTGAGATACTTGCTCAGGCGCAGGCTTAAAAGCCACACGATTATTGCAATGACAGCGCCTTTTAAAAGGTTAAAGGGAATAGTTGCATAAAAGATGAGCTTCCCAAGAGAGTCCACCGCAGGGATTGTTTTCGCAATCATCCCAACAATTTTTTCAATTGTCATGGTATCGGATACATAAAACGGTATCAGAATCCAGTAATTTGCCGCCGCGCCCGCAACCGCCATTAATACAACGCCGAGCACGAACGCAAGAATTTTGATCGTTTTCTTTTCGGTATGCCTGTATATCAGTGCAGCCGGTACAACCATGGCTACGGAGCATATAAAATCCGCCAGTTCCCCAACGCCAGCGCTTGATGAATGCATAAGGCCTGTGAGGTCTTTGATCACTGTGATAATGACGCCCGCAACGGGGCCCAGCATCAGTCCGCCCATAAACACCGGAATACCGGAAAAATCCAGTTTATAAATCGGTGGGATTACAGGAATGCCCGGAAGTGCGTACAAAACGGCGCTAAGTGCGCTCAGAATCGCTACTCGAACGATGTAACTGGTGCTAATTTTGCGACTGGTAAACGAATTGGCGTTTGAACTGTACCGTGAATTGCTCATTATAAAAATTTCCTCCTGAATGCTGCCTGGCAGCCAAATCTTCTTCCATCCAGCCTATAACTGTCGGCTCCGCAAACAATAATCGGATCGGCCGCGCATTGAAGCGACGCGCGGTTCGCGGGCTTTACCGCCGGTGGGGAATTACGCCCCGTCCTGAAGCTCAGGGTTTTCCGGTTTTCTTATTGATCAATCGTATTTCTTCCATGCATATAGCCGTCAATAAGCTCCGGCCGGTTTTCTGAAATGGCGCGTCTGATCGCCGTTGAAGAGATTTTCTCTCCAAGGCTTCCGTCCGGAAGCACCATGCGCACCGTTTCAATGGTAATAACCTTAAATCCCATCTCCTTTCCGAGCGCAATAAGCGTTTGAATATTTCCACTTGCGCGGTGACCAAAGGTATAATCCTCACCGGTCACCAGTGCAATCGGATGGTATTCCATTATGATCTCCTTAATGAATTCCGAAGGAGACAGCCGGGAAAACGATTCATTAAACTGCGCCATAACGACGGTGTCCACGCCTCTTTCGCGTATCGCCTTTTCCCGTTCTTGTTCCGTCATAATGGGTATGGGCGCTTTTGAAAAAATGCCGCGTGGAATGTTTGCAAAAGTGAATACCATACTCTTACAGTTTAAGCCCCTGGCTTCTTCAACCGCACGGTCAATTACCGCCCGATGTCCGGGGTGCATACCGTCAAACGTTCCAAGCGCAATGACGGAGCCTATTTCTTTCTTACGGGTCATGCAATCTCCGATATTCCAAGCTGCTTTGTCAAGTCCACAATACATTTGCAGGGGCATACCAACGCGCAGGCGCCGCAGCGCGTGCACTTATCGGGATCAATGTGCGCATAGCCGTCATATACCTCAATCGCGCCGTACTGGCATTCCTTTTTGCAGCGCCCGCAAGCAATGCACGCATTCATACATACAGCGCGTGCCTGTTTCGCTACATCTCTGTTTTGACAGGATACATATACACTCTGCGAGGCGGGCATCATGCGAATGGCGCCCCTCGGGCAGGATTCCACGCACGTGCCACAGGCGCGGCATTTGTCTTCGGCTACACGCGCGACGCCATCCACCATGCTGATTGCGCCAAATGCACAGTGATCCATGCAGTCGCCAAGGCCAATGCACGAATAGTGGCATTCCTTCGGTCCGCCTGCGATTCCCGCAGCAACCGCGCAACTTTTATAGCCGTCGTAATGGTAACGTTCCTTGGCAATGCCGTGTATGCCTCCACAAAGCACGCGCGCAATCATTCTTTCCGGCGCCTCGTCCTCAATTCCCATTATACGCGCCATTTCTTTTACCCCATTTTCACCAGCGGGCGCGCATTTGGAGGGCTTTACCTCGCCCTTTACAACCGCATTGGCAAACGCATCGCAGCCGGCATAGCCGCACGCACCGCAGTTCGCGCCGCCAAGGCAATTCTTCACCAGTTCAATTCTTTCGTCAACTTCCACATGGAATTTTTTCGCCGCATAGGTCAAAACCAGCCCGAAGATGATTCCGAGAGCGCCGAGCGCAGCGCCTGCATATAAAATCGTCATTGTAGCCGTTCCTCCTTTAAACAAGGCCGCTGAAACCCATAAACGCCATTGCCATAAGGCCCGCCGTCACAAGACTGATCGGGAAGCCCTTCATGCATTCAGGGATTTTAGAGCCCTCCAGGCGTTCACGCACACCCGCCATGAGTACGATTGCCACAAGGAAGCCAATCGCGCTGAAAGCGCCGTTCATTACGCTGTAAAACAGATTGTAGCCTTCGGATACATTCAGCTGAGCAACGCCGAGAACCGCGCAGTTGGTGGTGATCAAAGGCAGATAGATGCCCAATGCACCATACAGCGAGGGACTGGCCTTTTTAAGAAACATTTCCACAAACTGTACAAGCGCCGCAATAACCAGTATGAACGCGATGGTCTCCATAAATTCAATGCCCAGCGGGATCAGAATCCAGTGATACACCATGTAGGAAAACAGGGACGCGATTGTCATAACAAAGGTAACGGCGACGCCCATGCTGGCAGCGGTTTCTACCTTATTGGATACGCCGAGAAACGGACAGCAGCCAAGGAACTTGGAGAATATAAAGTTGTTGGTAAATATGCAGCCAACCATAAAGAGCAGTACATTAACAACTCCGTCCACTGTTATACCCCCTCACGTTCTCCGCGCTTGCGCGCGATATGCCTTACTATTGCGTTAAACAGTCCGAGCAGCAGGCCAAAAACCAGAAAACCGCCGGATGCCAGTACGATTAGCAGCATCGGTTCATAGCTCTGCGGCATAATCTGAAAACCGAAAGCGGTTCCGTTTCCGATAAGCTCACGGATCAAGCCGATCAGCGTTAAAGCCAGCGTGAAGCCGGCGCCCATGCCAATACCGTCCACTGCACTTGCAATCACAGGGTTTTTACTGGCAAACGCCTCGGCTCGGGCCAGAATTATGCAGTTAACGGCAATCAGCGGGATAAAAATGCCGAGGCTGTCGTACAAAGACGGTAGATAAGCCTGCATGAGCAGTTTAACCATGGTTACAAACGTACAAATAATCACGATAAAGGACGGAATACGCACAGTATCGGGAATCATTTTACGAAGAAGCGACACCACAATATTGGAGCCTACCAATACAAAGGTAGCCGCCGCGCCCATACCCAATCCGTTAATTGCGCTGGTCGTAACAGCAAGCGTAGGACATGCGCCAAGCACAAGCCTGAAGGTCGGGTTTTCCGTAATCACGCCGTTTAAGAATATCTTGCCAAGCTTCTTCTTTCCTTCACTCATGATTTCTTCGCCTCCTTGGACTTGTGATGACCGTACACCTTATTGGGCATATAGCGATCAAGCAGAGGCGTCAGAATGTTCATGAACAATACCGCATAGGTAACGCCTTCCGGATATGCGCCGAATTTACGGATGATCATCGTCAAAAATCCGATTCCCACTGCATATGCAATCTGCGCAGGGCCCGCCATGGGGCTGGTAGTATAGTCTGTCGCCATGAAAACAGCGGCAAAGAGAATACCGCCGGAAAGCACGGCGCGAACGGGATCTTCCCCGAACAGCCATGCAAACACAAAGGTTGAAACCATCGTAATTACAGGAATGCGCCAGGAAATCGTATGCGTTGCCACAAGGTAGATAAGCCCAAGCAATATGGCGATTTTACAGGTTTCGCCAATTGAGCCGGGCACGCGGCCAAACAGCAACTCGAGGTAAGAGTACGGAGTGGCAAGCGCGCTTGAAAGCGGGGACGCACTGGTCACTGCATCTGCACCTGAAAAGCAGGTGGCTGCAACAAAAGTTGTCATACGGGCCGGCCAGGAGGCGAGAAGCATCGCGCGCGCCGCCATGGCAGGATTCAAAAAGTTGTCTCCGATGCCTCCAAAAAGTTGCTTAACGATAATCACCGCAAAAGCGCTTCCGATTACAATGCCCCAGATGGGAAACGAAACCGGAACAATCAGCGCCAGAATCAAGCCCGTGAGAAGCGCGGAAAAATCGCCCACGCGAACCGGTTTTTTGGAAAGCTTCTGCCACACATATTCGGCGGCTACAGCGGTTACGCAGGAAGCGATGATCAGTCCCAGCGCGTCATAGCCATAAAAGTATACGCCCGCCGCCGCACAAGGAAGCAGCGCGACAATCACGTTCATCATCAGTTTTCCGGTAGACAGATGCGTTCTGACATGCGGAGCGGTTGAAAGTCTCAGGCTCATTTTGTTTCTCCTCCCTTTGCTTTCGCCTGCTGCGCAAGCTTTTGCTTGACAATTTTAAATGAAGCAGTCAGCCATCTGCGCGACGGACAAACAAACGAGCAGCAGCCGCATAGTATGCAATCCATTACATGAAGCTTCGCCGATTCATTAATCTTATCTGCGTCTGCAAACACCTTGATCTGATAAGGATTCAGGCCGATCGGGCAAGCCGCAACGCATTTGCCGCAGCGGATGCACGGTCCCTCCTCCACAGACCGGGATTCCTTTTCGTTATAGGCGACGATACCGTTTGTGGATTTTGCAATGGGTACATCCAGACGCGGAAGGCACAGGCCTGTCATCGCGCCGCCAAAGGCAATCTTCCCCGGATCCTCCGAGAAGCCGGCGCAAGCGCCGATAATGTCCTCGACAACCGTACCGATTCGAAGGCGCAGATTTGCCGGCTGTCTGACGCAGCCGGTCACCGTCGTCACACGGCTGATCAATGGCTTTCCATCAATGATCGCATCCGCAATGGCATGACAGGTGCCGACATTCAAAACGATTACATTTACATCAATTGGCAGCTTTTTGGTGGGTACCTGCTTTTTGGTAACGGCTTCAATCAGCTGCTTTTCACCGCCCTGCGGGTACTTCGTTTTAAGCGCTTGAACGCGAACGCCGACACGTCCGTTTGCAGCGCGCGTCATGGCCTCAATAGCGTCGGGTTTATTATCTTCAATGGCAATAACGCCTTTTTCCACATTCAGCGCTCTCATCGCCGCGCGAAGGCCATCCACAATTCTCTGGCTGTTTTCCACCATCAATCGATGGTCTGCCGTCAGATGCGTCTCGCATTCCGCGCCGTTAACGATAATGGTTTCACATTTCTGTTCGGGTTTCAGGGACAGCTTTACATGCGTCGGGAACGATGCGCCGCCCATGCCGCAGATTCCGGCATTTCGAATGGCAGGGACAATCAGGGAGGGGTCTACGCTTTCCACGCTCCCCATCGGATGAAGCTCCGTCCACTCGTCCTTAAAATCATTTCGGATGGTAACCGCCGTTACAGGCTCTTCCATCAGATAAGAGATCTTGTCAACCGAAATTACTTCGCCCGACACGCTTGCATGTACGGGAATGCCCAGAAAGCCCACGGGCTCGCCTATCACCTGTCCGATTTTGACATAATCACCCTTTTTAACACAGGGTGAAGACGGAGCGCCGATATGCATATTCATGATAATCTGAACCGTATCCGACACAAACTCCCGGATCGGCAGCGGTTTTGTAGGCTCCTTATTTGCATATGACAGATGCACGCCGCGTTTAAATGTCACTTTCATTTATGCATCGCCTCCCGCGCCGTTTTCGCCTGTATGTTCTTGCTGAATGCCTGTGATAAATTCGGCAATCGTGTTTGCGCCATCCGTAACAGCCGTAGATGATATCGTTGCAGCGGTAACTGCATCAATCGTATCGTCTGCAGCCGCTTCTCCCGCCTTGATTACGCGAAGCGGTGCAGCCTTCCCTGCATACTGCGAGGTAAACGCTTCATGTTTGGTTTTTTCACCAAGTCCCGCCGTTTCGCTGAAAGAGGAACCGCCGACCGTAATACCGGTAAATTTTCCTTCCGTATCAACGCCTGCGATAATCTCAATTTCGCCGCCAAAGCCGTTCACGGTCGTTTGCGCGACATAACCAAGCACTTCACCCTCCGCCAAGGCCTGATAGCACCAGTCGATATCGCCGTCTTTCTCTATCGGATACGCGCTGAATTCATCCGCCTTCGTAAACACCGCGCTACGCGCCTTTTCAGCCGCAATTCTGGCCTGATCGTCTATACGATCCTTGGTGAGGCTGTATGTTCCTCCAAGCGCAATGCCGGCAACCAGAGTGATCGCCGTAAGCGCGAGATAGCCCGGAATCTTCATGTCGTCGTACCTCCAGATTTATCTTTAATCAAAACCGTCTGTATTTTAAAACAAGCACACACCCATTATATTATATCATATATATTATAAAGCCAACCCCGCATTGCGTCAACGGGATTGGCTTGTTTTTTCTGTTTCCTATTTCTTTTTAGCGGAAATCAAACGGCAATTACGCCTGAATTTTCACCCAAGTACCTTTTTTAGTGTCAGCCTCTTTGGCGGCGTCGAGAATGGCCATAATATGAAGGGTTTCTTCTTTAGCGGCAATGGGCTTATCTCCGTTAAAGAATTTCAGCATATCGTGAATGAAGTTCGGGAAAAAGTCGATCGGCACAATATTCTCCGAATGTCCGTCCGCCCAAGTTGCACTTACGGCAAAATCGAGCGCAGGCATCTGCGTCATAGAAGCAAAGCGGTTTTTGCCGTAATCAATAACCAATTGACGCGCATAATCGTTTCCGGTCAAAAGAACGCGTTTTCCCTTTACGCCCATTACGCTGACGATCATTTCCAGCTGGTGAACGGCGTAATTTCCCAACATGCCAGGACCTGTCACGGCAAAATAGCCAATGTTCTCGTCGCCCTTCAGCGGATCGAGATTGCGCGTAAAGCGGAGCGCAGACGACGAGCAAAGCGGAGTTCCGTTTTCCTCGGCCAGCTCAAACATGCGCTTTGCGCAAGCAAGATCGGGCGCAAAGGTTTTGTCCACATACACAGGCTTTCCGCTCTTGAGCGCTTCCTCAGACAGCCGTTCGTGCTCTTCAGCGTTATCGGGCGACAGTATGACAATAGCGTCCGATTTCTCAACAACCTCTTCCCGACTTTCAAGAAGCTCTACGCCGAATTTCTCGCACCACTGTTTCGCATTCAGGCCGCCCTCTTTGGCCTTGTCTTCCCACGCATAGGCGACCTTGCAATCGATGCCCAGAATCTGGGACTGCTCTTCAATCCACTTCGGATAGTTATTGGCATGCCATTCATCAAGGAAAAAATCAATAAAACCAATCTTCATCATTTTCTTCTGCTTCCTTTCTTCGCGAAGCGCCCGCAGGATCAAGTGATCTTTTTTATCAAATGAAAGCCCCTTCAGCATTTCCGGCCTGCGTTCAAACGTAACGCGCAGCGCCTCATCTCTTCGCCATCTGTCAATATTTGCCTGATTACCGCTGACAAGCACATCAGGAACAGCTAACCCCCGGAATTCGCGCGGACGGGTATACTGCGGATATTCCAGAAGGCCGCTTGAAAAGCTTTCGTCCACGCTGGAATCAGAGGAACCCAGAACACCTGGTACCAGGCGGGAAACAGCGTCTACGATAATCAGTGCGCCCAGTTCGCCGCCTGTAAGCACATAATCGCCCACAGATATCTCTTCATCAATCACTAGGTCAATCGCTCTTTGATCTACGCCCTCGTAATGCCCG
>JAZSRC010000060.1:0-30600 GCA_045538305.1 Clostridia bacterium | reverse complement strand
TGATGGCTTGAATGGCGGCTGCGCGTTTGTGCAGCCGGCATTTCTATATGCGTAACCCTTTTATGATTGCATAACACTGCGATTTGGATTATAATAGATACCACTTTCAAAAAAGGGGCTTTGTCTATGCAAACCAGTACTCTTGCCGTCGGTATCCTTGCACACGTAGATGCCGGCAAAACTACGCTTTCTGAAGGAATCATGTTCAGAAGCGGCGCTTTGCGAAAGCTTGGGCGTGTGGATCACCGAGATGCGTTTCTGGATACCGATTCGCAGGAACGTGAAAGGGGCATCACCATATTTTCCAAACAGGCGATGCTGAAATGGAACGACAGGCCGATAACCCTGATGGATACGCCCGGGCATGTAGATTTCTCCGGCGAAATGGAGCGCGTTCTTCCGGTATTGGATCTGGCTATACTGGTAATCAGCGGCGCCGACGGCGTTCAGGGGCATACCGCTACGCTGTGGCGGCTGCTAAAAAAGTACGAGGTTCCTACGTTTATCTTTATCAATAAAATGGATCAAAGCGGGACGGATCGAAAGAATGTGCTTTCTCAGCTTCACAGATATCTGTCCGACTCCATATTGGATTATGAAGACGGCGGATTCATGGAAAACGCCGCCATGCTTGACGAAGACGCGCTGAACGAGTTTCTGGAAACGGGCGAACTGACCGATTGGCAGATCGGAAGCATGATTGAAAAAAGAAAGCTGTTTGTAAGCTTTTTCGGTTCTGCGCTTCGTCTGGAGGGAATCGATCCGCTGATGGATGCGATTTGCCGGTATATGCCCCATAAGGAGTATCCGGACGAGTTTTCAGCCAAGGTGTTTAAAATCGGGCGCGATACGCAGGGCGCGCGGCTTACCTATGTAAAAGTGACGGGCGGAAGCGTGAAGGTCCGAAATCTGTTGTCCGGTACTTGTGCGGGAGATGCAGAAAACGGCGCATGGGAGGAAAAGGTTTCACAGATCCGCTTTTATTCCGGCGCTAAGTTCCTGACCGCTGAAGAAGCGCCCGCAGGAAGCATATGCGCACTGATGGGCCTTTCCCGCACAAAATCCGGCGATGGGCTAGGCGTGCAGGGCAATGAAAGACTGCCGGAATTGGAACCGGTATTCGGCTATAAGGTGATGCTTTCGCCGGATCAGGATATAAACAGCGTTCTGACAAAGCTGCGGATACTGGAGGAGGAAGATCCTCTTCTGCGCGTTCAGTGGCGGGCCGGGCTGAACGAAATCCACGTGCAGTTGATGGGCGATGTGCAGCTTGAGGTATTAAAACGGCTGCTCATGGACAGGTTCGGCATATCCGCCGATTTTGGCGAGGGCGGCATACTTTATAAAGAAACAATTGCAAACCGCGTTGAGGGCGTAGGCCACTATGAACCGCTCAGGCACTATGCGGAGGTTCATCTTTTGATGGAGCCCGGCGAGCGGGGACGCGGTATACGGTTGATGAGCAAGGTATCCGAGGACGAACTGGACAGGAACTGGCAGCGCCTGATATTGACGCATCTGATTGAAAAGCAGCATGTAGGCGTTCTCACCGGTTCACCCATTACGGACATTAACATTTCGATTATTGCGGGACGCGCGCATCTGAAGCATACCGAGGGCGGCGATTTCCGACAGGCCACATACCGCGCTGTTCGTCAGGGGCTTATGCAGGCGCAAAGCGTGCTTTTGGAGCCGTGGTATGATGTGCGGCTCGAAATACCCTCCGAGTGCGTCGGGCGCGCAATGAGCGATTTGACCCAGATGGGAGGAAGCTACGCGACGCCGGAATTGATCGGCGATGAAGCCATTGTCACGGGCCGCGTACCCGTGCAGGAAGCGCGGTTTTATGCCCGCGAGGTGGCGGAGTATACGCGCGGACGAGGCCGGATTTCCATCTCCGTGCGCGGTTATGAACCGTGCCGGGACAGCGAAAAGGTTATTGAAGCCATTGGCTATAATGCGGAGCGCGATATAGACAACCCAGCCGATTCGGTTTTCTGTTCTCACGGCGCAGGTGTAGTCGTTAAATGGACGGAAGCAGCAAGCCATATGCACATTCAGACGGGCATATTGAATGAAAAACCCGAAATGAAGGAAGAAGCCTTTGTGCGCAGAAATACGCCCAAGTCGGTATCGGACGAGGCGGATAAAGAGCTTCAGCGGATTTTCGAACGCACCTACGGACAGGTAAAGGCGAGAGGCTTTCAGCCCAGAACCACACTGCCAGACCGGGAATTTGTAAAGGTGGAAATCCGGCCCGAACGCCCGGAATACCTGCTGGTGGACGGCTACAATATCATGTACGCCTGGGAAGAGCTCCGCGAGGAGATGAAAGCGGACCTTGACAGCGCAAGAAAGATGCTGATGGATATTTTATCCAACTATCAAGGCTTTACGTCTGCCAATCTGATTCTGGTGTTTGACGCTTACCGTGTAGCGGGCGGCGTTGGCAGCGTTCAGAAATATGGCGGTATCGACGTTGTGTATACCAAGGAGGCTGAGACCGCCGACAGCTACATTGAACGCGCTGCCCATGAGATCAGCAAAAACCATCGCGTAAGGGTCGCTACCAGCGATGCGCTTGAACAGATGATTATCTTCGGAAGTGGCGCGCTGCGCGTATCCGCGCAGGAACTTCGCAAGGAAGTGGAAGCAGCCAACGTGGAAATCCGTAAGTTTATTCAAACCAATCATGAGGGCATGCGCGTTTTCAAGGTGGAAAGGGCGCTTAAGGACGCCATTCAGAAAAAGGAAAGCGCTAAATAGCGGAAAGCGTGTATACAATAATGTGAGGGCTGTCGCATGATGAATTGCGACAGCCCTCGTATATTTTTTATTGATTCGCGCGACGCCGGAACGGCGAATGCGATTAATTCAGTACGTATTCTCCCGTTGCAAACTCCTTTCGGGGCTCAAGCCAACGGCCTTCCGTGAAATCCGGAATCGGTACGGGTAAGCCGCCCATGGCTGCGCTTTGCTCGCTGAGCACGGTGATACACATCCAGCTTGCGGTATCGTAGGTGTCAATCGGCGGGCATTCATTTTTCTGAACGCTTTCGATAAACGCGCGCAGCACCAGGTAGTCCATGCCCCCGTGTCCGCCGCGAAGGCCGAATTCTTCGTATTCCTTCCAAAGCGGATGCTTGTACTCCTCCATATAGGCTTCGTCCTTTTCCCACTCGTGCGTCCAATGAGCGGGATTGACGGGGGAGCGGCCATCAATAAAGATGGAGCGGTTATCTTCCATCCATATGCCCTTGGTGCCCTGTATGCGTCCGCCGCGGGAATAGGGGCGGGGGAGCGTGCAGTCGTGCGTAAGCACGATGGTTTCGCCGTTTGCGCACTTGATCAGCGTTGTTACAATATCGCCCTGATTTACCTGCGCCTTGGCAAGCGGCGTATCCGCCCGGTGCTCCTTCAGCCACTCGTGAAGACCGGCAGCCTTGGAGGCCATTGCGCACAGGGAGACCATGCGGTTTCCGCGGTTGATGCTCAAGTATTCCGCAATGGGACCGAGCTCGTGCGTGGGGTACAATTCTCCGTTTCTGTGCAGGAAATGGCGCTGACGGTAATGGCGGATAATGTCGCGCTTGCCGATTTCATCGCGCAGGTCGTGCGGGTAGCCGCCCTGACAGTGCACCAGTTCGCCAAATACGCCTTGCTTTACCATATTCAGCAGGGTCATTTCTTCCTTGCCGTAGCAGCAGTTTTCAAGCAGCATGCATTCTATGCCGGTTTCTTCACGGGCGCGCACGAGCTTCCAGCATTCCTCAACACTGCTGGCGCCGCCAACTTCTATACCAACGCGTTTTCCGGCCCGCATGGCCTGAACGGCGATTTCAATGTGGGTTTCCCAGCTTGTGAATACGCAGATTGCGTCTACGTCGCTGCGTTCGATCACGCGGCGATAATCCGTTTCGCCATCCGGGCGTACGCCGCGATGTTTTTCAATGAGCTCCTGGGCTCTTTCGATACGATCCTGATATACGTCGCATACGGCAACGACTTCCACATCCGGCATCTGAATCAGCGTTTCCGTCTGGCCGTGTCCGCGTCCGCCCAAACCGATAATGCCAAGGCGTACGGTTTTGCCCTTTTCGCCCATTTTCATGAAATATACCATCCTTTCGAATCGTCTTTGTTTGCAAATATTGTAACGTGTTTTGATTGGATAATCAAGGGGACGCACTCAAATTGCACAATGAAATTTAAGCCCTATGAGTGATTGCGGCAGGCAGGAATTGTGATATAATACTTACAGAATATACGTAGATTGAGGAGTGAAATCATGCTGTTGTATATCATTCGCCACGGTGACCCGATATATAGCCCGGATTCCCTCACCGAAAAGGGACATCTGCAGGCGCAGGCGCTTGCAAAGCGTTTAAGCCCTCTGGGCTTTGACAGAATTTTCGCTTCCCCGATGATCCGGGCGCAGCAGACCGCTGAACCCACATGCCGTGCGCTGGGAATGGATATGCAGATTGAAGATTGGATGAGCGAAGCAAAGGCATGGGATGATCTGTCCTTCCTTTTGCCGGATGGCAGGCGGACGTGGACGTTTCATGTGCAGAATACTGCCTATAAAAACGAGGAATATGTAAATCTGGGCGATCAATGGCCGGAGGCTGAACCGTTCAAGCTCGCCGCCTGCGCAAGAGAAGGGTATCAGCGCATACAGAAAGACTCTGATGAGTTTACCGAAAAACTGGGCTATAAGCGTGAGGGTATGCGTTATAGAGCCATCCGCCCGAACGAGGAGCGAATCGCGGCATTCTGTCATCAGGGCTTTGGCACTACATGGCTTTCCCACTTGCTGGCGATACCGCCGGTTCTGTTCTGGTCCAGCTTTGATATATCTCATTCTTCCATTACCATACTTCATTTCAAAAATAACCCGGATGGCTGGACGGCGCCCGTTTGTATTGCGCTTGGCGATACGTCGCACATTTATAAAGAAGGGCTTCCGATGGAATTTTGCAATACCATTCCGATATAAAACAAAACCAGCTTTGGCACATGAGTGCGCGCCAAAGCCGGTTTTGTTTTATGCGTCAGTTTGCGTCAAAGGTGAAGGAACCTGCGTTTATCACCTTTTTCTCGCCCTTATTGTTCTCAAGGTAAATCTGTATGATGATTGAACTGTCCTGCTCAGCCAATTGGAAAACGGCAGGGAACTTGAATGCATTTTTGACGGACATGTTGAATGCATTGGTGTTTTTCCGCTGAATAAACGTGATTCTTGAAAGCGTATAGCCGCCTAAGTCTTCAGGCGCATGCACGGTCAGAGTCATATTTTCAATGAGAGAGGTTACGCCCGGTACGTCGGCCGATTGATATGCAGCTTTGCTTTTGCTTGTCAGAACGGCTCCGTCTTCAATGGATTCGTAGCCGTCCGTGGACGGTTTGGGCGTTGGTGTGGGTTCAAATACCGGCACTGTTGGTTCAGCGGAGGGTTCCGACGTGAGTTCGGTTGTGGGTTCCGGCGTGAGTTCCGGCTTGGGCTCAGCAGTAGGTTCCGGCGTGGGTTCGAGGGTGGGTTCCGGCGTGGGCGTGGGCGTCGGCTCCGGATTCAGGTATACCTGATCCAATATCTCTGCTGTTTCGCTTGTGATAGACGCCGTTCCATCGGTATATGCGTGTATGCTGCCGTTTGCTTTAAACTGAGGCGTTTGGAATATACAATCGTTTCCAAATGTAATGCGGAGCCGCCAACAGCTGTTTTCATCCTTAAGTTTGATTTTGCCGGACGCGGTTTTCAGCGCTTCCGCCTTCATGAGCACGGCGTTGTCGGCAAAAATCTGGTAAACAATGCCTGCTGATGTGTTTTTCTCGTTTCTGGCGCTGGCTGAAATTTTCTGGTTCTTAAAGGTGTATTCCCATGTGGCGGAGCCGATTTTCTTGCTGTCATTGGAAAGGGCGTAGGTAAAGGTTCCGCTGGGATTTGTTAATGCAATTTCGCCCTTTTCGGATGAATACACCGTCACGGTTCCTTCCAATTCGGTTTTCTTCTGCGTAAGCTTTACAAAGGTGGTGATGATGGTTTTATCGGCAGCCTTTCTTTGAGCGATAATCAGCGTATAGCCGCCTGCATTTTTGATGACGATTTCACCGGTGGTATTCCAAATGCGGGCGTTAAGCTTTGCACCCTTGTCAAGCTTCAGAAAATCAAGCGTCATGGTTTCATTTTGATCCTCGGGAACGATGTCCGCTACAGCCTTACCGCTTTTTACATGAACGCCTGCATACGCACCGGAGGCAGAATCGGCATATACGAGCAGTTCGCTGTCGCTGGATGCGTCGATATCAATCAAAGCGCCGTCCGAAAGCTTGATTTCGCGTTCGGTATCCGTTTCTTTTTCAGATGCGGAAACCAGACGGTAGCCAATGCCATCCTTCATAACTTCTTCCGTGTTTTTGGAATAGACCGTTCCGCTCTCTGAAATCAGGCGATCAAAGCTTTCCTGACATACCTTGCATTCATATACGATTTCGCCCAGCGATTCCTTGGTGGCGGCAACGGTTATGCTTCCGTCATTGAGGCGGTGGGAGCCCTTCAAGTATTTATTGCACACCTTGCAGTAGCGGATGTGCCACTGAGCGTCAAACTGCTGCCATGCGCCATAGTTGTGCTCGATGGTGGGAATGTTCCTGATTTCCTCACCTCCGCAGTTTGTGCAGGTGCGCGTTTCTTCGCCTTCCTTTGAACAGGTGGGGCTGGCAGTCATGGTGAACGCGCTCCACGCATGGTCGTCCGTCGGTTCCCCTTCGCTGCGCGTATCGGAATAGCTGCATTTTGTGCATGAATATGTTATCAGCTTCGCCTCTTTGCAGGTAGCCGGCGTGGTGGAAATGGTAATGGAATGCGCTTCTGAAGAGGAAGTGCCGCACTTATCGCAAGCTTTTGTATGACCGCTTTCTCCGTTATTTGTATAATCCCAGGAATGATCGCATTCAGAGCCCTCGGCCAGCGCCGTCATAAAAGAAACAAGCAGTAAAAGCATTACTGCAAAAAAAGCATATTTGGCAGTTTTGTTCATAAAATCGCCTCCTATCATAAATGATACATGAATGAAATAGATTTGTCAATGTCGATGTGAGAAGGCGACAAAAGCCCCCGCATCAGCGTGCGGGGGCTGCATAGGCGGATATTAGCTTACTGATTGATCTCTACGATATACAGATTGCTGCGTCCGTCCCGATCCGAGGTATACAAAATCTTTTTATCGTTCCAGCCCCATGTGGGGTGGCAATGCGTATTGTGGCCGTTCCACGAGGTTGCGTGATTGAGGAGCACAGTGGGCTCCGCCTTGTCGTCCGCGAGGTCTACAAGCACCAGATCGTCCACCTCATCGCCGACCAGCATGGTATTGGTGCTGTTGGCGTGGTAATGGTTGAGATAGAAGGGCATATCGATGGTTTTGATGACTTCGCCCTTTTCGTTTGCAAATGCGATGTAGGGAACCTGTCCTTCTTTAGCAAGGGACTCCTTGGCTACCGCCTGCGTGCGGTTGACGGTGATGGTGCCGTCATGCCCGGCGCGACGGTTGTCAAAGCAAATCAGGCCGTCGCGGGTCCAGAACTCATGGCCAACGCTGTCATCCTCCTCTTGCCGGAAGCAGGGTTCAATCTCACCGGTGGAAACATCGAGAATCCAGATTCGCTGCTGAACCATGTTCCACGGGCCTTCATGGCAGAAGGTAGCCAGATTGCTCTTGTGCGGAGAAAACTGGAAATGTCCCAGCCAATGTGTGTCGCAAAACACATTCTTTGCGCCGCTTCCATCCATTTTGGCGATGGTTACATTGGCCTTTTTGATGTTATACATCGTTTCCTTGAAGCCGACATAGTTTTTTCCGTAAATCGGGGGATGCTTTTCATTTCTGGTGAAGCCGACATACTGCTTGTCGCAGCTGATGAACGGCTGGTCAATTTTGTAATTTCCCGTCTCTTTATAAAGCACCGTGACTTCGCCGCTTCGCGTGTCCAGTTTTTTTAAAACGGTTTTATCGTCGGTAATGTACACGAGTATGGAACTGTCCGGCGTTTTTGTTTTTCCGCCGCTGATGCCCGTGGGCTCATCCGTTACCTGCGTGATGAGCCCGGTTTCAAGATCCATCTTGAAGAAATTGAATATGTGGCTGTCTGCATTCGGACGGTTGGATATGAAATAAATCTCCCGATCGCCAAGTGTAAAGGAATTGTCCGTAAAATACAGCTGGCCGTTTTCGTATTTGTCCGTCAGCTGTATGATTTCCCTGCCGGTTTTGGGGTCGTTGTACCTTTTCATTTCGGATGGATAGGTTCTGCCGATGTTATTCATGTATAAACCCTCCTTTGAGGTATTCTTCTGAAATCAGATGTGGAAGAATTTTGCCTCCAGCATAGCGCATAGCGTGTGATAAATCGGTAGATGACACTCCTGCACGTCCGCCGGGCAGCTGCCGGGCGCAATGATGGAAATGTCCGCGATGCTTTTTAATTCGCCGCCGCTTCCGCCGGTCAGCGCAATGACGGTTATGCCCAGTTCCCTGGCAGTGCGCGCGGCGTTTATGACGTTTTTGGCGTTTCCGCTTGTTGATATACCGATCAGCACGTCGCCCTTTTTTCCGTAGCCGTAGGTTTGCTGCGCGTATACATAGGCGGGATCCTCATCGTTGCCAAACGCGGTGGACAGCGCCGCATGCCCTGTGAGCGCGATGGCCGGGAGCGCTCCCTGAAGGTTGGAAAGTATGCTGTTTTTTGTATGTGCGGCAATCGGTCGTTTCCGATAAAAGCCCTTCATCAATTCGCCCACAATGTGCTCCGCGTCTGCGCAGCTTCCGCCGTTTCCGCAAACCAGCAGTTTTCCTTCGCGTCTGTAGCAATCGCGAAGGGCTTTGTAGGCGTCCATAACGCTATCTCTGGTGTCTGAAAGAGAGGGATATTTCCTGTAAAGCGCTTCATAGTGCAAAAGCACATCTTCGCTTGTTTCTTCTTCGCCTGCCATCGGGTCGATGTCAAGGGCGTACAGCGCCGTCATGATGCTGGCATAATCGCCGATTTGTTCGCCTGTTTTAGCCGGGCACACCTGTACCGCTTTCAGAGAATAGGGGATACATTCTTTTTCAAGAACTGCTTCCATTGCGGGGCGAAGCAGCGCTTCCGCACGGGCAAATATGCTGCCGATTACGATTTTTTCCGGATTGAAGGCGTCGACAAGAAGCGAAAGCCCGCGGCCAAGCATTGTTCCTATATGCTCGTACAGGCGAAGCGCGTCTTCATCTCCGTTTTTGGCGTATTCGGCGATGAGCTTTGCGGATATTTCCTCTTCTGCATATCCGTCGCGGATCCATGCGGGAGTTTTTCCCTGCAAAAGGGCGTGCTTTGTCCATGCTTTTGCCTGAAGGGCAATACCGCCGCCGCTGACATATCCCTCAAAGGAACCGGCTTTGCCAAAGCCTACGGGTCCGTCGTCCGTCAGACGCAGATGGCCGATTTCACCGCCCATATCGCTTGCGCCGCGCATGAGACGTCCCTCGGCGATTACGCCTGCGCCCATGCCCGTGCCCATGGTACAGAAGATCATATTCTCCGTGCCTCGGCCCGCCCCCAGCTTCCACTCCACCAGCGCACAGGCATTCGCGTCGTTTTGCAGAAATGCAGGCAGGCCGAAATGCGACTGCATGATTTCGGTAAGCGGAATATCGATCCATCCGGGCAGATTCGGAGGCGCAAGCACGTAGCCGGTTCTGCTGTCGAGCGGGCCGCCGCAGCTGATGCCAATGGCCGCAATATCGCTTGTGGTAAGCCTGTTTCTTGCAAGGATTTCATCGCCTGCGCGGAGGATCCGCTTCAGCATATCGTCAAAGCCTTTTTCCGCATGGGATGGGAACGAAAGCCGGTCCAGAAGGCGGATACCGCCTCCTACATGCGCGATTACAAACGCGCACTTGGTTCCGCCCACATCAAGCCCGAGAAACGTTTTCATATGAATGCTCCTTGATTTGTCAGAATGAATATATGTATCTATTCTGCGCTTCCGGCGGTGTTTCCTGCCGTATCATTCCGAGTGGCGACAAAAGAAAACGGCGAGTGAACGAAGAAATTGGTATTTTCTATGGTTTTCCTGAAAAATTTCGATATTGCGTTGACAGGCTGACAGGCATATGATAAGATTATCAACAGATCATTCATGTAAGGAGCACGCAATTAATATTCATGGACGCGGATAGTAGCGACGGCGGTACCGTTCGATTACAGCAGAATATTAAATAGGGCATACCTTTTCCGCAACGGGTTGGGAAAGGCAATGCTTTTTTTGCGTTGTATGAAAGGACGCATACAGATTAAGGAGGAATATCTTTGGATTCTCATATATGGGGCTGGGCAGCGCTTCAGTTTGGACTGATTCTTGTAAACGCAATCTTTGCATGCGCGGAAACTGCCGCAATATCCATCAATGATAGTAAGCTTGCACAGCTGGCTGCGCAAGGCGATAAGCGCGCAGCACGCCTTCAGAAACTGACGGAGGAACCGTCGAGGTTTCTGGGCACCATTCAGGTTGCCATTATGCTGTTCGGCTTTCTGGGAAGTGCGTTTGCAGCCTCCAGGTTTTCGGGCATTCTGGTCGAGTGGGTCATTGGCTTGGGCGTAAATCTGCCCCGCGCTACGCTGGATGTGATTGCCGTTATTCTGATTACGATTGCGCTGAGCTATCTGACGCTTGTTTTCGGCGAGCTTGTGCCCAAACGCCTTGCGATGAAAAAGGCGGAGAAGATAGCGCTTTCCATGAGCGGTATCGTTTATCTGATTTCAAAGCTTTTTTATCCGGTTGTTGCGCTGCTGACCTTCTCTACCAATATCGTTCTGCGCTTGTTCGGCATTGATCCCAAAGAAAAGGACGATGAGGTGAGCGAGGAAGAAATTCGCATGATGGTTGACGCCGGCAGTGAAATTGGCGTGATCGATCCGGAGGAGCAGCAGATTATCAACAATGTGTTTGAGTTTGACGATCTGCCTGCCGGAGAATTTGTTACCCACCGCACGGAAGTGAACCTGCTTTCCATGGAAGAAACCGATGAGGAATGGGAAAAAACCATCTTTGAAAAACAGCACTCGCTGTATCCCGTGTGCGAGGAAAGCGCGGATCACATTATTGGCATCCTGCACGCGCGTGAGTATTTCCGCCTGCGAGACAGAAGCCGCGAAAACGTAATGAAATACGCCGTGAAGAGCGCATATTTTGTTCCCGAAAGCGTGTGCGCCAATGTGCTTTTCCGGCAGATGAAAAAAACGCGCAATCGCCTTGCGGTTGTACTGGACGAATACGGCGGTATGCTCGGCATTATCACCATGAACGACCTTCTGGAACAGCTCGTCGGCGATTTTGACGAGGATCAGGAGACGGCGGAAGAACCTGAAATCGAAAAGCTCGACGAAAAGACGTGGAAGATCAAGGGAACAGCGGAAATGGTTGCTGTGGCCGAAGCGCTGAATACTGCGCTGCCTGTGGACGATTTCGAAACCTTCGGAAGCTTTGTGTTCGCGCAGTACGGATACATTCCCGAGGATGGAAGACAGTTTGAGATCAATGCGTCCGAGCTGAATATCCGTGTGACCGAGGTAAAAGAGCACAGGCTTGAAAAGGCGCTTGTCTGCCGCGCAGAGGGATAACGGCGAGCGATCAATCTGTATTTGACAAATAAAAGCGGGGCTTTCTGAGTTAGCATCTTAAGAAGCCCCGCTTTGTTTTTATGTCAGACGTATTTTTACAATCTGTTCTTCAAAATCCTGCACCTTTATGCGAATGGCTGCCTCGCCTGCGGTTTCTCCGGATTTTACGATGATCATCAGATGGCCGTTAAAGGTTGGAATTTCCAGACTGTCAAAGGGAAGTGTGCAAAAGGCGTTTCCGTTATCGGTCAGAATGCTTACCGGAGCGCCCGATGCGGAAATGGTTACGTTTTTATCCTCCAGCACATAGCGCCTGGCGTGATGGTCTTCAATCAGAACGTCGATAAACAGTATGTCCGTACCATTAGCGGAGAGTTCATGTTTATCCGCCTGTATTTTCAAAACGTCGGCTTCGTGCGCGCTGTAAAGCACGTCTTCCTTTACCAGCCGGCCGCCCATATAGCCCTCGGCGCGAAGTATGCCTGGTATATAGGGAAGATGGAAGTGAATCATGCCGTCCGGGAAGTCCTGAAGTTTGCCTACGCGCACAGTCTGGCTGTTTTGATACAGCTTGACGGTATCGCAGTTGGTCATCACCGCTACATGGAATACCTTTTCGAACTGGTTGTATTTCCAGTGCGAGCGCATCTGGGGAAAGCCCCAAAGGCCGCGCGCGCCGTCCCAAGGCTCCGCCTCGTCATATACGCATACCTTCAGCACCGGTTCCGTTTTGAATTGGGAAGCCACATACCACGCGCGGTTTTTCCAGTCGGCGGTGGAGTCGATCGGGTTTCCCGTCCAGCCGCGCTGCGGCCACATGCTGGATTCGCCAAGGTAATCAAAGCCCGCCCATACGATCGCGCCCGCAACCCAATCGTATTTTTTTACGATGGCATAGGGCGATTCAAGCTTGATCTGCGAATTGTTCATGGTTTTCTCGTCCAGAAGATAATAGGTGCGCACTTCTGTTCCGATGATGGGCTTACGCATACCCGCCTCGCGCAGTTTCTCATAGAAATGTTCCATGTAATTGCAGGAAACTACGTCTACAATGGAGGCATAGCGGATTACGGCGTCCAGCTTTTTGCCGAGCGGCGTCATATCGTTATAGTCTTTAAGTACAAAGCCGATCAGGGCGCAGGTTACGCCGCGTGTAGGATCCAGCGCATGTACTTTGTCGGTAAGGGCTTTGAGGCACTCAAAGAAGGTTTCGGAATACTGTCCGTGCACCTCGTTGCCGACGCTCCAGAGAATGATGCTCGGATGATTGGCGCTTCTTCTGACCATGGTTTCCGCGTCTTTCAAATGCCATTCATCGTAAAAGCGATCATAGTACATGCCGCTTTTTTTCCATTTGTCGTACAATTCATCAATGACCATAAAGCCCATTTCGTCCGCAAGCGCGTACATTTCTTCAGCCATCGGATTGTGCGATGCGCGTATGGTATTCACGCCCATTTTCTTAAGCGATTCAAGCCGCCTTTTCCATATTTCCACCGGCACTGCCGCGCCTACAACGCCGCCGTCATGGTGCAGGTTCACGCCCCACAGCTTTGTCTTTACGCCGTTTAACAGGAATCCGTCCTCGGTGTCAAATATGGCGCTTCTAACGCCGAAAACAACCTCGTGGCAGCTTTCGGAAAGGGTGATCCTTGCTTTATAAAGCTTTGGGCTTTCCGGCGACCAGAGCGCGGGGTTTTTGATGTCAAAGTTCCATGCGGTTACGGGCGCGGCGCATGCTTCGGATTCATATACGACTCCTCCGTCCGGGCCGGTTACCTGAAGGGAAACGTTTTTTCCGTCGATGGCGCCTTCCGTTTCTGCGCGAACCGATACGCGGGCCAGGTCGCAGCGGATGCCCTGAACATCCGGAACATCGCCGCTGGGACCGTTGATTTCGGGCGTCGCCACAATGCGTACGCCGTCGTGCGCGATGCGCGCATCACCGTCAACCAGCAGCCAAACATTTCTATAAATACCGGCGCCGGAATACCAGCGGTCGCCGCCTGCGATGTTTTCGTTATTCAGATTGCGGTTGTCAACTTTTACGGCGAGCACATTTTCGCCTGCAATCATCAGGCGGTCTGTAAGATCAACAATAAACGGAACATAGCCGTAGGGACGTCCGCCGATATATTCACCGTTCAGATATACGCTTGAAAACCGCTGAATGCCGTCAAACAGAATTCTAACAGTTTTTCCCCGCCATTCTTCGGGCGCTGTAAACCGGATTCGATATACGCCCATCTGTTCGCGAGGAAAAAATCCCTGCGAGCCGCCACCGGGCGCGTTCTGGCTGCGTTTATTCTCAATCTGCCAGTCATGGGGAAGAATCAGGGGGCGGAATGCGGAATCATCATAATCAGGGAGTACGGAATTTGCATCCTCTGTCAGTGCAAATTTCCAGCCTTTTATAAAGGGAATACGACCTGTTTCCATGCGTTTGCCCCTTTCTGAAGTTAATCTTTGTTTTTATTCCAGAGCCCGTACTGGGCTTCGTTCTGGAGCGCGGACAGCATAAGTTCGCGCGCATTGGGTATGGTTTTGGTAATGTGATTCAAAAGCTCTTTCATGTCTTCGCGGCGGGTATAGCCGTTTGCCGGACAGGGGGATTTAACAATGGGCAGATCCAAGGTTTTTACCATATGAATCACATGCTTTTCCGGCAGATATGCCATGGGTCGGATCTGCGTGATATTGCTTCTGGAAAGATAGGTGCGCGGATGGAAGGTGTGAATCCGGCCCTCATACAGCATGGAAAGCAGTAAGGTTTCCAGCGCGTCTTCCCTGTGATGACCAAGCGCGAGCTTATTTGCACCAAGCTCGCGGCAAAGATCAATCAACGCGCCTCGACGCATTTTTGCGCACAAGGAACAGGGGTTTTTTTCCTTGCGTTCTTCAAAAATAATCTGTGCAATCTCTGTTTTTTTTACGGTGTACGGAACGTCCAGCTTTTCGCATAGCTCATAGACGGGATCCAAATCAAACGGCTCCAGCCCCATGTGAAGCGTGGCGGCGATCAAATGGTACTTGTTGGGACAGAATTTTCTGTACAGCGCCATCGCGTACAGCAAAAGCATGCTGTCCTTACCACCGGATACGCCCACGCATACCGTATCGCCTGCCTGAATGAGGCCAAAATCCTTATCTGCGCGGCGGATACAGCCCAGAACTTCCTTCATGCAAACTGGTTCCTTTCGTTAATGGATAATGGCGGAGGAGAAAGCAAAGAGAATCATCAGCGAGCAGGCGTCAACGATGGTGGTAATCAGCGGCGCAGCCATCAGAGCCGGGTCAAGCTTCAATTTCTTTGCCAGCATCGGCAGCGTGCAGCCGATGGACTTTGATAAAAGCACTGTCGCGATCATGGATAGGGAAACGGTGAGCGCGACCAGAACGCTTCTTGAAAAAACCAGCGTCTGGATCAAAAAATTGATGATGGCCAGTACGATACTGACCAATGCTGCCACGCGGAATTCCTTCCAAAGGATCTTGGGCGCATCGCTGGGCTCGATTTCGCCGACTGCCAGACCGCGAATGGCGAGGGTAGACGCCTGCGATCCGCAGTTACCGCCCGTGCCCATCAGCATGGGAATGCACGCGGTGAGCGCGAGGCCGACATCCTGTATGCGCGTAAGTACATTTTCAAAGTGAAGAATGATAAGGCCGGTGAATATACCGCTTACCATCATAAACATAAGCCATGGAATGCGGTTTTTGGCAAGCATCCATACGCTTGTTTTCATATATTCGTCTTCGGAGGGCAAAAGGGCGTTCATCTTTTCGATGTCTTCCGTTGCCTCTTCTTCAATAACGTCGATGATGTCGTCGGACGTAACGATACCGACCATGCGGCCCTCTTTATCGACAATCGGCACGTTCATCAGGTCGTACTTGCGCACCAGATCCGCGACGGCTTCCTGATCGTCATGCGTGCCTGCACAGATGAAGTTCGGGTTCATGAGGTTTTCAATCAGCTCGTCGTCGTCCGCGAGGATGAGCTTTCTGAGCGGTACAGTGCCCAGCAGCTTGCGTTTGTCATCGATAATATACAGTGTGTAGATGGTTTCTTTGTCAACGCCGGTGCGCTTCAGCTCCTTTAGCGCGCCTTGAACGGTTATGCCGGTATGGAATTCGCAGAATTCGATGGTCATGATGGAGCCGGCGCTGTATTCCGGGTAACTCAAAAACCGGTTGATGATCTTTCGGGAATCCTCATCCACGTTTGCAAGCACGCGCTTCACAAGCCCGGCAGGAAGTTCCTCCAGAAAATCGACCGCGTCGTCAATAAACATATCGCTGATGAGCGCACCGATTTCGGAATCGCCTATGGATTCCAGAAGCTTCTGGCGCTGTTCATCATCCATATAGCTGAATACATCCGCAGAAATATCCTTGGGAAGAATGCGGAATACCTTCAGCATTTTGTCGTTTTCGAGGGTGGAAAGAAATTCTGCTATGTCTACCACGTTCAGCATCATCAGCGCGCCGCGAAGCTCGTTGTGGCGATTGGCTTCCAATAGCAGATTGAGCCTGCTGAGTATCATTTGCCAGTCCATGGGGTTCGCCGCCTTTCTTCATTGATGACGCAAACAGAACAGGACACATTTTATTATCATGCGTCTTATTCCTTTGCGTTTCAGGAAGGCGTGTTATTCGAAATGGGAAAGGGCGCATTCAGACGCGCGATTCCATGATCGAGGCACGCCGTCACCGGATAAACATCTTCCGCCGTCTTCCATCGCCCTCACCCCCTGTATATACATGTGCATTATTTATAAGGTTATTCATAAAAAGAATACGCTTTTTCGGTTTTTCAGTCAAGCGAAAATATGTCGGTTCTTTGAATTTCCTCTGTATGTTCCGTGAAGAATTCACAGAGGCATGCTTTATGGTAAACAATTGTAAGAATTTTGCAGGAAAATGTAAAACAGCGTTTCCTGTTCATGGGGAACGGGTTATCGGGCATTCTGACAGAAAGAGTGAAATGGAACCGGGTATTCCATATTGTAGTTTCGGTTAGAGAAATGCGCACCCTGCAAGCTGGTTTTTCGGGGTTTAAGCGGTACGCTCAGGAAATGAGAACGGTTACATTTTTCTTGCCAAGCCGGTTGTTTTCGTATAGAATAGGTACATGAATTCATGATAACGGAGGATGGACCTTATGGCGAAAACCACCGGCGGCTTTACCCTTCCCGGCGAAGCGGGTTTTGAAGCGTTGACCATGCGCCTTGCAGAAGAATGGGGCGCAGACTGCATTCGTGACAGCGACGGAACGCAGCTATCCGATGAAATCCTTGCTTCCGGCATACCGATCTATTCCACAATTTGCATGGTGCGCTCCATCACCGGCTGGGCAAAACAGAATATGGATAAGCTTCAGCGAAATTTTCTGATGAGCAAACCTGTACTGGCGCAGGGTGAAACAGTGCAGATTTCGCCTCTGGACAACTACTTCCGCGGCCAGTTTATCATTGGACGCTGGGATGATCCGAAGGAATTCTGGCAGGTATTTGACAGAACCACAGGCGAGGAGCATAAAAACTGGACCTATGACGCCGAAAATGAGATTGTTTCGGTTCATGAGGCGCAAATCGGGCATTTGTATACGGTAAACTTTCTGGCTACGCGCATATGGGAAGAGATTTCCATGTACAACCATATCACCAATGATTGGGGCGATAAGGAGCACCTGATGGCGGTGGAGCCAAGGTATCCCGAAACGCAGAAAGCGCTGCTTGATTTTTTGGATCAATGGCTTACGGCGCATCCCCATACGCGCGTTGTACGCTTTACCTCCATGTTCTATAACTTCTGCTGGCTGTGGAGCGACGATAAACGCAGGCGGGATGTGTTTACCGACTGGGGCAGCTATGATTTTTCGGTGAATCCCGTGTCGCTTCGCGAGTTTGAAAGGGAATACGGCTATAGACCGACAAGCGAAGATTTTATCAATGCCGGCAGGCATAATCCCGTGCACAATCCGCCCACAAAGGTAATCCGGGACTGGATGGAATTCACGGGCAAGTTCGTGCGCAAGTTCGGTAAGGAATGTATTGACCTGGTACATAAGCACGGAAAGCTCGCCTATGTGTTTTACGATGATACGTGGGTAGGCATTGAACCGTGGAACGGACATTTTGGAGAATTTGGGTTTGACGGTCTGATCAAGTGCGTGTTTAACGCCTTTGAAGCGCGCCTGTGCGCGGGCGTTACCGAGGTTGGCACGCACGAGATACGCCTGCACCCGTACCTGTTCCCGACGGGACTTACCGGCGAACCTACCTTTGCTCCCGGCGGACATCCTGAAGCGGACGCCCGCAGGTATTGGGCGTGCGTCCGGCGCGCGCTTTTAAGGGTCAAGCTCGATCGCATCGGCCTTGGCGGATATCTTTCGCTGACTGAGCCTTTCCCCGCGTTCCACAAGGAGATTGCGGATATTGCAGACGAGTTCCGCATGCTTAGATCGCTTCATGAGGCGGGAGAACCCTGGAAAACCGGTATTCGGGTTGCCGTACTGCATTCGTGGGGCAAGCTGCGTACGTGGAACTGCTCCGGGCATATGCACGAGCATCCGGAGCTCCCTTTGAACCACCTGTACGAGGCTATGGCAGGACTGCCCATTGATGTCCGTGCGATTTCGTTTGATGAGGTCATTGAAAACGGAGTTCCCGAGGATGTGGATGTGATCCTGAACGCCGGTAAAGCCTATGATGCATGGTCGGGCGGCGATGTATGGAAAACGCCGAAGCTGCTTGAAAACATTCAGAAATTTGTCATGAACGGCGGCGGAGTCATCGGCGTAGGCGAGCCCGGCGCTGCCATGGACGGTATGCACGAATTCAAGCTCGCGCCGGTATTGGGCGTGGATAAGGAAAACGGACGGAGCATCTGTGCAGGCAAGTATGCCTTTGCGGTGCAGGATACGCACTTTATTACGGCTGATTGCAAACGCCTTCACCCCTTCCACAACCATGTAAACGGCGTTTATGCGCTTGGCGGAAATACGAAGATTCTGAAAGCCCAGGACAAGGACGTTGTCCTTGCGGCAAATGAATTTGGAAGCGGAAGAGGCGTGTATTTCTCCGGATTTACCTATGGTGTTGAGGAAACAAGACTTCTGTACAGGGCGATTCTGTGGGCAGCCAATCGTGAAGAAATGGCGGATCTGTACCTTCCCAATCAGCCCGGCTGCGAATGCGCCTATTTCCCGGCGTCGGATAAGCTGATTGTAATCAATAATAAGAAGCAGCCTGCGCGCGTCAGGATTCAAACGCCCAAGGGCGAAATCCGTCTGCGCGTGGAAGGCGAAGGCATACAGATTGTCTGAAAGGAGTAATCAACCATGGATTTTCTGTCGCTTGTCAAGAAAAGCAGGAGCTATCGTTCTTTTGATGAAAGCGCGCCCGTATCGCGGGAAGCGCTTGTGGAAATGGTGGAATGCGCGAGGTTTGCGCCCAGCGGCGTGAACCGTCAGGCCTTGAAATTCCTGTTGTCAGCGGACAAGGAAACCAACCGACAGATCCAAAAGCATACGAAATGGGCAGGCAAGATCACCCACATGACGCTGCCGCCGGAGGGACATCGCCCGACGGGCTTTATCGTGATTCTGACCGATACGGACATCGCGCCGAATATTCAGGCCACCAAAACCGATGTGGGCATCTGTGCGCAGACCATCCTTTTGAAGGCGGTAGAAATGGGCTTTGGCGGCTGCATGATCGGTGCGTTTGATGCTGGCGCGCATGAAACGCTTGGCCTTTCCGATCGCTATCAGATATCGCTGATCGTTGCGATCGGCAAGCCTGACGAGGAGATCGTGCTTGAGGACGCAAACGGAAGCATTGACTACTACAGGGATAATCGAGGCGTTCATCATGTACCCAAGCGCACACTGGACGAATTGATTCTGTAAACGGCAGGCATACATACAAGCGTAATACTTTGGTTATGATTGCGTAATGGATTGACCTTGAATTTCATGGGCCGGTGTGGTACAATCATAGTCCTGTTAGGAGGTTTGAATCCATGACGCCCATCAGTCTGTTTTATGGTATTGTCGTTTATATGTATACCGACAAATCCCGCGATGTAAAGGTTCCCCATATTCACGCAGTGTTCAAGGATGAAGAAGCCGTTATTTCATTGGAAGGCGATGTACTGGACGGTTACCTCCGCCCGGAAAAGCTGAAGCTGATTGAAGCCTGGCTTTGCATTCATGAGGACGATCTCCTTGCCAACTGGAAGGTTATGCTCAACGGCAACGAAGTATTCCGTATAGAGCCCCTGCGCTAAAAAGTTAAAAAAGGGACGGATGAGAATCTGTCCCTTTTTTGTTGCAATTGAAGTTACAATAATGAAATATTATTAATATATTTGAAATATATATTGACTTAATGACATATTTTTGTTATAATCTACCTGCTACATATATATGAGGGGGAAATCATTATGCCTATTAATGTCGCTCTGATTATCGGTCTGATCCTTGGCCTTCTTGCTACGATTGCTGCGATGATCTTCATTACGCCCGAATCCCGCCGTAAGTCGCTGAACAAATACCTTGCAATACTGCACGACATCTTCAATTTCAAGTTTCTGCTGATTGAAAAGATTCTCAAGGCGGTTTACATTTTTCTCACCATCAGCTCCATTGTTGCAGGCTTCTTTATGCTGTTTTCCGGTATCCGCGTTCCGTATACCGGTGATTTCTACAGCTTCTTCTGGTATGGCCTTGTTACGATGATCGTCAGCCCGATTATTCTGAGAATAATTTTTGAAAGCTTCATGCTCAAGATCATCGAAACCAGAAACGTTATTGAGATTAATAAGAAAATGAAGGCGCCCGCGCCTCGTCGTCCCCGTCCCCAGCAGGATCAGTATGCCGGATATTCCGAGCGTCGTCAGAACTACGATTCCTATCAGTAAGGAATTATGCGCATAAAAAAGAAGCCGAAAGTCTTCTTCAAGCCATCAAAAAATACCCTTTTTTGATGGGAAGGCCGGTCTCCTGAAATCCTGCGGGATTTCCGGGCGGAGACCGGGAAGGGGAAGCGTTTTTCGCCGCTCCGCTTAGGAAAAACGCGCGATTTCGCCGTACATGCCGCCGAAATCGAAGGAAAATGGAGAGGGAGTGCGCTCCCTCACAACACCTCTCTCTGAAGTTTGTTGATGATCTGAAGAAGCCGAAAGGCTTGTTTTTTTTGCTTATCAGGCTTTTGCGATCAGCTCGTGAAGGGCTTCGGCTTCTTTTCTTGAAATGGAACACAGTGCGGAGAAATTGCCCTCCAGGCACTTTTCGGAGAACTGTCGGGCTTTTTCCAGATTTCCGTTTTCGTAATTCATTTTTGCAATGAAATAGAGCGTGGGAACCTGCGTGGGCTTAGCGCGGAAGGCGCGGCTGAAGTATTCGTATGCCTTTTCGCGTTCACCCAGATGATAATTCAGCTGACCGAGATTATCGAGTGTGCCGGCGTCGTCCTCGTCGTATTCATAGGCTTCGTTATTAAACGCGATGGCCTCTGTAAAATCGCCGTCTCTTACGCCGCGCTCAATGAGGTAGTATCCGAGCGTCGTGTAGATCAGCGAGGTTTTTCCGTTTCTTGCGGCTTCCTGCATGAGTTCGATGGCTTTGTCGAGATTGCCCAGCTTCCACTGGCATACGCTGTAGTTGATTCTCAGCTGCTTTTTGTCCTTATGGTCAAGGCCAGGCAGACGTTCGCATTCCAGAAACAGCTCGCGGGCGCGTTCGTATCCGCCGTAGCGCATAGTAAGAACGCCGTACGCCATGACGATGTTGGCTTCGCGGTATCCGGCATTGTAGGCTTCCTCATACAGCTTCAGCGCCTTGTCATGATATTCCTTTGCCTTCGCCACATCGCCGCGTTCGATCAACTGATTGCCGCGCAGATGAGCGCTGAAAGCATTTCGTCCCTTAAATCTGGTCATGATTCCCATGGTTTATTCATCCTCCGGTGATTTTATGATTGATTCTTGAGCTCAAGGCGTTTTATGCGCTTTTCTAGCGCCTCGCGTTCCTCTGCTCTGCATACGGAAAGCAGGGAGCGCGCAATGGTCAACGCTTCGTCCGTTCTTTTCAGCTTGTGCTCATACAGCTTTGCCAATTCTATTTTCGGAAGGTTTCCCATCTGCCCGCGCTTGATCATGTTTTTGAGAATGCTTTCGGCCTTGTCGTACGCGCGGTTTCTTCTGTACAGATGAAAAAGCCGCCAGTTGGCTTCGCCTGCATATTTTTCGCTGATCAGTCCCTTAAGCGACAGAACCGGCTTTGGCGCAGCGGCAAGGGTGTACATTCTTCGGGCCTGTTCCATTTCGCCCTGTTTTTCAAGCGCCTTTCCGACGCTGAACTGATCCTCCGTAACCAAAAGGGCTTCCGGATTTCCGTAGTCGTTCAGCAGACGGCATAATAGCAGGGAAAGCGTGATAATATCCTGCCGGTTATGATCGATCACGTCGTTAAGAAGGGTCATGTCTCCGCTTTTCAGAAAATCGAAATACCTCTGGGGAACTTCGGCGCCGGGGATATCGTTTTCACGGCGTATGCCCAGCTCCCTCTCCTCGATATTGGAAAGACGGCAGCTGACCAGACGGATTTTCCAAAGCCTTCTGGACGGATACAAAAGATCCAGCGGCTCCAGCTCCTTCCATCTGTCGCGCATGCGATTGATGGTAAAACGCGATTCCAACAGCGGCATATCAAATGAACGCCCGTTAAAGTGAACGACGGAATCGAAGCGGGGAAACAGCGCTGCGATTTTTTCCAGCAGCATACCTTCGTGCGCGTAGGTAGGCATCAAAAACTGCTCGACGACAAAATCGCTGTTCTCTATATAGCCAACGCCCACCAGAAACGCAACCGTTCCCGCGCCGCCGGAAAGGCCGGTGGTTTCCGTATCCAGAAACAGTGCGCGGCGCACGTCGAATTCGCGGCCGTTATAGCCAAGCCGCCTGAGGGCGGAATGGGAAATGGAGAAAAGACCCTCCTGCGCGGGCACACGATGGACGCGATGAATCAACGCGCGCATCTCCGTTTGCTTAACGGAAGGCGCGCCCGGTTTCATCGCGTTCAGCTTTCGCATCAGTCCCGACGGCATTGCGTTATCTCCTGTATATTGATCCTTTTATGATTATACTCTTTTTTCGCATGGTTTTCAAGTACGTGCGCAGCGGCGTTATTTGCGTAAAGCCGCACAATGACGGTCGGATGCAATCACTTTTTCAGCGGCTTTCGGTTGCCGTTTTCATCGACGATTACGATGTTGTCCAGCTGGGCGCGCATGCTGGTTCGGAAGGCTTCGATGTATTCTTTTCTCAGAATCTCGCGTTCGCGCGTTTCCTCTTCCGTTAGGCCTTCGGATTTGAATTTTCGCGCAAGAAAGTTGATTCGGTCAATTTTGCTCTGGTCCATTGTCGGAACGCTCCTTTATTCGTGTATGGCTGCCTGATAGGCTTCGGTATCGTGCATAGCGGCGCAGGTTTTTTCATAAAGCTGACGGTATACCTGCGTGTGCTCTTTGTAGGTTTTCGCGCGTTCAGGATTTGGCATGAGGCTTTCGGAAAGCTGAACTGCGCGCGCAGCGTCCGCAAAAGAAGCGTAAACGCCCGCGCCTACGCCGGCAGCGATTGCGGCTCCGAGGCTCGTCGCCTCGCGGGGATGGGCGTGTATGCTTGCAGGCGTATCGATAACGTCGGCGAACATCTGCGGCCATACCTTGCTTTTTACGCCGCCCCCCGAAAGAATCAGGCTTTTGAAATTGATGCCGTTTTCCCTGAGAACCGCCGCGCAGTTGTTGAGCGCCTGTGCGACGCCTTCATATGCCGACATGACCATGTCCTCGCGCGTATGGGTGAGGGTCAAGCCCATAAGCATGCCACGGGCTGCGCTATCCCACCACGGACAGCGTTCGCCCATCAGTGTGGGCAGAAAAAACAGGCCGTTGGCGCCGGGTTTTGACATGGAGGCCATCTTTTCCGCGCGGGCAAAGTCGATTTTACCATTCTCGTCTGTGACACCGAATACCGTTTTCATCATGAAATCGAAGGCGGTAGACGCGCACTGCACGGTACCGCAAACGGTAGTCAGGTTTTCGTCGATATCGGTATAATTGAATGCGCGCATATCCTGATCGAAAACGGGCTTTGCGCTTAAGCCTGCGACCCAGGCGCTGGAGCCGATAGTAAGATACGCGCCGTTTTCATTGTAAACGCCCGAACCATGCGTAGCGCAGGGGCCGTCGCCCGCGCCGATGGATACCGGTATGCCCGAGGGCAGGCCCAATAGGCGGGCGGCATTTTCCGAAAGCGACAGCGATACGTCTGAAGACCGGTAAAGCGTCGGCAGTTTTTCTATATCGATTCCGGCTTCTTTTGCAACGGTTTCATCCCATTTTCGCTTTTCGATGTTCATCGCGCCGAACAGAGATGCGTCGGAATAATCGCTTCGCCCGTACACACCGGTCAGGAAGCCATAGAGTACGTCTTTGGTGTTTACAAACCAGCGCGCCTTTTTATAGATTTCCGCCTCATGCTTTTTCAGCCACATCAGCTTTGGAAGGCCGTAATGTACGTCCGGTCGGTTTCCGGTAATTGCATAAAACGCCTTTTTCCCCATGGCGCTTTCCAGCTTCTCCACTTCGGATGCGGCGCGCGTATCCAGATGGATGATGTTTGGATAAATCGCCTGTCCGTCATTGTCCACGGCGATCAGTCCGTTCATCGTACCGGTCAGACCGATGCATGAAATACCGGACAGGTCGATTTTTTCGCTCAGTGCATGCACGGCTTTAATGGCGGCAGAAATGAAGTCCTCGCTTTTTTGCTCTGCCCAGCCCTCTTTGGGATAGTATACGGGATATTCTGCAACGGTGGCCCCGACCAGGTAGCCGTCGTCCCGGAAAGCGGAACACTTAAGGCCGGAAGTTCCCGCGTCAAGCGTCAGTATGGTTGCCATAATGTATCCTCCAAAATAAAGCGGCGGCAATAGAGTGCCGGCCGCTTGAAATATCGCTCCGTTAGGGTTTTTGCACCATCGGGCAGTGGAATGAATCGCCACGATAGATGGGACGGGCCCAGCATACGGCATTCCTGATTACGCGCTGAACTTCGGGAATGAAATAAGTGGGATTGGTTTCATGTCCCGGCTGGAAGTAGAATACTTTTCCGTAGCCTCGATTGTAGCATAGGCCGCTTCTGAATACCTCCCCGTTTTCATAACCGCCGATAAACACGGTTTCGTCGGGTTCGGGCACCATAAAGGGCTCGCCGTAGGTTTCCTCATGAGGGAGGAAGATAAAGCGATCGACGCCCTGCGCAATAGGATGGGCGGGGTTAATCGTCCAAACGCGTTCAAAGTCTCCGTCCTCTCGCCAGGTGAGGGAGCAGGGAGTGCCCATCAGCAGGCGGAAGGGCTTGGAAAAGTGTGCGGAATGCAGGAAAATGGCGCCCATGCCGTTCAGCACTGCCTTCTGTACGCGTGCGGCGACCTCATCGGGTACCTGATCGTGCGCCATATGACCCCACCAGAGGATAACGTCGGTGTTATCCAGAACTTCCTGGGTCAGCCCGCATTCTTCATCCAGCAGAGTTACCGTTTTAACGGAGATATCGTCGCTTTCCAAAAAGGATTTCAGCACCATATGGATTCCGTCGGGATATACGCGCCTAACGTTTTCGTGGGTGCGCTCGTGAATAAACTCGTTAAAGATCGTTACGCGGATCATCGGCTTTGCCTCCCTGTGCGTTTTTTTGTATTATAGCATATTGATCCCCGTATCCGCAATCCGCAGAAAGAAATTTGGAGATATGTTTATGGCTCGTTGACCCGATAACCGGTATGCTATATAATATAAGGGAGAGTATAAAGACAAATGGAGTTATACATATGAAAAAAATCCTTCCAGCCACGATCGCCGCACTGCTTCTGTTTTTGGCAGCGACATATGCGTTTGCCGATAGCGGTGTGCTCCGGGTACCGGAAAGCGTCCTCAGTATTGAAGAAGAAGCGTTTTCGGGCAGCGGCGCGATTGAGCTTCTTCAATTGGATGGCGACACCTATGTCGCTTCAAAGGCGTTTCGGGACTGCAAAAAGCTGAAAACTGTCATTGTCTATGGGGAAGACGCAGCCTTTGCTTCCGATGCGTTTGACGGGTGCGATATCGATGTAATTTATGCCAAAGAGAACTCTGCGGTGTGGGCGTATGCCAACAAAAACAGAATTGACGTATATCCGGTATCAAAATCGTACGCTTATGGCGATTATACGCTGCGCTTGTCAGAGCTTGGCGGCTTTGCCGTCTGCGGTTACAGCGGAGTTGATGCGAATCTGACCATTCCTTCCGAGTATCGCGGTTTGCCCGTATTGGAAATTGCGGATGATGCGTTTCGAAATTCCGGCGTTCTTTTGTCGGTCACGGTGCCGGGCAGCGTAAAGCGGATCGGCAACGGCGCTTTTTCCGGCGGGCTTCAGCTTAATGAGGTTGTGCTCAGCGAGGGGCTTGAATACATGGGCTCCGGCGCATTCGCGTCCTGCAGATACATAAGCAGCATCCGCCTTCCCTCAACGCTCACTGGTATGGGGGAAAACCCGTTTGAACACTGTTCGCATTTAAGCGAAATATTGATCAGCGACGGAAACGACAGATATCGGCTGTCCGGCGGCGCACTGATTGATGATAAAAACAAAAAGCTCGTTCATTACCCCTGCGCTTCCGCCGCAAAAACGCTCACCGTGCCTAAGGGCGTTACGACCATCGGAAAAAAGGCCTTCTGGCGCACAGCGGCGCTTGAACAGGTGATTCTGCCCGAAACCCTTACTGCCATAGAGGATTATGCGTTTTACGAAAGCTGCGCGCTTAAAACGGTGAATATTCCTCTGGGCGTAACGGTCATTGGCAATCATGCGTTTTCCGGATGCGACAGGCTGAAGGAGATCAGCCTTCCTGCATCTGTTAAGAAGATCGGCGATTATGCGTTTAAAAACTGCTTGTCTCTGGGAACTTTGGAAATACCGGACGGCTGTCAGCATATCGGAAAGGAGATATTTTTCAGGGACGTGCCGGTTTCGGGAACGGTTATGAATATATTCCCGCTGTACCAGTTTGACTACCGGGAAACGGTATGCGTTATTGACGGTGAGCCCAAGTCCGTTGAAACCAGCGGCTGCGGCGCGACCAGTATGTCCATGGTGATCAGATACCTGACGGGAAACAGAGATCAAACGCCGTATACGCTGTTTAAGTGGGCTTACGACAAAGGATATTACAAGGGTTCAGGCCTTGGACATGGCACTGTGACCAAGCTCGGAGACCGTTACGGCGTAACCACTACCTGGACGACCAGCTCAAGCAAGGTGAAAAACGCGCTGAAAAACGGCTATCCCGTCATTGCCCATATGAGCCAGGGCACCTTTACGGACGGTGGACATTACATCGTGCTCAGGGGCATTGATGAAGACGGAAACATACTTGTAAACGATCCAAACAGCCGCGAGCGTACGGAAACAGCGTATCCGTTTTCCTTGATTTATGAAGAAGCCAAGTCAGGCTTCGCCATATGCAAAAAGGCGCCATAACCTTCCTTATATCAGCATATTTTTGCTGGACAAAACGACCTGATTGTGCTATACTCTTGAGGGCGGAAAATGGACATGCGGGACAAATTCCGCCCGCTTATCACAAGAGGAGGTGCAAGCATGGACGATACGATGATCAAGCTGATTACCCAGCTTGCGCCGGATCTCATGGAGCAGATCGCTTCAAGAGCGACAGTGCTGGAAAGGATATCCGTTCTTCAGCCGGTTGGCAGGCGTGTGCTTGCTCAGAAACTGAGACTGCCCGAACGGGAGGCGCGCGTGATAACCGATGCGCTCCGGCAGGCCGGATGGATCGACGTTACCGCTGCGGGTATGATATTGACCAACAAAGCGTATGAGCTGCTGGACAGCGTTCGCGAGTTTGTGCATTCCAAACTCGGAATCGAATCTATGGAAATACAGCTTCAGAAGCTGCTGGGCGTAGAGCGGGTAAAGATCGTGCCCGGAAACGCCGAGGAATCCAGAGAGGTTATGAGCGAGGTCGGCCGCGTTGCGGGCGCAAAGCTTCGAAAGATTGTAAAAAACGGCGATATCGTTGCCGTTACCGGCGGCACCACCGTTCAGCAGGTAGCGCAGCACATACCGCGCGGTGCGAATCTCGACGTAACGGTTATACCGGCGCGCGGCGGGCTTGGACAGTCGGTTGAAACGCAGGCCAATACGCTGGCGGAAGAGATTGCCGGAAAGCTGGGCGGAAAACACAGGGCGCTGTATTTGCCCGACAATCTGACAAGCGATGCGCTTCGGGAGCTGATTAAGCTTAACGAAGTCAAAGAGCCGCTTGACGCGCTGAAAAATGCGGACGTGCTTTTGTATGGGATTGCGCGTGCGGACGACATGGCGAAAAACCGCCTGATGAACGATGCAGACCGCGATGATCTGATCAGGCGCGGCGCGGCGTGCGAAGTGCTGGGTTTCTGCTTTGACGCAAACGGCCGTTTTCTTGCGGCGGCGTCTGGCATCGGAATTCCGATTGAAGCGCTGAATTCCATACCTACTGTCATTGCAGTTGCAGCAGGCGAGCGAAAGGCCGAGGCGATTCTTTCCGTTACCAGGCACCATAAGCACGATTTGCTGGTAATCGACGAGGGCGCGGCAACGCGCATTGCGGAGCTGATCCGCGATGATCGCTGACAGCAAATAACATGAAATTTCTTTTACGTTTCCCCACAATGTGGTATGATAATAGGGTAAGGAACAAAATAACAAAAGGAGCGTGGACCCATGAATAAGATGACCGTACAGGATATCTGCGTAAAAGGCAAGAAAGTTCTCGTAAGATGCGACTTTAATGTACCGCTGGATGCAGATAAGAACATTACCGACGAAACCAGAATCAACGCCGCGCTGCCCACCATCAAGTACCTGCTTGATAACGGCGCTGCCGTAATTCTCTGCTCTCACCTGGGCCGTCCCAAGGGAGAATTCAACATGAAGTATTCCCTCGCACCCGTGGCAAAGCGCCTTTCCGAGAAGCTTGGCTTCGAAGTAAAGCTTGCCAAGGACGTTATTGGCGAGGACGCCAAGAAGCTGGCTGCCGAAGTACAGCCCGGCGAAGCCATTCTGCTTGAAAACGTACGCTTCCATGCAGAAGAGGAAAAGAACGTTCCCGAGTTCGCCAAGGCGCTGGCCGACATGGCGGAAATCTACGTATCCGACGCTTTCGGAACCGTACACCGCGCACATGCCTCCACTGCAGGCGTAGCCGCATATCTCCCCGCAGTTGCCGGTTTCCTGATTGGCAAGGAGCTCGATTTCCTGGGCAGCGCTGTTGAAGATCCCAAGAGGCCTTTCGTAGCCATTCTGGGCGGCGCAAAGGTAAAGGACAAGATCGGCGTTATCACCAACCTCATTGAAAAGGTTGATACCCTTATCATCGGCGGCGGCATGGCTTACACCTTCCAGAAGGCCATGGGCAAGGAAATCGGCAAGTCCCTGCTGGACGAAGAACGCATCGAGCTGGCCAAGGAGCTTATGGCCAAGGCCGAGGCGAAGGGCGTTAAGCTGCTTCTCCCGATCGACAACGTATGCGGCAGCGATTTCGCAAACGATTGCGAAATGATCACCGTTGACGCCGAAGATGGCATTCCCGCCGACTTCGAGGGCATGGACATCGGCCCCAAGAGCATCGAGCTGTTCTCCAAGGCAGTTAAGGAAGCCAAGACCGTTGTATGGAACGGCCCCATGGGCGTATTTGAGTTTGCCAACTTTGCCAAGGGCACGCTGGCTGTAGCTACCGCTATGGCAGAGAGCGAAGCCATCACCATTATCGGCGGCGGCGATTCCGCAGCTGCAGTTACCCAGATGGGTCTGGCCGACAAGATGAGCCACATCTCCACCGGCGGCGGCGCTTCTCTCGAGTTCCTCGAGGGCAAGGTTCTCCCCGGCGTTGCATGCCTGAAGGATAAGGAATAAATTTGTAAATACAAAAGGGGCCGCCGCTCGGCGGCCCGATTTTAAGACGGAGGAATATGAATTATGCGTAAGCCCATCATCGCCGGAAACTGGAAAATGAATAAGACCCCTGAAGAAGCCAAAGCGCTCGTAACCGAGCTTCTGCCCCTTGTGAAGGACGCTCAGTGCGACGTAGTCGTATGCACCCCCGCCGTATGCTTCTCCGAAGTAAAAAAGGTAATTGAAGGCACCAACGTTAAGCTTGGCGCACAGAATGTACACTTCGCCCAGAAGGGCGCTTATACCGGCGAGCTCTCCGCCGAGATGCTCAAGGCCGCAGGCTGTGAGTACGTAATCATCGGCCACTCCGAGCGCCGTCAGTACTTTGGCGAAACCGATAAGACCGTTAACCTCCGTACGCTTGCAGCCGTGAACGCAGGCCTGAAGGCCATCGTCTGCGTGGGCGAGAATAAGGAAGAGCGCGAAGCCGGCTATACCGATTACCTCGTAACCTATCAGACCCTGATGGCACTTCACGGCCTGACGGACGAGCAGATCGTTGAAACCATCGTAGCGTACGAGCCCGTTTGGGCTATCGGAACCGGCCTTACCGCCACCGACGAGCAGGCGAACGAAACCATCGGCGTAATCCGCAAGGCCATTGCCGGCAAGTATGGCGAGGAAATCGCTCAGAAGGTTCGCATTCAGTATGGCGGAAGCATGAAGGGCTCCAACGTTAAGGGCCTCATGGCGCAGAGCGAGATCGACGGCGGCCTCATCGGCGGCGCGTCCCTGAAGGCTGAAGACTTCGCCCAGGTGGTGAACTTCTAATGAGCACTACTGCACTTCTCATTCTTGACGGCTTCGGCGTTGCCCCGGCGGGCAGCGCCAACGCCATTTCCGTTGCGGGCACCGCGAATATCGATGCCCTGAAGGAAAAG
>JAZSRC010000003.1:0-31254 GCA_045538305.1 Clostridia bacterium | reverse complement strand
GGCCCGCTTCCATCAAAAAAGAGACTTTTTTGATGGCTCGAGCGTCCGTTACAAAAGTGACGGACGCTTTTTGTATGTTTCACTTCGCATCTTGTTAAGAAGCGAAAAATCTGTTACAATATGGTGGGTATAAATTATTGTGTTTTCCTGGGAGGGCCCCCCTTGAAACGGACGTTTATCGTAACGGAGCTGAGCAGCGCGATCTGCGCTGCCAATGTGGAAAAGAGCGTACGCGCGCTGTCCGGCGTGCATGACGTTTCCATCAATATTGTAACGGGCATCATGCGCGTTTCCTTTGACGAAAACCGCGTGAAGAGCGAGGATATTATTGCCGCCGCCGCAAACGCAGGCTATGTGGCCCGCCAGATTGCAAAGGGTGAGGACGGCAAGTTCATTAAAAGCGCCGAGGAAAAGACTTTGCTTCTGCGCCTGCTTGCCACATGCTTTCTTTCGATTGTGGTTTTGTATATTGCGCTTTCGGGTCGGTATCCATTCCCGATTTTTCAGCCGTTCGCTCATCCGCTGCCTGCCGGCATCGTTCAAATGCTGCTTTTGATTCCCGTGATGATTCTGAACCGCGAGGTTTTTACCGGGGGTGCGAAGGCGCTTAAAAATCGTGCGCCGAATATGTATACGCTGATATCGCTGGGCGCGTCCGCCTCCTGTGCCTACAGCATCTTCGAGCTGGTTTTGGGCGCATGGCGAATCAGCACGGCGTCTGAATATGAAATGAACCTGTATTTTGATTCGTCTGCGCTGATCCTTGCGCTGGTTGCCCTCGGCAAGTTTTTTGAAACCCGGGCGAGGCTTCGTGCGGATCACGCCATTACCCGCATATCGCGCATGCGCCCGGAAAACGCCAACATTCTGGAGGATGACGGAGAAAAAGCCATTCCTGCGTCTGGTGTGCGCAAAAACGACGTGCTGATCGTCAGAACCGGCGATATCGTTCCGGCGGACGGAGTGGTTTTAAACGGAGAGGGCATGCTGGATGCGTCCATGTTTACTGGCGACACCTCGCCCGAAAAAGTTAAAAAGGGCGACGCCATCACAGGCGCTACGCGCTGTTTGTTCGGCGAATTCACCATGCGCGCCGATAAACCCTTAAACGAAATGCGCCTTACGCAGATTCTGTCGCTGGTAGAATCCGCTTCCAACACAACCGCGCCCATATCGCGCCTTGCGGATCGTATGGCCGGTATATTTGTTCCTTTCGTTTTGCTGCTTGCCGTGGCTGTCGGCGTATTGTGGGCCGTTTTCGGAAACAGCGTGGCCTTCGCCGTAAAATCAGCCGTATGCGTGCTGGTGGTTTCCTGCCCATGCGCACTGGGACTGGCTACGCCTTCCGCCATTATGGCGGGTACGGGAAAAGGCGCGGAGATGGGCATTCTGGTCAAAAACGCCGCCGCGCTTGAAAAGCTGAGCACGATTGACACGGTTATGTTCGATAAAGCCGGTACGCTTACCGCCGGAGAAATGCGCGTATCCGGCTGTGTTCTGTCAGACGGCGGCTCCCGCCGCAGCCTGATTTCGCTGGCGGCTTCGGTATTGAAGGACTCGGAATATGCGTATACGGATCCTATTATGCGCGAGGCGCAGGAGATGGACCTTCCACTTGATCCTGTAAGCGAAAGGGAAGAAATTGAAAATGAAGGCGTACGTGCAAAAATCGGGGATATGAGCGTTCTGATCGGGACGCTTTCGCTGATGGATAAAAGCGCGCAAAGCGTCAGCGGCTGGAAGGAACGCGCCGAAGCGCTGTCGGATGAAGGCGCAATTGCGGTCTATGTCGCGGCGGACGGCCGGATCCGTGGCCTGATCCTTCTGACGGACGCGCTGAAGCCGTCCGCCGTTGAAGCCGTTTCCATGCTCACGCAGATGAACGTAAACACGCTGATGCTGACCGGCGATGATAAGCGCACCGCCGACGCCATCGCCGCGCATGCGGGCGTAAATGAGGTGCACGCAGGCCTCACCCCCGAGGATAAGGACGTTATGCTGAGAATTCTGGAGGCGGACGGCAAAAAGGTGATGTTCGTCAGCGACGGAACCAAGGATGCGCCTGCGCTTGCCCGCGCAGAGCTGGGCGTAACCGTCGGAAGCGGAACCGACGTGGCCATAGAATCGGCGGAGGTTGTCGTTTTGCGGCGCGATATGCGTTTGGTTGCTCAGGCCATACAATTGGGCCGAATGACCCTTCGCGTCATTCGTGAAAATCTGTTTCTGGCGTTTTTTTATAATGTTATCGGAATTCCCATCGCTGCCGGCGCGCTGTATCCGCTGATCGGGCTGGAATTCAGCCCCGCCATCGGCACTATCGCCATGTGCCTCAGCAGCATATGCGTGGTGATAAACGCGCTCAGGCTTCGCAGGTTTCAGCCCGGCAATGGTGAAAAGCCGGTTCATCGCCTGAAACAAAGGCAGCACAGCCGGAATGCCTATGAAGAGGATACCAATTCCCTCGGAGCAAGGGACTGAGATATACAAGGAGGACTGTTTATGCTTAAAGGTATTTCCCCCATCGTTTCCCCGGATCTGATCAAAATCCTCATGGAAATGGGCCACGGCGATGAAATCTGCATCGGCGACGGCAATTTCCCCGCAGCCGCATATGCCCAGCGCCTGGTGCGCCTCGACGGTCATGGCGTTACCGAAATTCTGGATGCAATACTGAAGCTGATGCCGCTGGACACCTATGTGGACGCTCCGGTTGCGCTGATGCAGAAGGTTCCCGGCGATAACGTGGAAACCCCTATCTGGAAGGAATACGAAAGGGTTATCAGGGAAAACGAGGGCGACAAGAAGATTGAAAACGTAGAGCGCTTCGCTTTCTATGAGAGGGCCAAGAAGTGCTATGCCGTAGTCGCCACCGGCGAAAGCGCGCTGTATGCCAACATTATTCTGAAAAAGGGCGTAGTAAAATAACTGCGCGAGACGGGGGCTGTTTTATGAAAATAAAACAGCCCCCTTTGATCCCCGATTAGTTCAAAGGAGGCATATCGATTGAAGCACTATATTATTGCCAAGTGCACAGACAGTGTTTCGGACATTACCGGTTTTGTCAAAAAAGCCGAAGCACATTTTCAGGCGATTACTGAGGTGGAGGGCGTTTACGCCGTTCGGGTCGTGGAAGGCATCCGCGAAAGGGCAAACCGCTTTCACATCATGATTGAAATCGATATGGACAGAAGCGCCCTGAAGGCGTATGACGAGTCGGACTGCCATCATGAATGGAAGGAAAAATTCGGCCCGTATCTGGAGAAAAAGACGATTTTTGACTGCGAATAATTTTCAGTTTTCAAGGCTTTTCCTGATAAAGGAAAGGCTTTTGTTCATTTTGTCGATGTCGGCTGTTCCGTCGTCCCGGCAGGAGGTGCTTTCGCAGGTGGCACTGTCGGGCATAAAGGAACGCTTGAAAAATGCGATCAGTCCGTTAAAATCCACTTCCCCGTCTCCGGGATGAAGAACCGCCATCCGTCCGCCGGAATGCGCGTTTTTTGCGGAATCATTCAGGTGCAGGTGGCGGATGGCGCCAGACTCGGCCAGCCATTTCCATTCACCGGTCTGAAGCATGTCGTTTTCGCCCCAAAGGTGTCCCATTTTGGTATCGTAGGTAAACATCGCGCCCGGCAGGTATTCAGCGATTTGTTTTAATCGCAAAAGTGCCGGGTTGTTTTTGCAGATTACGTTTTCCGTTGTCAGCATAACGCCGGCTTTTTCCGAAAGCCGGTGCATTTTTTCAAGGATAGGAAGGCTTTCGTCAAAATGCGCGTCGGAAGCCGGGCCGTTCCAAAGGTGCAGAACCATTTTTTCTGCCCCAAGCGTCAGCGCTGTCCGCAGGTCGCGCTGAAAGCGAACAAGCGCCGCCGCTTGTCCGTCGGATGTACCTTCCGCCAGACAATCGCCGATGGATTTGTCCAAGTGCATGACGGGAATAAAAAGATGCGCGTCCGTCAGCTCGCGCGCAATCTCCTTTTCCTGCCCATCCCACGAATCATACATCATGAATTCAAGGCCGTCCGCCTTGAGTTTGGGCGCGATTTCTTTGATCAGGCGGAAATTGCGGTTGTTTTTCCGCGTAATAAACGCGCCTGTGGATGCATATACAGAAACCTTTGCCATCTCACATTCCTCCGGACATGCTCCGTAAAGCCAGACGCAGAAGCTCGTCGGGCTTGTCGGCCTGTCCTGCGATTCGCGAAACGGCCTTTGCCGCTTCGCTTGCGGGATAGCCCAGCGCCATCAGCGCCTCGATGGCTTCCGACTCTGCGCCGCCGGCGGCGGCTTTTGCGGGCGCGGATGCGCCGGCGGAGGTCAGATCGTCGTTGTCTACCTTGTCCTTCAATTCCAGAACCAATCGCTGCGCCGTCTTTTTGCCGATGCCCGGGGCGCGGGAAAGCGCCTGCGCATCTCCGGAAACGAGCGCAATGGACAAATCCCGAACGCTTAAGGCGGAAAGCACGCCCAGCGCCGTCTTCGGGCCAATGCCGCTTACGCCGATCAGACGCAAAAACATGCGCTTTTCCTCGCGGGAATAAAAGCCGTAAAGTTCCATTGCATCCTCGCGCACGCTGAGATAGGCGAACAGCTTGACCTTTTCGCCGGTTTGCGGACATGCGGCAAGCGTCGCCGAGCTGACAGACAGCTCATAGCCCACGCCGCCTGCATCGATAACAACGCCGTCAGCGCTTTTTTCCTGAAGGGTTCCTTCAATATGTGCGTACATATGCAAGCCTCACTTGATTCTATAAAGGTTTTTCATATTCCAACTGTTGGCGTGGGTCAGGGCAACGGCAAGCGCGTCGGCTGCGTCGTCGGGCTTGGCGATTTCCTGCATGTTCAGAAGCAGCCTTACCATGTTCTGCACCTGATGCTTGTCGGCCTTGCCGTATCCGGTAACGGCCAGCTTTACCTGCATCGGCGTGTATTCGTACAGGTTTTCCGTACGCTGCGCCGCCGCGACCAGCGCCGCGCCGCGCGCTGCGGATACCGCCATGCCGGTGGTTACGTTTTTTGCAAAGAACAATTCCTCAAACGCTACGTCGTCCGGTTTGTAAATGTCCATCAGCTGATTGACGCCTGCAAAAATAGCGCGCAGGCGCTGCGGTGTGGGCGAATGCGCCTGCGTGGAAAGCGTTCCGTATTGAATCAGCTTGTGTTTTCCGTTGTTGCTCTCAATGACCCCGTAGCCCATCAGTGCAAGTCCGGGGTCAATTCCCAGTATAATCATATCATCCTCCGCGCCGCTCCGAGCCCAGATAGATGGTTTCGCCCATGCCGATCAGGGATGACAGGTTGTCGCGGATAACCCGGGGGAACAGGTTTGCTTTCTTTGCCTTTTCCAAAGGCAGCCACTCCATGCCGGTCTGGTAGGCGTCGCGTTCTACGGGTTCTTCCTGCGGAATATCTTTCATGTATCTGCAAAGAAAGATAAAGTACATTTTGTGCGAAGCCGTTCCGTCGCGCCCCTCGCTTACTCTTTCAAACACTGCGCTCATGCGCATGGGCTCAACAGTAAGCCCCGTTTCCTCCATTACTTCGCGCCGAACTGCTTCGGTCAAAAGCTCGCCATCGTGCTGACCGCCGCCGGGCAGGGCATAGTACACCCCAAGCCTCGAAACACAGCGGTTCAGAAGCAGCTTTCCATCGTGCAATATCAGCGCCTTCGCCGAATTGCGAATCGCCAAAATTGACATCCCTTTCAATGGACGGTCATTGCCGCCCGAAATCACATTATAGTTCATTATACCGCTAACCCTGCCCATTTGTAAACCCCAACTCGTTAAAAGCAAACGCAAAAAAATGTCAAAAAAGGTATTGACAAAAACCTTGCATAGGATTATAATAATCATCGTTCACGCGGTTGTGGCGGAATCGGCATACGCGCACGTTTGAGGGGCGTGTTCCGCAAGGAGTACGAGTTCAAGTCTCGTCAACCGCACTGATAAGGACTGAAGTCAAAACTTCAGTCCTTTTTTTGATTGCTTCAGCTTTCCGGGCGACTGTTTTCTATGCGAAAGAAATGATTAAAAATACAAAGGCTCGTGCAGTATTTTACCGCATGAGCCTTTGTGTTTGTGCTGCGCACACCCGGCTTTATTTGCGAATGTTCTCAAGGCACTCTCTTGCATAGCGGCGGGCTGCCTCGAAATCCTCTTCGTTCGGCTTTCTTCCGCTAAAAAAGCCTTTGCATGGGAAGGCTACCGAGCCCTTCAGTACGCGAATGCCCTTTGATTCGAGAATCTCACGCATCTGTTCGATGGCTACGTTGTCCTTTTTCGCATTGCAGGAAAAAAGCGCTGCAGTCTGTACGCGGCTGGTGCTGAGGGTGCTCAGAAAATCGAGCGTTACCTTATCGGCTTTATTGCCTTCGCATCCCATAAACATCATTTGGACATTCTCCGGGGGATATGCGGGCATCAGCGCTTCCTTGGTGCAGCGGCATTCGCGCGCAATGGCATCGGCAATCGCTTCTGCGCAGCCCTTGGAGCTTACATAATATACCTTTATGTTCATCGCGTGAATCCTCTTTTCGGCAAAATGATAAAAAACCATGTCCATATATGATAGACAAAAGGTATATAAAAAGCAATACGGTTTCGGAAAAATAAACTCAAATAAAACAACCTGACGGATTATTTAACAGCCCATAAACCATTTGGAGTCAATCATCCGGGGATGTTCGGCAATCAGCGTTCCCTGCCTGTGTGGATGGATGGATGAACGCACATGTATGGGTATGGACGCGTCCTTAACCGGCTGAATACTGTCCGCGTGCAGCACACATGCGCCGCCGTCTGACAGCGCCTGCATGTCTGTATATGTCAAAAAACGGAGCTTATGAGCGTTTGGCTGACTGGGATCTGCGTCGAATACGCCGTCCACATCCGTCCAGTTTTCGTACAGGTCAGCCTTCAGTATTTTGGCGATTACTGCGCCGGTGATATCGCTGCCTCCGCGCGGAAAAAGGCGGATATTTCCTTTTTCATCCGACCCGTAAAAGCCCGGGACGACGTATCTTTGATCTGGTTTGATTTGCTTTCGAAGCGCGCATTCCGTTTCCTTTTCGCTGTATGCCCCGTTTTTGAACCGGATGACATGATAGCTGTCCAGAAACCGAAAACCTGTGAGCTTTGCCAGCAGGAATGCAGACAGATATTCGCCGCGGCTCATGGCGTATTCTCTGCCCAGCCCAAGATCGATCTTTTTTCTGATTTCGTTCAGCGCGCCTTCGGCGCTTACGCCGGCGCCCTTTTCGATTTCTCCAAATCTGTCGGCGATTGATTTCCATACGGCTTCGTCCTTTTCAAGCGCATAGGTCATCAGAAGATCCGTAATTTTTTCATCGCCCGGGAACCTTTTTCCCGGCGCAGACGCGACCACAACGCGTATGGACGGGCAGCACAATATGATGCCGGCGGTTTTTTGAAAACGGTCTGCGTCCTTTAAGGACGTTCCGCCGAATTTGGATACAAAAAACGGCATAGGATTCACCCCTCCCGGGTATCCTACGCCGTATGCATATGTTTGGTGATTTTATCGGGCAAGAAGCTCCTCAATAATGGCGTTCATGTCGTCGCTCTTGCTTTCGATATCGGTAAGCAGCTTCATCTGCGCGCGCGCGCGTACGAGGTTGTGGTAGGGGGAACGGACCTTGAAATACAGGTCTCCGTCGATATAGTCCGTCAGGAAGCGCATGGCCAGCTCGCATGTGATGACCCTTACGCCAAGCGGAAGCAGCCGGATTTCGTCATCCGGCAGGAAACCGCGAACCTCGCTTAAGAAGCCCTCGGTGAACAACCGGAAAAGGTTCATATCCAGAGAAATCTTGGAAAGATCCTCTTCGTCTTCTGCGGCGGTGGAAGCGCCGTAGCGGATCGCGTCGCCGAAATCGTACAGCGAGGAGCCGGGCATTACGGTATCAAGATCGATTACGCAGATCGCCTTATCCGTCTGATCGTCAATCAGCACGTTGTTGATTTTGGTGTCGTTATGGGTAACGCGCAGGGCAAGCGTTCCGTTTTTCTGTCGCTTGACGATTTCGCCCATCATCTTCCTGCGGTCAAAGAAGAATTCGATTTCTTCCTCCAGCTCCTCTACGCGTCCGGCTTTGTCTGCGGCGACGGCGGCGACGAACGTGTAGAACCGGCGGGGGGTGTTATGGAAATCGGGAATGGTTTCATTCAGCTCGGAAACGGGGAAATCGTGCAGGTGCTTTTGAAACATGCCGAAGATACGGCCGACCTCGTAAAAATGCTCGGGCTTTTTAACGGCGTCGTAGGGCGTAGCGTTATCGATAAAATAGTAGCTGCGCCAGTAATCGCCGTTTTTGTCGACATGCATGGTTTCGCCGTTTTTGGTTCGGATCGGCGTAAGCACGCGCCTTTGGGGATCCAGCCCATCGTTTTCAATGGCGCTTTTCAGATGTTCGGTTACCGCCATAATGTTTTCCATCACCGCGCCGGGATCGTGAAACACGTAGCGGTTGATGTGCTGAAGCGTGTAGTGAACGTCTTTTCCGTTTTTGCGGTATATGAGGTGGTAGGTGTTGTTGATGTTGCCGGACGACATTTCGTTTACCGACACAAATCTTCCTTCAAACGGAAAGTGGGGTAATATGCCTTTGATGGTATTATAGAGCAAGCGGATAGCCTCCTAACAGAATTACAGGTACGGAACGGAAAAAATGGTTTCAAAGCCCTTCGTTCGGATGGCGGCCATAGCATCGTTCGAACGCGACGGATGAACGCGGTTTGTAAGCAGAACTACATACAATCCGGTTCTGGAATCCAGCCACAGGCTCGTTCCGGTAAACCCGGTGTGGCCTACGATATTGCCTTCGGGGGATTCGTGGTAGGCGATCCAACCCAGTCCGCGGTCGGAGCCCAGGTGCGCGGTCTGGTTTTCAAAGGACTTCTGTACCCAGTCCTTGTCAAACAGCGGGCTGGGCGTCGGGGGCAGAAGCGCCGCGCAGAAGCGGGACAGATCGCGCGCCGTGGAGAATACGCCCGCGTGTCCTGCAACGCCGCCCAGCTGGCAGGCGCGTTCGTCGTGTACGCTTCCGCGAACGGGCAGCGTTTCGCCCACGCGGATTTCCGTCGCCGCGCAGTATGCGTCGGGCGCGGGATTAAAGCAGGTATCGTTCATGCCGAGTTCTTTCCAGATTTCGGCTGCCGCAACCTCCAGCGGCTTTCCGGTAATGTGTGCGATGATCTCGCCTAAGAATATGAAGCTAAGGTCGGAGTATACCACTTTTTTTCCGGGCTCGTCTACGGGCGCGGTATTCAGAAGGCCGTTGACGCGCGCCTCACGCGTATCGCCGAAGTGGTCGGTATCCATGAAGGGAACCAGACCCGCCGTGTGCGTGAGCAGGTTGAATACGGTGATTTTTTCCAGATCCTTGTGAACGCTCCTGCCGACGGCCTCGGGAAGCGTAGTGTCGAGGGTGAGCCTGCCGTCCGCTAGCAGCCGGACGATGCCCGCCCAAACGCCTGTGAGCTTGGAAAGGGAGGCGATGTCAAACAGCGTGTCGGGCGTCATGGGCTCGACTACGGGCGTGATGATGGCGTTTCCATATGCCTCCAGCGCATAAATCTCATCGCCGCAGCCAATGGAAACGACTGCGCCGGGAATCCGCTGTTCTTCAACGGCGGTCTTGACCTGATTCAGAAAATCGACAAATCTTTGTTCCATCTCTGTTTTTCCTCCATTATATATGTAATGCGCGGTGGTATTGCTATTTTTTCGTCAGCGTCCGGTTTCGCCGCTTTTCCAGTGGCGGCGGCACAGCGCAATATAGCTTTCGTTTCCGCCCAGCATGATCTGTTCGCCCGTTTTAACCACGCGTCCGTCGGACAGGCGCGCGTTGTAGGTGGCCTTGCGTCCGCACCAGCACACGGTTTTGATCTCTTCAATGGTGTCGGCCCAGGCCATCAGCCACATGCTGCCTTCAAACAGATTGCCCTGAAAGTCCGCGCGCAGGCCGTACGCGATGACGGGGACGTTCATGTCGTCCACAATGCTTACCAGCTTTTCTACCTGCGCTTTGGTAAGAAACTGCGCTTCGTCTACGATAATGCAATCATACGCGCCGATATCGAGATTGTCAAGTTCTTCAATAAACGCGCATTCGGCGCGCAGGCCTGAACGGGAGCCTACGATGCGCTCGCCGTCGCGCGTGTCGAGCCGGGGTTTGAGCATAAGCGCCCTCTGTCCGCGTTCGGTGTAATTATACTGAACCATAATTGCGTTTGCCGTTTTGGATGAACCCATTGCGCCGTAGCGGTAGTACAGTTTTGCCATGAAAAAATCTCCTTGTATAAGCTGATGCCTCTATAGGTTCGACATTTGCGCCCGTTTTCCTTCCTGCTTTACAATTTCACTTTTGCAGTATACAATAGACGCGGGTGAGAGGATGAAAATTGCTGGCATTATCGCAGAATATAACCCGTTTCATGCGGGGCATTTCTATCATGTTCAGAAAACGCGCGAAGAGACCGGATGCGACTATGTGATCGCGGTCATGTCGGGCGCGTTCACGCAGCGGGGCGAATGCGCGTTTATCGATAAATTTGCAAGGGTAAAAAGCGCACTTATGTCGGGCGTGGACGCAGTGTTTGAATTGCCTCAGGTATGCGCCGTCCGTCCGGCGGACGCGTTTGCCCGGGGCGGCGTGAGCGTGCTGAGCGCTGCGGGGGCGGATGTATTATCCTTTGGCTGCGAGAATGCGGATCTTTCCCGCCTTAAGGAAGCGTCGAGTCTTCTTGATAATGAGCCCGGTTGGCTCAAGGATGCCATTAAGCGGGGGCTTGACGAGGGGAAAACGCTGGCGCGTGCGAGGGGAGAGGCAATTTCGGTGCATATTGGCATGACGCAGGAGGAATTTGCACAGCCAAATCTGGCGCTGGCTATTGAATATCTGACGGCGATTAATCGCCTTGACAGCCGGATGACGCCCTTTGTCATTCAAAGGACGTCGCCCTATCATGCGACGGATTTAATAAAAGGATTATCCGCTTCCGAAATCAGGCTGGGCTTTCGCACCGGGCGTTGGGAGGAGGCGCTTTCGCTTCTGCCGGACGGTTCCCGCGAAATTGTCAGGGGCGAGTATCCGTGCGGCATTTCCGATTCTTCGCTTATCGACGGAATTGTACTTTATCATCTCCGGCAGAACCCGCCGCCTGTTTTTGCGGATGCGAGCGAGGGACTGAGCGAACGCATTATTAATGAAGCAAAGGCCGCCCTGGGCTATGAGGACCTGATTGACCGCGTGAAGTGCAAGCGGTATACCCGCGCGAGGATTACCCGCGCCATAACGTCCGCCCTTCTGGGGTTTCCTGCAAAGGCGCCCGATAAAGCGCCGTATGTCAGGCTGCTCGGCTTCAGAAACGACAAACGGGAGCTGATTCGGGAAATCAACAAAAGAAGCGGCGGCTGCGTGATTTCCAACCCGGCGCTTCTTGAAAACGATCCGTCTTTTCAGATTGAAAGGCGCGCAACCGACCTTTGGGGCATGACCGTTCGGAAAAAAGAGTACCGGGCGGCCGGTCGTGAGCGCACGGAAAAGTTCATAAGAATATAATAAAAAGCCTCTCGTGTAATCGGGAGGTTTTTTATATGTTATCGACTTAACCATCGGCATTTTCACATTCTTCACCGGACCGAAGCAAAATCTTACAATGGGTGAATTCCGTGCGGACATTTTGTGCAATTCGACAAGCTTCCCGTGAAAGCGCTTTATTTTTTGGGAAAGTGCTTGTATTTTGCACAAAATTTCAGTACAATTATACCGTAATTCGGAAAAATGTTCGGTTTTTTCAAGCCGGCTATTTCAGTCATTCTTTCGCTTCGGCGGGTGATGATCGACATAGAAACATTCTTTCGCGTCAATATTTGAGGAGGAGATTACCCCATGAAAAAGTTTGCTTCCCTTCTGCTCGCATTCGTTCTGTGCCTCTCCTTTGTTGCCATGGCCGACACTTCCGACGTTAAGCTGGGCGTTATCCTGCTTCACGACGAAGATTCCACCTACGACCTTAACTTCATCAAAGGCGTAGAGGAAGCGGCAGCCAACCTTGGCCTCACCGAAGATCAGGTTATCATGATCCGCAATATCCCTGAGTCCAACGACTGCTACGAAGCCGCTCTCGACCTCGTAGACGACGGCTGCAACATCATCTTCGCCAACTCCTTCGGCCATGAGTCCTTCATCCTCAAGGCTGCCAAGGAAGTTTCCGATGTAGAGTTCTGCCATGCCACCGGCACCAAGGCTCACACCGAGAACCTCGCCAACTTCCACAACGCTTTTGCCGCCATCTATGAAGGCCGCTACCTCGCAGGTATCGCCGCCGGCATGAAGCTGAACGAAATGAAGGCCGCCGGTCAGATCAAGGGCGATCATCCCGTTATGGGCTATGTCGGCGCTTTCACCTATGCCGAGGTTATCTCCGGCTACACCAGCTTCTATCTGGGCGCCAAGTCCGTATGCCCCGATGTTACCATGAAGGTACAGTTCACCGGTTCCTGGTATGACGAGAAGGAAGAGAAGACCGCTGCCGAAGCGCTGATCAACGCAGGCTGCGACCTCATCTCCCAGCACGCTGACTCCATGGGCGCTCCCACCGCATGTGAGGACGCAGGCGTTCCCAACGTATCCTACAACGGCTCCACCCTTGCCAGCTGCCCCAACACCTTCATCGTATCCTCCCGCATCAACTGGGCTCCCTACTTCGAGTACATCGTAAACTGCGTTGCCAACGGCGAAGCCATTGCCACTGACTGGACCGGCGACATCGATACCAATTCCGTAGTTCTGACCGATATCAACACCGCGGTTGCTGCTGAAGGCACTGTAGAAGCGATTGAAGCTGCCAAGGCCGCTCTGCAGAAGGGCGAAATCAAGGTTTTTGATACCTCTGCTGAGAACTTCATTACTGTTGAAGGCGCAGCTATGACAGAAGACTGGGTTCCTGGTGTTGGCACTGATGACGCTTTCGTAGAGGGCACCAAGATCGTTTATGGCGGCTACTTCCATGAGTCTGAGTATCGTTCTGCTCCCTACTTCGATACAACCATCGACGGCATCGAGCTGCTCAACGCGAAGTTCTAATCAAAAACAAAAACGCATTTCATAAAACTTGCTTGGCCCGCCCCTTCCGGAGGCGGCCAAGCAGTTTTTCGATATTTCAATACAGTATACGGAGGGTATACCGTGGATAAGAAGATTGCTCTCAGCCTGCGTGGCATAACGAAGCGCTTTGGAACCGTTATCGCCAATCATCAGATTGACCTTGATATGTACGAGGGAGAGATTCTGTCCATTCTGGGCGAGAATGGATGCGGGAAAACGACCCTCATGAACATGATTGCCGGCATTTATTTCCCGGACGAGGGCAAAATTTACAGAAACAACCGGGAAGTCGTAATTCGTTCGCCCAAGGACGCATTTGATTTGAAAATCGGCATGATTCATCAGCACTTCAAGCTTGTGGATCTGTTTACTGCCGGTGAGAATATTGTGCTTGGCGTTCCCGAGAAGGACAAGTACAATCTGAACAATGTAAACCGCCGCGTTTCCGAAATTGCCCGGAAATACGGATTCAATATTGATCCCCGTACAAAAATTTATGATATGTCTGTATCCGAAAAGCAGACGGTAGAGATCATCAAGGTTCTTTACCGCGGCGCGGATATACTGATTCTGGACGAGCCTACGGCCGTACTTACGCCGCAGGAAATTGACAAGCTGTTTGCAGTTCTTAAGCGCATGAAGGAGGATGGCAAAACCATCATCATCATCACGCATAAGCTTCATGAGGTGCTTGAGGTTTCCGATCGCGTAGCGATTCTGAGAAAGGGTGAGCACGTTGCAACCGTAAATACCTGCCAGACCAATGAAAGCCAGCTTACAGAAATGATGGTTGGCGAAAAGGTGAACCTGAATATTGACAGGACCGAACCTGTAAACGCCTGCCCGCGCCTCGAAGTAAAAAATCTGAACTCTATAAACGCCGAAGGCCTGCGGGTTCTGAAAAATGTAAGCTTTACTGCCAACGCAGGAGAAATTCTGGGCATCGCCGGCATCGCCGGCAGCGGTCAGAAGGAGTTGCTGGAGGCAATTGCCGGCCTTCAGCCTCTGACCAGCGGTCAAATCATTTTTACCAATCCCAAAAAGGATAAACCCGTAACCTTTTTCCATAAGTCCATGAAACGCGTAAGAGAGCTTGAAACGCAAGGCGCGTTCCATGACGCAAAAGGAAAGAACGTTTCTTTTAGAGGAATGTCCGATGCAGAGGTTCGCAAGTGGGTAAAGAGCGGAGACGTTCTGTTTAAGGAAGACGAAATCATGTCCTTAAGAGACAAAACCCCTCTGCAGATCAGGGAGCTGGGCGTTCGTTTGTCCTTTGTGCCGGAGGATCGCCTGGGCATGGGCCTTGTTGCCAGCATGGATATTACCGACAACATGATGCTCAGAAGCTACCGTAAGGGACATGCGGGCTTTGTAGACAGGAAAAAGCCGCGCGATCTGGCGAAGGAAATCATCAACGAGCTGCATGTTTCAACGCCCGGCGTTTCGACGCCTGTGCGCAAGCTTTCCGGCGGAAACGTACAGAAGGTGCTGGTCGGCCGCGAAATTGCATTCGCCCCGAAGGTACTGATGGCGGCATACCCCGTTCGCGGACTGGATATTAATTCCTCTTATACCATTTATAATCTGCTCAATCGTCAGAAGAATAACGGCGTAGCCGTCATTTTCGTAGGCGAGGATCTGGATGTACTGCTGGAGCTGTGCGACCGCATTATGGTAATCAACTCCGGCGCGATCACGGGCATTGTGGACGCGCGTACGGCTACGAAAGAAGAAATCGGCCTTTTGATGACCAAGACTGAAAACAATCAAAGGAGGAATGGATAATGAATGCACTTGGAAAAGCTTCCGTTCGCGAGCCTTTGTTTCATCTTTCCAAGCGCGCCTCGATCGGCTGGCCGAAAGCGATTCTCATCCGCCTTCTTGCAATTGTTCTCGGTTTTGCTGCATGCGGACTGGTTGCCTTTTTGCTGATTGATAAGCTGCAGGATAATCCCGAAAGGATCAAGGACTTCTATCAGTGCTTTATTGACGGTATCTGGTCGGAAAAAAAGGCGCTGGCTTCCAACAGAAAACTGTGGAAGTTTTTGAAAAACCTTGCGATTCTTCAGTGCATTTCCCTTGCCATAACGCCTGCGTTCCGCATGAAGTTCTGGAACACCGGCGCGGAGGGTCAAACCCTTGTGTCCGTTCTCGGTGCAATCGCCGTAGCCTTCTACTGCGGCTCCGCTCTGCCCAACTGGCTGTTGCTTGTGCTTATGTTCTTTGCTGCCATTATCAGCGGCATCATCTGGGCGAGTATTCCGGCGATCTTCAAAGCCGTATGGAATACCAACGAAACGCTGTTTACTCTGATGATGAACTACGTTGCGACATTCCTGGTGGAATTCTTCCTCGTTGTCTGGGTAAAGAACGGCTCCTCCACGCTGGACAGTCTGGGCTTTACCGAGCTTCCCTCCTTCTATCATGATTATTTTGTGATCGTTCTGATTGCGCTGACGCTTTCCGTGCTTCTGTACGTATACCTAAAGCACTCCAAGCACGGATACGAAATATCTGTCGTGGGCGAAAGCGTCAGAACTGCGCAGTACAGCGGCATCAACGTAAAGAAAGTTATCATCCGTACGATGATTGTCAGCGGTGCGCTGTGCGGCGTAGCGGGCTACCTGATTGCCGCCGGCCTTGACAAAACCGTTACCTCTTCCTCCGTCGGCGGGCAGGGCTTTACCGCGATCATGGTATCGTGGCTGGCCAAGTTCAATCCCTTGGTTATGCTGCTGACCTCCGGCTTGATATCGCTTCTCGATTCCGGCGCGGCGGAGATTTCCAAAGAGTTCAGCGTGCGCGGCGCCATGCCGGACGTAATTATTGGTATCGTTCTGTTTTTCGTTATCGGCGCGGAATTCTTTATCAACTATCAGATTATATTCCGTAAGAAATCTGCATTAGACAAGGGAGGCGCGATCAAATGAACATATGGCTGAATTTCCTGATTGACTCGCTCGCCTTCGGCGCAACGTTCATGTACGGCTCCACCGGGGAAATCATCACCGAAAAGGCCGGACATCTGAATCTGGGTATTCCCGGCATTATGTGCATGGGCGGCGCCGGCGGATGCCTGGTGCTGAACCTGATCGGCAAATCCTCCCTGCCGGGATTTGTCATCGTTATTCTCGGCATTCTGGGCGCATTTTTTCTGTCTGTGCTGATGGGCTTGATTTACAGCTTTCTGACCGTTACCCTTCGCGCCAACCAGAACGTTACGGGCCTTGCGCTGACCACCTTCGGCGTGGGTCTTATGAAGGTTCTCATGAGCAAGGTAGACGCGACCGTATACCTGGTAGGCCCAAAGGTTTTGTACCGCTTTCCGTTTGCGCACAGAACCGAGGCCCTTCAGCGTCTGGGCGTTATGTTCTTTCTGGCTGTGATTATTGCCGTTCTGGCTTCCTACGTGCTGTACCGCACGAAAGTCGGCCTGCACCTTCGCGCCGTGGGTGAGAATCCGGGCACGGCAGATGCCGTGGGCATCAATGTTACCGCGTATAAGTATGCCGCAACCTGTATCGGCAGCGGCATCGCGGGTCTTGGCGGATTCTACTACATTATCGACTACATGGCTTCTCAGGAGGCGTATCTGAGCATCGAGGCGTTCGGATGGCTGTCCATTGCGCTGGTAATCTTTGCGCTCTGGCGTCCGCATATGACCATTATCGGCTCTACCATCTTCGGCTTTCTGTTCAGCTGCTCAAGTCACATCGCCAACATCGAGTGGATCACTGTAACCATGGCGTCCAAGCCGCTTCTCAAGATGCTGCCTTACGTGTTTACCATCCTGATTCTGATCTTTACCAGCATCCGCAACAAACGCGAAAACCAGCCGCCCATGAGCCTTGGACTTCCGTACTTCAGAGAAGAACGATAAGGAAAGCCTATCCGATAGAACGCGCCCCGGAGTATCTGCACATTGACGTATGCAGACTCCGGGGCGCTTTTTATGGTGCTTTCCGCCTTGTTGTTATCGGAGCGTTTTTTCTCCGTTCAGGGGCGCGCGCTTTAAATAATAGGGTGTAAATATGACAAAGCAGGCAATGCAGATGGCGGCGCAGATGAAGAACACATTCTGGCGGCCCATCATGTCGGAGAGCATGCCGCCGCCGAAATAGCCGATTACGCGGGCGACGCCAAAGCCGAATACGCTTAGAAGCAGCTGACCAGAGGCTTTAAGCTCGTCGGGCACGGTGGCCTGTACATATTTGGAGGTGGTAACGGTAATCACGATGAAGCCCCAGAAATGCAGAAGCTGGCTGGCCATGGCCAGATAGGCGCTATGCGTGAGTGCGACCAGAAGCCAGCGCAGGGCGAGCGTAAGCGCGGATACGCACATGAGCCTTCCCGCGCCGTATTTTTTGAAAAGCTTATCGGCGTTCAATAGGAACGGAACCTCGCTGGTCGCCGAAATAAAGTAGCACCAGCCAAGCAGCCGCTCGTTTCCGCCGGCCAAATCGTATTTAAAAAGAGGGGAGAAGAAGGCGTAAAAATAACCGAGGGTAATCTGAAGCAGGCTCATGAATACGAAAAGCACGACCAGCTCTTTGTTTTTGAAGATGGCGAGCATGTTGATTTTCGAGCCCTTTTTCTGCGCGCCGGAAATTTTGGGAAGATTCATGGAGGCAAGCGCGATCACAAGGGCGAGTATGGCGACCGCATAAACGACGGTATCCGAGCTGCCGACGGCCTGAAGGAACGCGCCGAACAGCATTGCCACTACCGCAAACGACAGGCCGCCCGCCATGCGCACCGGGCCGAAGGGGCGGCCTTCGCGCTGAAGCGCTTCCAGGATGATGCTGTCGCCCATCGGCTGAATGGAGGTGTATACGGCGGCGAACAGGCAGATGGTGATCAGCATGAAGGGAAAGGCGCTGGAGGCGCGTAAAAGCAGTATCAGCCCCGAAGCCGCTACGCACATCAGGCACAAAAGCCGGTTGCGGCTTTTTACTCTGTCGCCCATAGCGCCCCAGAATTGCATGGAGAATACGCTTACCAGCGCAATCATGGAATTCATCAGGCCGATTTTTGTATTGTCAAGCCCCTGATCGGTGTAATAGAGGGAAATGTAGCTTTGAAACACGCTGTTTGTGATGTAATACGCCATCATGAAAAGCGCTGAGCGGATGCTGACGTCCTTCACCAGTTTTTTCATGTATTCGCCTCCGAACGCGGTTTTTGTTTAGACATATTGTACTATGTGAATGTAAACTTCTGTGCATTACCCAAACATGAAACACTGCGGTTCTTGACTTTGTAATGTCAGTTTACTATAATAGTAACATGTAAAGTCATGCTCATAATCAGCTGCTTTATTGAAACCAAATCAAGGAGGTCCTTTACGTTGAGCATCAAAAAGACCGTAGACGGCAATACCGCTGTCAGCCATATTGCGTATGCATTCAGCGATGTGGCCGCTATCTACCCGATTACCCCTTCTTCTCCGATGGCGGAGGTAGCCGATGAGTGGAGTGCTGTCGGCCGTAAGAATCTGTTTGGTCAGGAAGTCAAGATTGCAGAAATGCAGTCCGAAGCCGGCGCGGCAGGCGCTGTTCACGGCTCTCTGGTTGCAGGCGCTCTGACCACCACCTTTACTGCTTCTCAGGGTCTGCTGCTGATGATCCCCAACATGTATAAAATCGCCGGCGAGCAGCTTCCCGCCGTATTCCACGTATCCGCCCGTGCACTGGCATATCATGCGCTGTCCATTTTCGGCGACCACAGCGACGTAATGGCCTGCCGTCAGACCGGCTTTGCAATGCTGGCCTCTAACTCCGTACAGGAAGCTCAGGATATGGCGCTGGTAGCGCACCTTGCCACCCTGAAGGCCTCCGTTCCCTTCCTCCACTTCTTCGACGGTTTCCGTACCAGCCATGAAATCCAGAAGATCGAGGATATCGATTATGCAGACATCGCGAAGATCGTCGATTGGGACGCTGTTAAGGCCTTCCGCGATCGCGCTCTGAATCCCGAGCATCCGCATCAGAAGGGCACCGCACAGAATCCCGACATCTACTTCCAGGGCCGCGAAGCCGCGAACAAGCTCTACCTTGCCACTCCCGCCATCGTGGAAGAGGCAATGAAGGACGTAGAGAAGATCACCGGCAGAAGCTATCACCTGTTCGATTACGTTGGCGCACCCGATGCAGAGCGCGTAGTAATCGCTATGGGCTCCGGCTGCGACGCTCTCGAAGAGACCGTTGATTACCTCGTAGCCAATGGCGAAAAGGTCGGCCTTGTAAAGGTACACCTGTATCGCCCCTTCTCCATGGATCACTTCCTCGCCGCCATCCCCGCAACCTGCAAGTCCATCGCCGTGCTCGACCGCACCAAGGAATCCGGTTCCCTGGGCGAGCCGCTGTACGAGGACGTCTGCACTGCGCTGCGTGAAGCCGGCAAGAACGATATCAAGGTTGTCGGCGGCCGCTACGGCCTCGGCTCCAAGGAGTTCAATCCCACCATGGTTAAGGCTGTTTACGACAACCTGACCAAGGACGCGCCCAAGAACCACTTCACCGTGGGCATCGTTGACGATGTAACCGGCACCTCTCTTGAGCTTGGCGAGAAGCTGGACGTAGCCCCCAAGGGCACCGTTTCCTGCATGTTCTACGGCCTCGGCTCCGACGGTACCGTTGGCGCGAACAAGAACTCCATCAAGATCATCGGCGACCACACCGATAAGTATGCTCAGGCGTATTTCAGCTACGACACCAAGAAGTCCGGCGGTATCACCGTAAGCCACCTGCGCTTCGGCGACACCCCCATCAAGAGCACCTATCTGATCGACTCCGCAGACTTTATCGCCTGCCACAACCCCGCTTACGTTACCAAGTACGACATGGTAAGCGCACTGAAGGTTGGCGGCGTATTCCTGCTCAACTGCCCCTGGAGCGCAGAGCAGCTTGAAACCGAGCTCCCCGCCTCCATGAAGAAGCTTCTCGCTCAGAAGAAGGCCCGCTTCTACACCATCGACGCAATCGCTCTTGCTGCTTCCGTCGGCATGGGCAACCGCATCAACACCACCATGCAGGCTGCGTTCTTCAAGCTCGCCGACATCATCCCCTACGAGAAGGCCGACGAGTACATGAAGGCATATGCCAAGAAGTCCTACGGCAAGAAGGGCGATGCAGTTGTTCAGATGAACTACGCCGCTATCGACGTTGCCATCAGCGGCCTTAAAGAAGTTAAGGTTCCCGAGGAGTGGCTGAATGCCACCACCGGCGCGGAAGCCGTTAAGGTTGAAGCTACCGAATACTTTGACACCGTTGTTGCCCCGATCCTCGCGCAGGAAGGCGACAAGCTGCCCGTATCCGCATTCCCCGTTGACGGCGCAGTGCCCACCGGCACCACCAAGTTCGAAAAACGCGGCATCGCCGTGAAGGTTCCCGAGTGGGACATCACCAAGTGCATCCAGTGCGGCCAGTGCTCTCTGGTTTGCCCGCACGCCGCTATCCGTCCCTACCTCGCTGTCGAAGAGGATCTGAAGGACGCTCCCGAAGCCTTCCAGACCAAGCCCGCTCTTGGCCCGAAGTTCAAGGGATATCAGTATCGCATGCAGGTTTCCGTTCTGGACTGCACCGGCTGCGAAAACTGCGCACAGGTCTGCCCGGCCAAGGAAAAGGCTCTGGTTATGAAGCCCCTTGCCACTCAGACCGAGCAGGAAGCCAACTGGGAATTCGCCCAGAAGCTGCCTGAGTTCAAGGGCGAACTGAACCTTAAGACCGTTAAGGACAGCCAGTTCAAAAAGCCCCTGTTCGAGTTCTCCGGCGCATGCGCAGGCTGCGGCGAGACCCCGTACGTCAAGCTCATTACCCAGCTGTTCGGCGACCGCATGATCGTTGCCAACGCCACGGGCTGCTCCTCCATCTACGGCGGCTCCGCTCCCACCTGCCCCTACACCGTAAACGAGAAGGGCCACGGCCCCGCATGGGCGAACAGCCTGTTCGAGGACAACGCTGAGTTCGGCTTCGGCATGAACCTGGGCACCACCCAGCGCCGCAACAAGCTGAAGGACAACGTTGTAGCCCTTAAGGATAAGTGCCCCGATTGGAAGGAATATCAGGAAGCTGCTGACGAGTGGCTCGCCGGCATGAACAATGCCGAAGCCTCCAAGGCTGCTGCCGAGAAGATTCTCGCTTGCGTAGAAGGCTGCATGAACTGCGGCTGCGAGTGCGACGATCTGTGCAAGGCCATCGCAAACGATAAGGATCTGCTCGTTAAGAAGTCCATCTGGATCTTCGGCGGCGACGGCTGGGCCTACGATATCGGCTACGGCGGACTTGACCATGTACTCGCCTGCGGCGAAGATGTAAACGTGCTCGTACTGGACACCGAAGTGTACTCCAACACCGGCGGACAGGCTTCCAAGTCCTCTCCCACCGGCGCTGTTGCGAAGTTCGCTGCAGCCGGTAAGCGCACCAAGAAGAAGGACCTGGGCCTGATGGCTATGTCCTATGGCTATGTATACGTTGCTCAGGTAGCAATGGGCGCCGACATGAACCAGCTCCTGAAGGCCGTCAACGAAGCCGAGGCATATCCGGGACCGTCCATCATCATCGCTTACGCCCCCTGCATCAACCACGGCATCAAGATGAACCAGGCGCAGGCCGAGGCCAAGAAGGCCGTTGAAGCCGGCTACTGGCAGCTGTATCGCTACAACCCCGAGAATGAAACCCCGCTGACCGTTGATTCCAAGGATCCGACCGCCAGCTATCAGGACTTCATCAAGGGCGAGAATCGTTACGCAACCCTCATCCGCCAGTTCCCCGCCGCCGCGGAGAAACTGTTTGTAAAGGCTGAGGAAGACGCCGCCAAGCGCCTTGCCATGTACAAGAAGCTTGCCAATAAGGACTAATCAATCATCTTTTACGAGGGCTGCCGCTATCATGCGGCAGTCCTCTTTTATTTCAAATATATTACATGGCAAAACAAAATTGTAATATTTAATGGCGTATCATTCGAAAAATTGAAATAACCTATGGACTTTATATCCCTTCAATGCTATAATATAGTGGATTTTATATTGGCTTTCAAAGGAGAAGTACAAGGAGGGCGCGTCGTGGTTGAGAGGTACAGAGGCATTTGTCGGGAAATCCACCGTGCGGGCGACAGCGCCTTGAAAAGCGAGTTTCATCTTTGCGATGCGCGGCAGGCTGTTGATCGGCTGATGGATGAATACGAAGGCAAGGTACAGCTGATTTATCTGGATCCGCCGTTTCAGACGGGCAAGCGCTTTCAGGTGCGCGCCCGCGTTGGGGAAAAGGAATGGAAAACCGGCAAGGGCACGCTTGTACTGCCCGGCTATTGCGATGATTTTCCCCGGGATCAATACCTGGAAATGATGAGTGATGTCCTTCAGAAATGCCGCCGTCTGCTATCCAGAACCGGTTTGATTTTTGTTCATATCGACTGGCGTATGCATCCCTATCTGCGCATTCTGATGGACGAGATCTTCGGTGAAAGTAATTTTCTTAATGAAATCATCTGGACATACCAGTCCGGCGGCTGCGCGCGGCGGTATTTCCCGCGCAAGCACGATATTATACTGCTCTACGGAAAAACCCGCTATTACGATCTGCATCTGGAAGATATTGCCGAGCCAAACCCGGAGGGAAAGCAAAACCACATGAAAAAGCATGTGGATGCGGACGGTCGGATTTACCGGTCCATTCGCTCTGCGGGCAAGGTATACACGTATTATGACGATGATCCCGTCGTTCCGGGCGACGTATGGGGCGACATGAACCATCTGCAGCAGCGGGACCCGCAGAGAACCGGGTACGATACGCAAAAACCCCTGAGGCTGCTTGAACGCATTGTAAAGTGCGCAAGCCGTCCCGGCGATATCGTAATGGATCTGTTTGCGGGAAGCGGAACCACACTGGACGCCGCCCACAGAAACGGGCGCAGGTTTATTGGCGCGGATATCAATCCTTTGGCAATGCAGATCTCCAGACGCCGCACGGAGAATTCGGGCTGCACATATGTGTTTGAAGAATTTGACGGCGACGTACTTTTGGAGGCAAAGGCCGAACCCGGCGTTACCTTTACCCGTGTAACCCTAACAAAGTTTGAAGTGGAAAACGGGCTTGTCGATCGTCCGCTGGTCGGCTTGGATGCGGCGGACAGCTGGGCGCTCGGATACCTTCGGGAAGGCGCGTTCCATGCGTTTCAGTTTGAAACGCGCACGGCAAAGAAGCCGGCCCTGACCGGCGTTCTGGAGGTTCCCGTATATGAAGGGGAACTGATGCTTCGTATATCGGACGTTACCGGCCGTGATTTCTTCTATCGCGTATATGTGGAAAACGGGCAGTAAGAAAACGACTCCCTTGCGCCGTTTACATCCGGCGTATATAATAGGCAGGAGATAGAACAATGATGCTTGAACTGGGCGATATTGTACAGATGCGAAAAAAGCATCCGTGCGGCAGCGACCGCTGGACGGTTACGCGCGTGGGTGCGGATATTAAAATCCGCTGCGAAAAGTGCGGGCACGTGGTTATGATGGATCGGCCCGATTTTGAAAAAAGGCTGAAAAAAATTGTAGCGCATGCGGAGGAAGAGAACAGTGGCGAAACGAACGAAGCGTAATGCGAAGCAAAAGCGCAAATTGGCAAGAAAAGTGTATTTTACAGCGCTGATCATTTTTGCGATTATTGCCGCGATTACCAGGTATTTCTTTTTTGAAATTCATATTATTACCACTGCGGCGCTTGAGCCCGCGTATCTGAAGGGCGACGTGGTTGTAATGATCAAGTTCGACATGACGACGGGAAATATTGCCCGCGGCGACTTTGTTTATACCTATTACGGAAGCACCGACAATAAATACCTGCGTATCGTCAGGGGTGTTCCGGGCGATTTGATCGACGTGCGCGAGGATGGAAAATACCTTGTGTATAAAGATAATGAAGGCGTGATGCGCGAAAAGAATCTGGGCGACGCTCCCGCGCTTGTGCATGGAGAAATTCCTAAGGACGCCTATCTGCTATTGGCTGACGATCTAACGGTAAGTGCAAGCGACAGCCGAACCTTGGGGCTTGTGTATAAAACGGATATCAACGCCCGGCCCGGGCCGATACTTTGGCCGCTTCAGCGCGCCTTTCGGTAGCAAATGGAACACACGACAGGAAGGAAGGCTTAACAGCATGCAGGACGAAAACAAAATGGAAATTCTCGGAGAAGAAAACAAACCGGCTGAAAAAGATGAAAAGCAAAAGCCGACCGGCTGGAAACGTGTGGTAAAGGAAGTGCGTGAGTGGGTGGTTTCGCTGATTGTTGCGGTTATTGCCGTACTGATCATTAAAGAATTTCTGTTTATGCCGATTCTGGTGGATGGGTCGAGCATGTACCCTACGCTTAATGATGGCGAGCGTTTGGCCGTAACGGTGTACGATGTGAAGATTGTCGATAAGGTGCAAAAGGGCGACGTCGTTATCTGCAACTATCCCGGCCGCACGAATAAGGATCCGATTCTTCACCTGTTTACGATGGATACCAATTTCGTAAAGCGCGTTGTGGGCGTTCCCGGCGATACGGTATCCCGCGTCAGCGGCGTAACCTATATAAACGGCGAGGCGCTGGATCCCTCGAGTGCCAATTCGTATTTTTCCGGCAAACTTCTGGAGGTTATTGAGAATACCGACGAAAATGGCAAGACCGAAAAAACCTATCGCGTGGAATACCGGGGCGCGGAGAGAATTCTTACCCAACAGCAGGTTAGTTCTCTGAGCCTTGATTATGAATACGTGCTTGGCGAGGAAGAATATTTTGTCGTCGGCGACAACCGCTACAACAGCCACGATTGCCGCGCATGGAACGGCCCCGATGTTGAACTGAACCTTGAAAACAATGCCCGGGGCGATGTAGGTCCGATTACAAAGGATATGATTGTGGGACGCGCGAAGTTCACCTTCTGGCCTCTGAACGCGTGGCGCTCCATCCCGGCCGATACCAATTACGTTGATCCCAGGGATCGCTAAATGGAGGTACTTATGAAGGCAAAGAAAAAGGACCCGAAGAAATTTATGGTTCGCGTCATCAGTCTGATATTGTGCGCGCTGCTGGCGCTGGGTTCCGTCGCATCCATACTGGTGATGATTTTCGGAGGATATTATTATTGATGAGAAGGCTTTTGTCCTTGCTTCTGATAACCGCGTGCGTTTTTGCGCAGGCGGTTCTTTTGAATTCTGCCGAAGCATCGGGCGATGAGCGGATCCGGTACGAATTCAAGATCCTGCTGCTTAAAGAGGAGCAGGCTGCGTCCATTCATCAGAAGGTAACGTATAAAAATCAAACGGGGCAGCCGCTTTCCCGCCTGATGTTCAGCCTGTACCCCAATGTGTTCCGTCGCGAGGCGACTTTGCCCTATGATAACGCATCGCTGGAACAGGCGTTTCCCTATGGTTATGTGCCGGGCGGGATTGAGTTTCAGAATATCACCGCAAACGGAAATCCGGTGCGGTGGGGCGTACAAGGGGATAATGAAACGTTTTTACGCGTGGAAGTCAGCCTTTTACCCGACGAAGCATGCGTGATAGAATTTGACTATACACTGCTTTTAACGCACAACCGCGCGTTTTTGGGCGTGAGCGATACGGACTTTCGCTTAACTGCGTTTTATCCAAGCCTGTGCCCGTTTGAAAACGGAGATTTTATCACCAATCCCATTACCCGCGTCGGTGAATATCTGTACCACGATCCGGCGGATTTTTATGCGGAGGTGTATACGCCGGCGAATTATGAAATTGCTGCCGGCGGCAAATGGAGCCTGCTCGGAAGCGAGGGGGGCTTGCGCCATTATACGGGGACGCTTGTAAATGCCCGGGAATTTGCAATGGTCGTCAGCCGGAAGTTTCACCTTTCGGAGGATACTTCCGCTTCCGGCATAAGGGTGGGCGTATACGGACAAAACCGTGGAATTATTAACGACATTTTGGACCGCGCCGTACAAACGCTTGATCATGCGGAAGCGATGATTGGAAAACTTCCGCGCGGCGAGCTGATAATTGCGCTGTGTGACATGCAGAATGATTCGGTAAACGCCAGCGGTCTGATATTGATCGGAAACGAATGCGCGGAAGCGGATGTGGCCGCGCTTGTACTCAAGCAATACTTTGCCGACGTCTGTATGCCGAATCCCGCTGAGGAAGCGTGGATGACGGAAGCGATTCCAAAGTATATGAGCTTACTGATGATGGAGGATACGCAGGGCGAGGCGGCGTTTAAGAAAGCGCTGAACGATACGGTGCTTTCGTCTCTCACCATCACCCTTCCTTCCAGCCTTATGCCCCATGTAAGAACGATGTATTTTGCAACCGTTTCGGAATATGAAACGGTTGTTGTGGAGCGCGGCTGCGCCGTTATGCATGAGCTTCGCCTCGCTATGGGTCGGGATAAGCTGATAGAATCCATTTCTGTGTACTATGAAGCCTGCACCGGTTTGAACCCTACGGCGGAGGATCTGATTTCCGCCATGAACCGGGCCGCCGGCGGCGAGTGGAGAAGCGCCGTGTACAGCTGGCTGAACTCCATCGGCGATTACGCGGGTGAATTCCTGGATGTTTACGAATAAGCGGAGGAGAGGATGTTTTCTTGATCAATCAACTGAATTTGCCCGATAGCGTACGTTCGGTGCTTGGCAACAGAGCGCTGACGATGGAAAATGCCGGGTGTTCCGGCGCGTTTGTCGCCTATGCAGGGGATGATCTTGTCTTAAAGCGCGACGCGGCAGGCTCGCTTAACGGCGCCTGTAAGATGCAGGGTTTTTTGTCTTCGTTCGGCCTTTCGCCCGAAAGCGTGTATTATGAAAGCGGGGAGGTTGATTACCTGATTTCCCGCCGCGTGCCGGGCGAAAGCGCCATTTCAAACGGGCACCTGAGCGATCCCAAACGGCTTGCGCATGCGCTTGGCGGGATCGCGAGGAAGCTTCACGAGATTCCGCTAAAAGGCTGTCCCGTTCGTGGACTGGCGGACGGCTGGAAGCAGAATGTCGAGGCACTTATAAACGGAAATTCTTTCGATCCCGATTATGTGGGATTTCTCGGCATTCGGTCGAGGGAGGAGGCGGCGTCTCTGTTCAGAAAATACGCTTCGCTGTTTCGGAATGAATGCGTGATTCATGGCGATTTGTGCCTGCCGAATTATATGCTTTCCGATTTTTCGTTTCGCGCGCTGATCGACGTGGGAGCTGCAGGTGTCGGCGACAGGCATTACGACCTTTTCTGGACGCTCTGGTCCATGTGGTTCAACCTGAAAACGGACGCCTGGAGCGATGCGTTTTTAAGCGCTTACGGGAAACAGGACGTGAATTGGGATTTGATTCGCGCCGCAGGCGCAATGTGTGCGCTCGGCGGCTGAAGTGTTAAGAATTGAATACGAATATTGACAGTGAATGGGGATTATGGTTTAATAGACGAAACCGATGAGGAAGAATAGTATCCTTCAGTCGATCGTTTCAGAGAGCTGCGGACGGTGGAATCGCAGTACGAGCAGAGAAGGAGAATGGCCTTCCGAGGGCGAACAGAAAGGCCTGAGCCGAGTATGCAAGACGGAGAATCCTTCGTTAACAAAGATAACCGTATGTTGGTACGGTTTTAAGTGGGCGCGATATGCGTCAAGCCGGGTGGCACCGCAGGAGTGATATATCATCCCTGTCCCAGCAAGAAATGATTACTGGGGCAGGGTTTTTTCTGTCCCCCACAGTTGGAAAGGAGATACCGAACATGGCCATCGAAATCCCATACAAAATTTATCTGGAAGAAAACGAAATGCCCCAATATTGGTACAATGTCCGCGCGGATATGAAAAAGAAGCCCGCGCCGCTTTTAAACCCCGTTACGCACAAGCCCATGACACATGAGGAATTGAGCGAGGTATTCTGCGACGAGCTGGTGAAGCAGGAGCTGGATGATACTACGCGCAATTATCCGATTCCCCAGCCGATTCGCGATTTCTACAAAATGTACCGTCCTTCTCCGCTCGTACGCGCGTATTGCCTGGAAAAGAAGCTGAATACGCCCGCCAAAATTTACTATAAATTTGAAGGCAACAACACCAGCGGCAGCCATAAGCTGAACAGCGCCATTGCGCAGGCGTATTATGCCAAGCAGCAGGGCCTGACGGGCGTAACCACCGAAACCGGCGCCGGCCAGTGGGGTACCGCGCTTTCCATGGCATGCTCGTATTTTGAGTTGGACTGCAAGGTGTACATGGTAAAGGTTTCCTATGAACAAAAGCCTTTCCGCCGCGAAGTCATGCGCACCTACGGCGCGTCCGTAACGCCCTCGCCTTCCGAGACCACGAACGTCGGCCGTAAAATCAATGCGGAGTTTCCCGGCACCGGCGGAAGCCTCGGCTGCGCCATTTCCGAAGCCGTCGAAAAGGCAACTTCTCTGGACGGCTATCGCTATGTGCTGGGCAGCGTGCTCAATCAGGTGCTTCTGCACCAGTCCGTCATCGGCCTTGAGTGCAAGACCGCCATGGATAAATACGGCATTAAGCCGGACATCATTATCGGCTGCGCCGGCGGCGGCACGAACCTCGGCGGCCTGATTTCCCCGTTTATGGGCGAAATGCTGCGCGGTGAAAAGAAATATCAGTTTATCGCCGTTGAACCCGCCTCCTGCCCGAGCCTTACCCGCGGCAGATACGCCTACGACTACTGCGATACCGGAAAGGTGACCCCGCTTCAGAAGATGTATACCCTCGGAAACGGCTTTATGCCCGCGTCCAACCATGCCGGCGGCCTGCGCTATCACGGCATGAGCAGCGTGTTGTCTGAACTGTACGATCAGGGCCTGATGGAGGCAAGAAGCGTTCAGCAAACCAGCGTGTTTGCCGCCGCCGAGGAATTTGCTCGCGTTGAGGGCATTCTGCCCGCGCCCGAAAGCAGCCATGCGATCCGAGTCGCCATCGACGAAGCCATCAAGTGCCGTGAAACGGGCGAAGAAAAAACCATACTTTTCGGCCTGACCGGTACCGGCTATTTTGACCTTGTCGCCTATCAGAAATTCAACGACGGCGTCATGCAGGACTATATCCCCACCGAAGAGGATCTGAACAAGGGCTTCAGCACCCTTCCCGTGCTGGAATAATTCCGAATACACCCGAAAGCCGGAGGATCATGCATATTGCCTGACCTCCGGCTTTCGGCGTTCCGGAAACAAATGTTGAAACGCGAGGCACTTAGCGGTATAATAGAAACGGAATTCAATTACGCTGGGAGGCGATCAAAATGAAGCGTTTTGTTGCGTTTGTACTGGTATTCATCCTCGCGGCGGGCTCTGCCGTCTGCGCTGAGGAAAGCGTAAAGAGTATTTTTGCTGAGGCAGGCGATTTTTTGTCTCAAAAGCTGGATGAACTCACTGAAGCGGCGGACGATGCGCTGAGCAAGGTGGGCGAAGCCGCCGGAGAAATGTGGGAAAGCGTAAGCGATACCGCCGTTGAGGTCTGGGATTGGGCGGTTGTTTTCTATGACGAAAACAGCGAAGAAATCCGCGCATATGCCCTGGACGCCTGGGAAAAGGTCAAAGCAGCCGCGAAAGAGGGCGGTGCGGATGCGCTTGCCTATTTGAAGGAGGCGTTCATTTCCATTGCCGTCGGGCTTGATGTAAGCGAGGAGAATGCGGAAATTATCTGGAACACAGTTATGGATTACGCGAAAAAGCGCGCCATAGAGTATGTCGATATGGCGAAAATCACCATTGCCGCAATTGTTCAGATCAAGGCGAATATGGATGAGGGCGCTGATCTTGCCGAAGCGATTGTACAGTATATCGAATCGAGCGGCGTAAGCGATCAGGCATCGGCGGAAGCAGCGCTGACAGAATTTGAAGAAGCGCTTGCCGGCGGCGAATAGAAGCCTGCGAAACGGAAGGAAAAGTGGAGAAATGCGCTTTTCCTTCCGTTCTATGGTTTGAGATTTCACATAGCCATGATATAATCAGTATCAATTACGGATTCCACGGCGAAAACAGGCCGCGGGCGGAACGGAGACGGTAAGTTCAATGGCTTTTGAAGTGAAAGACAAACGGTTTGACGAGGAAAGAGCGCTGTACGGCGTCAGAAACACGCAGGTAATCGCATGCGCGTTCGACGGCCCCGCGGACGGAGAATCGGCGCTTAAGGAGTGCGCGGATATTGCGGTGACGGACTGCTTCTTTAATCTGCGCTACCCTTTCTGGCATGTGGAAAACGCCTCGATTATACGGTCGGAAATGACGCCGCTTTGCCGCGCCGCGCTTTGGTACGATAAAAATGTATTGATCAGAGACTCGAAGCTGCACGGCATCAAGGCGCTTCGCGAATGCGAAAACGTATCGCTGGAAAACTGCGACGTTTCTTCCGCCGAGGTTTTCTGGAGATGCCGGGGCGTACGGATCTCGTCCACGAGGATGGAATCGGAATATCCGTTTTTCGAATGCAGAAACGTTTCGATTTCTAATCTTCAGCTGAAGGGCAAATACTCCTTTCAGTATGTGGAAAATCTGACGGTTTCCGATTCCGTACTCGATACCAAGGACGCGTTCTGGCACGCGAAAAACGTAACGGTTACAGATAGCGTCGTGAAGGGCGAATATCTCGGCTGGTACAGTGAAAACCTGAAGCTTGTTCGCTGCAAAATCATCGGCACGCAGCCGCTTTGCTATTGCAAAAATCTGCGTCTGATCGACTGTGAGATGATCGGTTGCGACCTGGCGTTTGTGCGCAGCGAGGTGGAAGCGAGCATTACCACGCCCATAGACAGCATCAAGAACCCGCTTGCGGGCAAGATTGTCGCCCCCGCTGTGGGTGAGATCATTTTCGATATCAAAGAGGCAAGGGGAGAGGTCATTGCCAAAAACGCGTGATATTACGTAGTGGAAAAAGGGCTGAGTGAATTGGGGTGCGGAATTATCGGAACAGCGAACTCCCCCCTCGTGTCATCCTGAGCAAGCAAACACCCCTAAGTCGGATCGTAGCCATGTCGTTCTGTGGGCCAAGGAGTGGGGTCTAGTCATTGTCTTCCTAAGACCGCTTGGCCTCCGACTTCGTAGTGGAAAAAGGGCTGAGTGAATTGGGGTGCGGAATTATCGGAACAGCGAACTCCCCCCTCGTGTCATCCTGAGCAAGCAAACACCCCT
>JAZSRC010000006.1:0-16544 GCA_045538305.1 Clostridia bacterium | reverse complement strand
CGCCACTGAAATGTTAACCGAAGTCAACATCCCCGTTCGACTTGCATGTGTTAAGCACGCCGCCAGCGTTCGTCCTGAGCCAGGATCAAACTCTTATGTTTAATCCATCTCTTAACCGTTTCCAGATGCGCCAACACCTTTCAACCGTTAAGCGTTTTTCGCTCAATTTTTCTTCCGAATCGACTGTCTTCTTCTTATTTCGTTCTCTGTATCGTTTTCAAGGATCGCGCCGCTCGCTCGGTCTCCCTCGCTGACAGCTTCATCATTATATCAGGGGTGTCATGGTTTGTCAATACCTTTTTTTCATTTTTTTGAATCTTTTTTTCGAAACTGCATATTATGAGATTTTGGAGGTGTTTTGCATGCGGAAGGTGCATTTTATGCGCATAGTCGGCGCATTAGCCCTGTGTTTGCTTATCATATTGGCATTCAAGGCATATCATCGTCTTCCCGATCCATCCGCCAGCAGGCTATCCGGATTTTATGAAGGTTTCAGCGGCGTAATCCGCGTATGGGCATGTGAAGGTTGGCAGCCCGGTACGGGATCGCTTTCCCAATGGCTGAATGCGGCCGCCGCAAGCTTTGAAAAATCGCACGACGGCGTTTATATACAAATCACATACGTCTCAGAAGAAACGCTGCGCGCCTTCAACCATGCCGCAGAAAATCCACCGGACATGCTCATATTCTCGCCGGGCATGCTGAGCGGGCCTGACGATCTGTTAGCGCTTAGTACGTCCGAAGCGCTACGGCGCGAACTGATTGATAAAGGAGACGGCTATGCCATACCCATTGCATGCGGTCATTACGCATGGGCAATCAATACTTCCTTATCGGACACGCTTTCCGAAAGCACAATGGCTATTCCTGTCGATCAGCAGCGAACGGGTTACTCCGCGGCGCTGGCGGCGCTGCTGACGGGCAATATCGCCAGCGATACAGGCCAGAGAACCACAGAAAATCGATATGGTACGGATCTGGGGCTTCCCGTCGATGAAGCTGCGCCGGAACCGGAGAATACAGTCGATACCGCGCGAGAAGAAATCATCCCCGGAGCAGACAGTATTCAGACGCCGGATGCATACCGCATGTTTACCGGCAAACAAGCTCACGCAACCATCGTTACGCAAAGGGAGCTTATGCGCCTTCAGACGCTGTCGGATGCGGGGCGGGCACCGGATTATGCCATTATGCATACCGGAGAGTTGTTTACAGATCAAATCGCGTACATATCCATCGTCAATCTGCCAAAATCCGACCTTTCCGAGCGGCAGAAGATTTCAAGGGCTTACATTGATTTTTTACTGACGGACGCCATACAATCGCGGCTTACAAGCGTAAAGGCCTTCCCGACAGCAAATATCCCTCCGATCTATACAAGCACGCCGGGTTTCAGAGAAATGGAAGATGCGGCGGCAAATTTGAAAATGAATGCGGTTGAAGCGTTCCCAAAGAAGCTTTTCCGTCTGACGGAGGATCAGGTGCAATCCCTTTTGTCAGGAAATGGCGGCGCATCCAATTACTTTTCCGATTTGATGAAAGCGCCATAATTTTTTGATACGAACAGTTGTCTGAACAAAACAACGCATGCTATAATAGATCATCAGTCCGAAATACAAATGAAACGGAGCGTGCTTTCATTGGACACGGTGGTAATCGGCGTAGTTTTTCTGGACATCAAGGGCTTTCCATTCGCAGGATATGACAGAGTGGGAACGAACCTCGGAAACATTGTACTCACGCACGGCGGCGTTGCCAGAAACGTAGCGGAAGACATGGCAAATGTCGGCGCAAGCGTTTCCTTTATTTCCATGTTTGATCAGGATGATCTGGGACATGCCGCTTACCAACGTCTGGCGGCAGCAGGCGTTTCGATGGATTACTCCGTTCATACGGAAAAGAACGGAATGGGTAAATGGCTGGCTGTATTTGACGACAGAGGCGACCTCGCCGGTTCCATTTCCAGCATGCCTGCACCCGCGCCCGTCGAAGCGCTTTTTGAGGAAAAGGGCGAACAGATTATTGAAAACGCAAAGAATATCGTGCTGGAAGTAGACCTTTCCGAACCTCTTACGGAGCGCGTGCTGACCCTTGCCGACCGGTACAATAAGGATGTATATGTAATTGTAGCAAATATGTCGGTTATTCTGAAGCGCCCGGATTTTCTGAAGCGCACAAGCTGTATCATATTGAACGAAATCGAAGCCGGACGCCTGTTCGGCATGCAGCTTCGCGGCGTAAAGTCAGAAAAGGTGCTTGAGATGATTACGCCGGAGGCCAAAAAGATGGGCCTGAAGCAGCTGGTGGTAACAATGGGCGACTTGGGCTGCGCCTATATGGATATTCCCCGCGGCGTATACGGCCTTTCCAAAGCGATTCTTACAACTGTGGTCGACACTACCGGCGCAGGCGACGCATTTTTCTCCGCGACAGTGGAAGCGCTGTCACGCGGATATTCCCTTGAAACCGCCGTGGATTTCGGCGCAAAGCTTGCCAGTTTCACCCTTGCAACCCCGGAAAGCGTATGTCCCCGCATGTGTTCAAACTTCTTTGAATGCTGAAAACCAAATAATAATAACAGAACTGACGGCCGTTTATGCGCCATCAGTTCTATTTTATTGCGTTCTCTTATGTCTGACTTTTTCGCCGTCATTGATACTATTTCAGCGGCTCAAAGTCTACTGCGCCATGTTTACAGAGCGGACACACGATATCGTCAGGAAGCGTGTCGCCCTCATATACATAGCCGCACACCTTACAGACATAACCCTTCTTGCCTTCGGTCTGGGGCTTGGGCTTTACGTTATTCTGATAGTAAGTGTAGGTCATGGTTTCGCGATCGGAGATCACGCGGGCTTCGGTGACTGCGCAGATGAACATGCCGTGGGTATCCAGATCGACATACTGTTCCACCTTGAGCGACAGGAACGAATTGATATACCTTGGCAGGAACACAAGGCCGTTGTCCGACCGGAGCGGTGTGCAGTTTTCAAATTTGTCCACATTTCTGCCGCTCTTGAATCCGAACTGTTCAAACACCGCAAAGGGCGCCTCCACGGACAGACAGTTGATATTCATAATACCGGTCTGTCGGATGACATGGTGAGAATAGTTGCTTTTATTGATTGTTACCGCAAGGCGGTTGGGCGTATTGGTAACCTGCGTTACTGTATTAACAATCAAGCCATTATCCTTTTTCCCATCGCTGGACGTTACCACATAAAGACCATAGCCGATATTGAAAAGCGCGGTTAGATCATTTTTATTGGCGGTAGCGTCCTGCTTGGCGAGATAATCGCGGCAAAGCTCATCGGAAAGCTTAGACAGCTGCGCGAGGCTTTCCGAATTCAGGGCTGACAGGATGCGCACGGTCGTTTCGGTAAAGGTGAGATTTTTGCTTTTTTCGAGCATACCGTTCATAACCTTGGCAGCAAGCGGCGCCCAGCTTCCGTTTTCAATAAACGCAACGGTGCGGCTGGAGAAATTGCGCTCTGTGAGGTGGTTGATAAACTCACGCATGAACGGGAAGATATCCGCGTTGTAGGTAGTGGTTGCGAGCACAAGCTTCGGGTAACGGAACGCGTCCTGTACGGCGGCAGCCATATCGCACCTGGCCAGATCGTATACCACCACGCGGGGGCAGCCTTTTACCTTCAGTTCCTCCTCCAAAAGCTTTACAGCCTTTTTAGTATTGCCATATACGGAGGTATACGCGATAACAATGCCCTCTTCTTCCGGCTGATAGCTGGACCAGGTATCGTATTTGCCAATGTAATAACCGAGATTTTCCTTAAGAACCGGTCCGTGCAGCGGGCAAATCATATTAATATCAAGCGAAGCGGCCTTTTTCAAAAGATTCTGAACCTGTACGCCGTATTTTCCTACAATGCCGATATAGTAGCGCCTGGCTTCATCGGTCCAGTCTTCTTCAACATCCAGCGCGCCGAATTTTCCGAAGCCGTCTGCGGAAAAAAGTACCTTATCAAGGCTGTCGTAGGTAACGATAACCTCCGGCCAATGCACCATAGGCGCGGTAACAAATGTAAGGGTGTGTTTGCCGAGCGACAGCCTATCACCGCCGCCGACAACGATGCGTCTCTCCTCAAAATCGGTTCCGAAGAAATTGTTCATCATCTGGAAAGCCTTTGCAGACGAAACAACCGTTGCATCCGGATACGCTTTGATAAAGTTTACGATATTGGCAGAGTGATCGGGCTCCATGTGCTGAATCACAAGGTAATCCGGTTTTCTGTCGCCCAGCGCGTTTTGAATATTATCAAGCCACTCATGGGTAAAGTTCTGGTCTACCGTGTCCATGACGGCAATTTTTTCATCAATAATGATATAGGAATTATAGGAAATACCGTTTGGCACCGCATACTGGCCTTCAAACAGGTCCACGTTATGATCGTTTACGCCGACATACAGAATATCGTTGGTGATCTTCATATCAATACCTCCAAATACAGATAGCGGTTTATTATACCACAAAAGTTCGGATTGGAAAAGCAATTTATTCCAGAATCTGTCCGTCTACCGTAATAGTGACCACGCGCCACGGAATAAACTTTCCGCTGTCGCGAAGCGCACGCTTTACCGCATATTCCAAGCCGCCGCAGCAGGGAACCTCCATGCGCACCACGGTTACAGACTGTATATCATTTTCGCGGATAATCGCCGTCAGCTTTTCGGCATAATCAATATCATCCAGCTTCGGGCAGCCGATCAGCGTAACGCGGTTGCGAATGAATTCGTTGTGGAAATTTCCATATGCATAGGCGGTGCAGTCCGCAGCAATCAGCAGGCTGGCTCCATCGAAATACGGAGCGCGAATGGGTACGAGCTTGATCTGGCAAGGCCACTGCGAAAGCTGACTGACGGGCGCTTTCGCATAGTCAAGAGCTTTGGACGTCGGACGAGAGCGGTTCATGCTCATTATTCGGCTTCCGGGACAACCCACATGCATCTCACCCTTTGCCATTTTTGCGCGTAATACCGCTTCTTCATTGTAAGCGGGCGCTTCCCGTTCTTCAAACGAAATGGCGTTAACCGGGCAGGCAGGAAGGCAGTCGCCCAGACCGTCGCAATAGTCTTCTCTGGTTAACGTCGCCTTTCCGTCAACCATTTCAATCGCACCCTCATGGCATGCGTTTGCGCATGCGCCGCAGCCGTTGCAAGCGTCCCGATCGATTGTAATGATTCTTCTTTTCATAAAAACCTCCGGCATTTAAAAGCATTTTCCGTTTTTGCAGCTTTCCGTGTTTCCGCCGCAGAAGCAAAGTTCGTTTGCGCACTCGCCTTTTATCAGCATATCCTGAATGTTCTGAATCGTCGTTTGCGCGATATTGGAAAGCGCCTCCTCGGTCAAGAAAGCCTGATGGCTTGTAACGATTACATTGGGCATCGATATCAGCCTTGCCAGCGTATCGTCCTCCAGAATGTGACCGGAGAAATCTTCAAAGAACAGATCACTCTCCTCTTCATACACATCCAGACATGCCGCGCCGACCTTCCGACTTTTGATGCCGTTCAAAAGCGCTTCTGCGTCCACAAGCGCGCCGCGGGATGTGTTGAGAATCACTACGCCGCGTTTGCATTTTTCAAGCGATTCACTGTTTACGATGTGATAGGTCTCCTCGTTGAGCGGACAGTGAAGCGATATGATATCACTTTCCCTAAAAAGCTCGTCCAATTCTGCATATCTTACGGTATCGCCGTCCTCAAATCCCTCAGAATGGTATTTATCGTACGCCAGCACCTTCATTCCAAATCCGCGGCAGATATTTACAAACGCCCGCCCGATGCGGCCCGTTCCGATGACGCCTACGGTTTTTCCGTGAAGATCAAAGCCCATCATTCCGTTCAGGCTGAAGTTAAAGTCTCTTGTACGGATATACGCCTTATGAATGCGCCTGATCGATGTAAGCAAAAGCGCCATGGTATGCTCAGCCACCGCATAGGGCGAATATGCCGGAACGTGAAGCACATGAATTTTTCCAAAGGCATATTTCATATCGACATTATTGAAGCCCGCGCATCTGAGCGCAATCAGCTTTACACCCATATCGGCAAGCTTATCGATGACTTTATCATTTACCGTATCGTTCACAAATACGCATACGCCGTCAAAACCATTGGCAAGCTCTGCGGTATCCTCGCTAAGCTTCGTGTCGAAGTATTTGATTTCTATATTCTTTTCTTTTCCAAACTTATCAAACGACGGTTTGTCGTAAGGCTTTGTATCAAAAAATGCAATTCTCATTATCATTGCCCCCTTGCTTCTAACACGCATATTATAGTATAATGCTGTCGATAATTCCGTTGAAATTTCAACAGAAGAGGATGACTTATGCAAAAATATTTTGATACACTGAAAAAGTGTGCCTTGTTCAAAAGCATAGACGACCACGATTTGAGCGCCCTGCTTTCCTGCCTGGGCGCCAGAGTGATCGACTTTCAAAAGAAGGAAGCCGTGTTCTATGAGGGCGATCCGGTACGGAACCTGGGCATTGTTTTGTCAGGTTCGGTACAGATTATCACCGACGACTATCTTGGCAACCGATCCATCGTTTCCGACGCAGAGCCGTCGGAGCTGTTTGCAGAGGCATTCGCCTGCGCGGAGGTTCCATCCATCCCTGTAGACATCATCGCCAGCGAAAAAAGCGAAATCATGATGATCGACTGCCGCAGGATTATGTACTCCTGTTCCAACGCCTGCAATTTTCATCAGCAGATGATATTCAACCTCATGAAGGATCTCGCCACAAAAAACATACGCTTCCATCAGCGAATCGAGGTCACCGGAAAGCGCTCCACACGGGCCAAGCTGCTTTCATACCTTTCGCTGGAGGCCAAAAAGAATAAATCCCGCGAATTCGACATTCCCTTCAACCGTCAAGAGCTTGCCGATTATCTGGAGGTGGAAAGAAGCGGCCTGTCGGCGGAAATCAGCCGCATGGTAAAAGAAGGCGTAATCGAAAGCCGCAAAAATCATTTTGTACTGTTGGAAAGAGAATAACACCGCCAAAACACAGACAAAGCCGCGCAGGTTCAAATCCTGCGCGGCTTCCTTTATTGCAGGGACTTTATTTCATGAATACAAAGTTCTTAAGCTCAAAAAGCGGTTTATCCTTGAAATAGTCTCCCATCCAGCCTTGAACGGTATGCTCACACTTGAAAAAAATGCTGTGGCGGCCGGTAATGTTTTTGACTTTTGCCTTATACACACCGTCATGCGTACCGATGTTCATTATGCCGATCTCCTCGCCGTTTTCGCCGTCCAGAAGTATACGCACAATGCAATTGGTGCCCATTCCGCCGATATCAAAGGCCAGCGTCAGGGAATCTCCGGTGTAATCATCGCCAAAGTCAAAATACTTATAGCCCATCACCGCGCCGCTGACGATTCTGGTAATACATCGGTCAAAAACGTCCTTTTCGATAACAAAGCAGCCGCCCTTCAACACGCAGGCGATATCCGCCGGGGTGATTTTATAGGGATTCAGCGATTCCTCAAATCCAAGAGACGTCATTTCCACAGGCGGAATGCTGCCGTCGGGGAGGATTTCGATTTTCTCCACGCAGGCACGGCGGGACATAATGGTATTGTTGGTCATGCGATGATAGAATACATACCACTGTCCGTTTATGCACATTACTGAGCCGTGATTATTGCCGCCGGGATAGTCTACACCGTTATCGACAATATAGCCGCGATAGGTAAACGGGCCCGCAGGCGAGGAAGCCGTGGCATAGGCCAGACGGCTGGTTCTCCGGGGCGAATAGATCAAGTAATAGGTATCGCCGATTTTTCTGGGCGAACTCGCCTCAAAGAATCGCTCATCCAGAGGAACCTCTGCCCGATCATCCACTACACGCCGTCTATAGCTGCCGCTCACAACGGTTTTCATATCGCCATCCAGTTCGTTCATATGCGAGCCTTCAAAGCCGTAGTATACGTATACTCGTCCGTCGTCGTCCACCAATACGCCGGCGTCGTTGAATATTCCGCCGTCGCCCACGGTATCATTTTCACCGTACAGGTACTGGGAATACAGCGAAAACGGTCCTTCCGGATGATCAGACACGCCGATTGCGCCCTTAGAACCCACGATATAGGCGTACAGATAGTATTTCCCGTCCTTTTCCACTACGTCCGGCGCAAAACACTGCGTGCGCGTCCACGGCGTATCCGCGGGTCGTTCACCGCCGTCCTTGGTGCGGAAGCTATCGCCATGGCATACCCATTCGTTCAAATTATCAACAGGCGCCGACCATACCTTTAGCTTATAATCGCAAAAATCATGTCCCGCAGGGCGGTCGTGCGAGCCGTACAAGTATACGCGGTTTCCGAAAACGCGCGGCTCACCGTCGGGTATATACTCCCAGAGGGGAAGAATCGGGTTAGGCATAGGATATCTCCTTTCAAAGGGACGGGGATTTTTTCATAATCCCGCATCGGACGGCTGATTTCCCGCGCCGATGCGCAAAAGCTTTATGCGCGCACAAGCACGCCCTCATCGGCCGATTTCCTTGCGAGAAGGCAAATCCTGCTGTCCTCAAACGCTTCCTTTGCAAGCGCCTTTGCCTCATCGGTTCCGATGGAATTGATAAATCTGACAAACGGATTGATACCTTCGGGCAGCGGAAGCTCGCGCCGCTTTTCTTCGTTTTCAAGGTAAACATGCCCATCGATGGCTTCCAGCATGCCGCGCGTACCCGTTACGCGCAGGCGATCGTCGTCATGCCTTGCCGAGCCGATCGGGCGCAGAAAATCCGCATCCACCGTGCCAATCACGCCGTTTTCAAGCTGCAGAAGCACGGCGGAGGAAGCCTCCATTTCCCCGTTGCCGCGGTTGGCGTTTGAGGTATGCGACGCGCATACCCATTCGCACCGGCCGCCCAGGCGCAGCACCCAATCAACAGCATGAATGGCAATCCACGGTATGGTTCCGCCGTAATCGCTTCGTTTCTGATAATGCTGGCCGCGAACGCCCATGCGATAGCTCTTCTGGCCGTGAATCAGGCGTACCTCGCCGATATCGCCGTTCTGAATAGAGCTCTCAAGCGCGCGGTACCACGCGCAGCAGTTCAAGTTCAGCATGCAGCCAAGGTCTTTCCCGCTTTCTCTGTATACCTTTTCAAGCGCTTCAAGCTCTTCCATATCCGTAGCAAGCGGCTTTTCGCTGTATACGTGAATGCCTTTTTTCAGGCATTCCATGGAAATCTTCGCGTTATCCCTGTACCAAGGGTTTACAACCGCGATATCCGGCTTTTCTTTTTCAAGCATATCCTGCCAGGAATCATAAACAGGGCATCCGAACGACTCGGCAAGCGGGTAAACATCCTCTCCCTGCGTACCTTTGGCAATCGCGGCGGGACGGCCGCACGCGCCGTCGTTCACGGCGGAAAGCACCTGATGATGGTGTCCCGATGAACCGATGATTACGTATTTCATTCAAAGCCCTCCTGTATACTGTCAGTACCGTATATAGGTTCTGCTGATGTAGCCGATTTCCCTGCCGGTATCCACGCGGCAGAAATTTCCATCGGTCGCAAGCAGCGTAATCTGCGTGCCTGCGGGCAGAACGCGGATCTGCGCATTGTTGACAGAAGGGCCGGTGCGCAGATTCACGCTTCCGGTTGTCTGTGCGCGCCAGTTAAAGCGCAGAAGCGACCTGTGAACATAGGCATCCTGCCAGCCCTGCGTGTTGTACACACGGAACCATTGTCCCTTCGCGCCGTATACGGAAGCAGGCTGGCCGACCAGCAGGCGGTACAATTCTTTATTGCTGGTGCTGGCTCCTGCGCGGATGCTGGCAAATCCGTCGCTTGCGCGAACCACGCCGCTTTTTCCAAAGGCGCTTACGGAGGTATCCTCAATTTTCAGAAGCGTTCTGTACATATAGCCGATTCTGCCATCGGGAAGCGCGCAGCGATACCAGTCGCCTACCTTTTCAAGCGCCCATACGATATTGCCGTTCCGGATGGAGCCCATGATATCGTATTCAAAGCCCGCGCCCCAGCGAACATTGCCATAGCCGTCCGAGGAGGATACCAGCGCATCGCAATTGATGACGGTGTCGCCGTCAAGAAGCGATATATCCGGAGTATAGCCGTAGGTTGGGCTCCACGGATCCACCGGAATGTCTCCCCATCCGTCTCCAGGCTGGGTCCAGTCGTCCTCAGGCAATTCGGTCTGGCCAAAATCAATATATTCGCCGTAAATATAGCCCTGTATGCCCGTTCGCACTACGCGCACGCAGTGCCATGTGTTGCCGCGGTAAATAATCTCCAGCTGATCGCCATTTTTCGCATAACCCACTACAGGCTGCCCTGTCCCGGGCGTTTTGCGCACGTTTACAGAGCCGTTTACGTTGGGCGTTTTTACATATGCATACTGCGCAGCACAGGCCGGTACGCTTATAACCAGCATTGCAACCAGAAGCAGAATACAAACGACTCTTTTCATACAAAACCCACCTTTTTCCAGTTATTGATGTCAATACTTTGACGTGCCGCTGCAAACAAAGTTCAATATTGCAAAGCGAATCCGGCAATTATCCTATACGGCCGAAGCCGGAGAGCATTTCCACTCTCCGGCTTCCGGAAGACGTCACATATACTTACGCGCGGATATCCATCCAAATCTTGTCGTAAATTTCCATATAGGCGGAAATGTCGTTGAAGAATTCGCATCTGGCAACCGCCTCGGCGGAGGGGTTCAGCGCTTCGTAGGCCTTTTCCTCATCGGACAGCATTTCGACTACCGCCTGGATGGGCGTGGAGTAGTAAATGTACTGCATGTTCTTATAGGCAACCTCGGGACGGCACATAAAATCGATGAACTTATGAGCAGCGTCCACATTTTTGCAGGTTTTCGGGATGCACATGGCGTCGAGCCATACGTTGGAGCCCTCCTCGGGCACAACATATACCAGCGAATCGTTTTCAACGATGGAATACATGGCGTCACCCGACCACATAACGGCCATCGCGGCTTCGCCGCCGATCATCTTATCCTTGACCTCATCCACCAGATAGCCCTGCACGATATTATCGTTCTTCTGCTGAATCAGCGCCTGCTTGGCAGCCTCCAGCGCCGCTTCTTCACGGGTATTGAGCGAATAGCCCAGCATTTTCAGCGTTACGCCAATGGTATCGCGGATGGAATCGAGCATGAATACATCGCGCTGATAGGCCGGATCAAACAGGCTTTTCCAGCTGGTGATTTCCTCGTCCACATAATCGGTATTGTAGAGAATGCCCACAGTTCCCCACATGTAGGGCACGGAATGCGCGCCATTGGGATCGTAGGACGGGTTTTTCATCCATTCGATCACGCCGTCTGCATTGGGCAATTTGGCGTAATCCAGTTCAAGAAGCATATCTTCCTTCAAAAGGCGCTCGATCATATAGTCAGAGGGCATGATCACGTCGTACTCGCCGCCGCCGGCAGTCATCTTTACGTACATTTCCTCGTTGGTGGTAAAGTTCACATATCGCACTTTGATTCCGGTTTCCGCTTCAAACTGCTCGATCACGCTGTCGTCGATATAATCGTACCAGTTGTAGACAGTCAGCGTTTCCTCGGCGCACGCCGCGGGCGCAAAACAGGGCAGCATGGAGACAACAAGGGCAAGAACGACAAGCAGGGAAAGCTTTTTCATGGGAAAATATCCTCCTTTGTCAAGATATGTCTTCAAGGTCGCTGCGTTTATTGATAATGATCAAAAGGATCAGTATCACCACAAACATAATGGTGGAAAGCGCGTAGATGTTCGGCTTAACGCCGCGCTTGGCGGCTGCGTACACGAGCATCGAAAGGTTGTTTTCCTCGGATGTGAAAAAGGAAATAACAAAGTCGTCCAGCGACATGGTGAAGGCCAGAAGTCCGCCGGTAACAATACCGGGACGGATTTCGGGAATAATCACCTTTAAAATCGCGCGCAGGGGCTTACAGCCAAGGTCCAGCGCCGCTTCATAAGTGTTCGGGTTCATTTGCTTAAGCTTCGGCATTACGGAGAACAGCACATACGGCGTATCAAACGTAATATGCGCAATCAACATCGTCCAGAAACCGCGCGGGAAGGTGATAAAGTCGTTTACAAACACGAACATCAGCATCAGGCTCACGCCGGTAACGATGTCGGGCATGGTCATAGGCAGATACGAAAGGTTGATCAGCGCCGACGCATACCCCTTCTTCGCCGCGTGAATGCCGATGGCGCCGAGCGTTCCCAGAATTACGGAAATAATCGTTGCAAGAACCGCTACCAGCAGGGTAACCTTCAGCGCCTGTATGATGTCGGGGCTTTCAAAAATCAGCTCTTTATACCATTTCAGCGAAAAGCCCTCCCACTTGGCGCGGGTTTTTCCCTCGTTAAAGGAAAGCACGATCATGACTACGATAGGCGAATAGAGCAATAAAAGCAAAGCACCCAGATAAGTTCCGCGAAGGTATTTGAAAAGCCGCTTCACCACTTACCGCCCCCTTCTCCTTTATTGGGTTCAATCCGATTGAGAAGGCCGATTGAAAGCATGATGATAATCATCATAAACAGGGAAAGCGCCGAGCCGAACGACCAATCATGCGATTCCATAAACTGCTTTTCAATCATGTCTCCAAGCAGCATAAAGTTTCCGTTTCCAAGTAGTCTGGATATGGCAAACGTCGTAACCGCCGGCATGAATACCATGGTAATTCCGCTGATTACACCGGGAACGGACAGGGGCAGTGTAACGCGCAGAAACACGCGCGCGGGGTTTGCGCCCAGATCCTGCGCCGCTTCGATCACGCGGGTATCCATTTTCTTAAGAGAGGTATGGATGGGCAGTATCATAAACGGCAGGAAGTTATACACCATGCCAAACAAAACCGCGCCTTCCGTTCCGATCATGTTCAGCCTTTCAAAGCCCATCTTAACAAGCACCGTATTGATGATGCCTCTGTTTTCAAGCAGCGACATGGTGGCGTAGGTTCTCAAAAGGAAGTTCATCCACATCGGCAGAATAAACAGCACAAACAGCATCTTATACTTGGAAAAGTCCTTGCTTGCCAGAAAATACGCCGCAGGATAACCCAGCAGCAGGCATATCACCGTACACATGAACGCCAGCTTCACGCTGCGCAGAAACACCTTCATGGTAGTGGCGTCAAAGCAGCGGACGATGTTGGAAAACGTCACCCCGCCCTCTGCGTTCTGAAAGGCGTAGTACACCACAAACAGCATTGGGAAAATCGTGAAAAGCACCATCCACAAGGCGTACGGGCCGGAAAATAAGCTTCGCTTCAATTTACCCCTTCGCCTCCATCCTGCGCATAATATGAATGTTGGACGGAACAATGGACAGACCCACACGGCTGCCCGCCGGATACATGGTAGTGGAATGCACCTTCCAGACAAATTCGCCGGTGTCCACCTTCATTTCGTAATGAACGCCCTTGAAAAGCACGCTTTTTACCTCGCCCACCAGCATGCCTACATCGCTGCCGATGAGCATAATATCTTCGGGGCGGACGAGTACGTCAACCTCTTCGTTTTCGTTAAAGCCCTCGTCCACGCACTCAAATACATGGCCTGCAGTTTCCACCTCAAAGTCCTTGTGCATTACACCCGGTAGAATGTTGCTGTCGCCGATAAAATTGGCGACAAACGCGTTTTTGGGTTCGTCGTAAATGCTTTTGCCGTCGCCGATCTGCTGAATGCGCCCGCCGTTCATGATCACAATCGTGTCCGACATGGTGAGCGCTTCTTCCTGATCGTGGGTAACATAAATAAACGTAATGCCCAGCTGCTGCTGCATGCTCTTAAGCTCCAGCTGCATTTCTTTGCGCAGCTTAAGGTCCAAAGCGCCGAGCGGTTCGTCCAGAAGCAGCACCTCCGGCTCGTTTACCAGTGCGCGGGCGATGGCAATTCGCTGCTGCTGACCGCCGGAAAGCGCGTCCACGCTCCGCTTTTCGTAGCCCTCCATTTTTACCAGCTTCAGCATGCGGCGGATTCGCCTGTCGATTTCTTCCTTCACCTGCTTGCGCGTGGGCTTATTGATTTTGGGCAGAAGCTCGGCGGGCGATTTCAGCTTAAGGCCGAAGGCAATATTGTCGTACACGTTCAGGTGCGTAAACAGCGCATATTTCTGAAAAACAGTGTTTACCCGGCGGCGATACGGCGGCACCTTCTGAATATCCTTGCCGTCGAAAATTACCTGCCCTGCATCCGCCGTTTCAAATCCGCCGATGATTCTGAGCATGGTGGTTTTGCCGCAGCCCGACGGGCCCAGCAGGGTAACAAACTCGCGCCTTCTGATGTATACGTTGATATCCTTTAAAACCTCGGTATCTCCGAAGGATTTGCTGATGCCCTTAAGCTCAATCAGTTTGGTATTTTCGTACATATCGACTATCTCCCGTCGTTAAAAACTCGGCGGCGTCGCCACCCAAATTACACGGCACGGCGTTTTGCCCGCATTGACAATGCGATGCGGCTCCGTGGGCTTGAAATAGAAGCTTTCGTCCTTACGCGCGCGGATGCGCCTTTCGCCCAGCTCGATCACAATGCTGCCCGAAAGCACGTAGCCGAATTCCTCGCCTTCGTGCGGATCGTCCAGATCGCTGCTGCCGCCCGCGGCCATTTCCACCATAATCGGCTCCATGTTGTTTTTCTGCGCCGTGGGCACCAGCCAGCGGATATGACCCTTCAGGCCCTCTTCGTCTTCCTTGACGCAGATGTCGTTGTCGCCAAACACAATTTTTTCATCGCCCGAGCGCGCGAAAAACGCGGAAAGATCGCTGCCCAGCGAGGAAAGCATATCCTGAAGCGTCTGTATGGAGGGCGACGTCAGATCGCGCTCGACAAGCGAAATAAATCCCTTGGACAATTCGCACCTGTCGGCAAGCTCCTCCTGCGTCAGCCCGCGCTGAAGCCTCAGCCGCCTGATCTTTTCGCCGATCTGCATTCGTTCCACCCCTTTGTCCGCCTCTTTTCTTGTTTAAAGAAACTAAACTTGAATGTAGATTATATTAAACCACCATACGCGCTTTTTGTCAATGCATCCGTGCCCCGGCGCGCGTTAAAATTTAGTATCATTGAACCAAAAGTTTAGTATATAGCGACTGCGGTCCGTTTTCTCCCACCGCGCCCGCCTTGAAAATCCAGGTAAACTTTTCTGCAAAAATGTATAAAATTTGTTGAGAGTAAAATGGAAAAGTGGTATAATACTCATAATACCTTATATATAAGAAGAAATAGAAACAAATCGCCACTTGGCAAAAGGAGATATGCATATATGAAAAAGGTGCTTGTTCTGGCCGTATGCATTCTGTTCGCTCTCTTGATTGCGCAGGGAGAAACATCCGGGAATTTCAAATACCGTATCAAGAGCAACGGTGCGATAACGATTACGCAGTATATCGGTAGGGCTGATACGCTTGAGATCCCCGAAACAATTGACGGCAGGCGAGTAAGCGCAATCGGCGATAGCGCATTCTATAATTGCACCTCCCTCACGCAGGTCACCATTCCGGACAGCGTTGTTTCTATTGGCAAACACGCATTCAGTTCTTGTACCTCCCTCACCCAGATCTCCATTCCGGACAGCGTTGAACTTATCGACTCTTACGCGTTCCAAGATTGCACCTCCCTTGCGCAGATCTTCATTCCGGACAGCGTTACTTCTATCGGCGATTACGCGTTCGATTTTTGCTACTCCCTTGAGCAGATCTCCATTCCGGACAGCGTTACTTTTATTGGCGATTACGCATTCAAGTTTTGCACCTCCCTTGAGCAGATCTTCATTCCGCGCAGCGTTACTACATTTGGATGGTATGTTTTTGATGATTGCTCCGTCAATCTTACGATAACTGTCGAAGAAGGCTCTGCGGCCGAACGCTACTGTAAGAATCAGAATTATCACTATATATTCTACGTCGCACCCACACCCATTCCTACTCCCACCCCCACACCGAAGCCTTTCAATTCCGTTGGCAATAACGTATTGGTGGCTCTCGTTTCTGGCAGCGCAAACCTGTACAGCATACCGGATATCAATTCCGAAATCCCGGCTGTTGCAAACGGCAATACCGCTCTTACGGCATTTTCTTCCAACGGGGACTGGGTAATTGTTATGGACTCCGCGGGCAGCATGTACTATATGAAAGCCTCCGACATTGCTCTCTTTGCCCCCACGCCAACTCCTACACCTACCCCTACGCCGACTCCCACGCCAACCCCCACGCCGACTCCTACGCCAAAGCCTTATTCTTCCGCAGGCAGCAATGTATATGCCGTTATCACTGCGGATTCAGCGAATTTGTATTCTTTCCCAAATCTACACGCTTCGGTTGTTTCTACAGCGAATCAAAACGCTTCCTTTGCCGCTGTTTCGCTGAACGACACGTGGGTAAACGTTTTTAATACCGACGGCGTACTTTGCTTTATCCGCCTTAGCGATGTAAATATGGTGGAGCGTCAGCCCAAGCCCGCGTTCGAATCCGAATTCATCGACAAGCTCAAAACCGCCTACGATTTTGAAGCCGTCGAGGACGC
>JAZSRC010000075.1:0-17092 GCA_045538305.1 Clostridia bacterium | reverse complement strand
CAAGGCTGTTGAGCTGGCCTACCTCGCCTACACCGGCGAAGCAGTTGCGGACGTAGACACTGGCGCACAGTGGTACACCGCTGCCAACATCGACAATCCTGACATCGCTCTGCTCGTATACGACTGATCGATACAAGGTTTAGCCGGATGAAAGCATGCCGCTGCATGGAAACGTGCAGCGGCGATTTTATTATTTTGATGAAACGGAAAATGGGAAATGATGAAGGATTCAATAGTAAATTATATAGAAGAAAAACATGCAGCGGCGCCGGAATATCCTTGGCGTCCTTTGAATGATCATATGGTATTCAGAAACAAAGCGTCGGGGAAATGGTTCGCGGTTATAATTGAAGATTTACCTTGTGAAAAGCTTGGCATAACCGGGGATAGCCACGTAACTATATTGAATCTGAAATGCGATCCGCTTACGGCATTTTCCGTTATTGATAACGGTTCTATTTTCAAAGCGTATCACATGAATAAGCATCATTGGATATCAGTACTCCTGAATGAGAAAACGGATGTAGAAAAAATGGCTCTTCTGATCGATATCAGCTATCATCTGGTGGATGAAAAGGGAAATAAGCGCGCAAAAAAGCGAAAGAAACAATGTTAATATTAGATTATGCGCAATCTTATAACGTAAATTGACACAATCATAACTTGTCAAACCTATGGTACCTGGTATATAATAGAGCCGTTGCGTGTGGGTGAGCCATGCACATCTGCCGGGAAATATGGCGATGAATCACCCGCATCGGCGAGGGATGAACCGGGAGGTTGCGTTCGAATCCGTTCGAAAAGCGGATGAACGGCATTCGTACGGGGAATTTCCGGGGACCAGTCCGACAATCGGACGACGGCTCATGCGCCGTCAAAAATTTGTATAAGGGCACGCCCGGCAGCGTGTGCATGAGTCCAGAAGGAGGAAACCAAAACAATGGCAAACCAGAAGATCCGCATCAAGCTGAAGGCCTTTGAGCACTCGCTCATCGACCAGTCCGCAGCCCGTATCGTGGAAACCGCCAAGAGAACCGGTTCCCGCGTATCCGGCCCGATCCCGCTCCCCACGGAGAAGGAAATCGTGACAATCCTTCGTTCTCCCCACAAGCACAAGGATAGTCGCGAACAGTTCGAACTGCGCACCCACAAGCGCCTGATCGATATCCTTCAGCCCACTCCCAAGACCATCGATGCGCTCACGAAGCTTGACCTTCCCGCGGGCGTTGAGATCGAAATCAAACTGTAAGAGGTGTAACAATGAAGAAGGCAATTCTCGGCAAAAAGATCGGCATGACCCAGATCTTCCTTAATGATGGACGTCTGGTGCCGGTCACGGTCGTCGAAGCAGGTCCCTGCACCGTAACTCAGGTCAAGACTTGCAAAAAAGACGGCTATGAGGCGGTTCAGGTCGGTTTCGGAGAGCTCACCGAACAGCGCGCTCAGAAACTGAAGAACAAACCCGAGCTCGGCCATTTCGCTAAAGCGGGCGTTCCCGCAACCCGTTATCTTCGCGAACTGCGCCTTGACGACATTTCCAGCCTGAAGGTTGGCGACCAGATCAAGGTTGACATCTTCGCAGAAGGCGACAAGATCGACGTAACTGGAATCAGCAAAGGTCATGGCTATACCGGCGTTATCCAGAGATGGAATCAGCACACCGGCCCTATGAGCCACGGTTCCAAGTACCATCGCGGCGTAGGCTCCCTGAGCGCAAACTCCGATCCTTCCCGCGTTTTCAAAGGCAAGAAAATGGCCGGTCAGTATGGTAACGAGAAGGTCACCGTCCAGAATCTGGAAGTGATCCGCGTGGATGCTGAGAGAAACCTGCTGCTCGTTAAGGGCGCTCTGCCCGGAGCAAACGGTGCGCTGCTCTTCGTCCGCGACTCGGTCAAGGCCTGATTTTATCTGGAAGGAGGACGCAAACAATGCCTACTGTAAATGTACTGAATATGCAGGGTCAGGTAGTTGGCACGCAGGAGCTGGATGAAAGCGTATTCGGCGTAGAAGTCAGCGTACCCGCAATGCACACCGTAACCCGTGCAATTTTGAACGCTCAGCGTCAGGGCACGCAGTCTGCAAAGACTCGTACCGAAGTTCGCGGCGGCGGTCGTAAGATTTATCGCCAGAAGGGCACCGGTAACGCACGCCATCATGGCCGTCGCGCTCCCCAGTTCACCCACGGCGGTGTAGTATTCGCCGTAAAACCGCGTTCCTATCGCATGTCCGTTCCGCGCAAGATTCGCCGTCTTGCAATGAAGAGCGCACTGACCTGCAAGGCAGTTGAGAATGAGATCATCATCCTCGACAAGCTGGAACTGGCAGAAGCCAAGACGAAGTACGTAGCCAATCTGCTCAAAGCAGTTAACGCAGCCAAGAAGGCTCTGATCGTTACCGAAAATGCCGAGACCAGCATCGTACGCGCCGGCGCTAATATCGAAAATGTAAAGGTTTCCCACGTAGGTATGCTGAACGTTGTCGACATCCTGGGCTATGAGAGCTTTATCGTAACCGCGGACGCCGTCAAGAAGCTGGAAGACATCTACTCTGAAACCTACATCGAGGAGGTAAACGAATAATGAAAAGCGTATACGACATCATCATTCGTCCGATCCTCACCGAAAAGTCCTACGATACCATCGCCGATAAGAAATACGTTTTCGCAGTCGATGTACATGCGAATAAAACGCAGATCAAGGCGGCCGTCGAAGAGATCTTTGGTGTGAAGGTTGAAAGCGTTAATACCCTGCGCACTCAGGGCAAAATGAAGCGCCAGGGCCGCACCCAGGGCAGAACCCCTGAAGTAAAGAAAGCTTATGTTACGCTCAAGAAGGATTCCAAGGCAATCGAATTCTTCGAGGGTATGGCGCAGTAAAGGGAGGTTAACCAAATGGGAATTCGAGTCTATAAGCCGACCTCGCCCGCAAGGCGCTTTATGTCGGTTCTGACGTTCGAAGAGCTCACCAAGAAGGAGCCTGAGCGCTCTCTGGTGACCGATCTGCGTCACAAGGCCGGTCGCAATGCGCACGGCAAAATCACCGTTCGCCATCAGGGCGGCGGAGCGCGTCGTAAGTATCGTATCATCGACTTCAAGCGCAACAAGGACAACATCCCCGCAAAGGTTGTCGCAATTGAGTACGACCCCAACCGTACCTGCTTCATCGCTCTTCTGGTGTACGCCGATGGCGAGAAGCGCTACATCCTGGCTCCCATCGATCTGAAGGTTGGCGACCAGGTTATGAGCGGTCCGACCGCTGACATCAAGCCCGGCAACTGCCTGCCCATCGCAAACATCCCGCTGGGTACCCTGATCCACAATGTTGAGATCAAGGTTGGCAAGGGCGGCCAGATGGTTCGCGCAGCCGGCGCAGCCGCACAGGTTATGGCAAAGGAAGGCGCTTATGCGCAGATCCGCCTGCCCTCCGGCGAAGTTCGCAAGGTTTCCATCAATGCCAAGGCGTCCATCGGACAGGTTGGCAATACGGATCACGAAAACGTACGCATTGGTAAGGCCGGTCGTCAGCGTCACCTGGGCATTCGCCCGACCGTTCGCGGTGTTGTCATGAACCCCTGTGACCACCCGCACGGCGGCGGCGAAGGCCGTTCCCCGGTCGGTATGCCCGCTCCGATGTCTCCGTGGGGCAAGAAGACGCAGGGCGTCAAGACCCGCAAGCATCGCAAGTATTCCGACAAGATGATCGTCAAGAGGGCCGGCAAGAAGTAAGCCGGACGCTGATGGAAGGAGGCACACCACCAAATGAGCAGATCCGTAAAAAAGGGCCCGTTCATTCAGGAAGCGCTGCTTAAGCGCGTTCAGGAACTGAATAAGAGCGGTGAAAAGAAGGTTCTCAAAACCTGGTCCCGTTCATCTACCATTTTCCCGGACTTTGTCGGCCATACCGTAGCCGTACACGACGGCCGCAAACACGTTCCGGTTTATGTAACCGAGGATATGGTCGGCCATAAGTTCGGCGAATTCGCCCCCACCCGTACGTTCAGGGGACATGCCGGCGAAAAAGCGTCCGCCCGAAAGTAACGGTAAAAGGAGTGAATGACGAATGGCAACTCGCATGAAGGAAAAGGCAGCGGCCCGTAAAGCCAATGCTGATAAGCGCCCGCGCGCGATCGCCAAAAACGTACGCATCTCTTCCCGTAAGGTTAAGATCGTTATCGATCTGATCCGCGGAAAGAAAGTAGACGAAGCAATGGCGGTTCTTATGTATACCCCCAAAGCTGCAGCACCGGTAGTTGAAAAGCTTCTTGCAAGCGCAATTGCCAATGCAGAGAACAATCTGAGCATGAACCGCGACGAACTGTATGTCGCTGAGGTTTACGCCAACCAGGGCCCGACCTACAAGCGCTATTGGGCTCGTTCGCACGGCCGCGCAGACGTGATCCTCAAGAGGACCAGTCACATCACCGTCGTGCTCGACCAGGTGAAATAAGGGAGGCAACAAAATGGGTCAGAAAGTTAATCCCCACGGCGCGCGCGTCGGTGTCATCCTGGATTGGAGCACCAAATGGTACGCGGGCAAGAAGGATTTTTCCAAAAACCTGATTGACGATCACAAGCTCCGCGTGTGGCTGAAAGAAAAGCTCAATACCGCTGGCATTTCCCACATCGACATTGAGAGAAGCGGCGATCGCATCGGTATCAATGTTTACACCGCAAAGCCCGGCATCATCATCGGCAAGGGCGGCGCAGGCGTAGAAACTCTGAAGAATGAAATCAAGAAGTTCGTAGGCAAGGACAACGTTTCCCTCAACATTCTCGAGGTTAAGAACCCCGAGTGCGACGCTCAGCTGGTAGCCGAGAACATCGCTCAGCAGCTTGAGAAGCGCGTTTCCTTCCGTCGTGCAATGAAGCAGACAATTGGCCGTGCCATGAAGGCTGGCGCAAAGGGAATCAAGACCTCTGTTTCCGGCCGTCTCGGCGGCGCTGATATCGCCCGCTCTGAAGGCTATCACGAGGGTTCCATCCCGCTGCAGACTCTGCGCGCGAACATCGATTACGGCTTTGCCGAGGCCCGTACCACCTACGGCCGCATCGGCGTAAAGGTATGGATTTACAAGGGACAGGTTCTGCCCAAGGCCAAGAAGGCTGTTAAGGCTGCTCCCGCCCCCCGTAAAGTTGAAGGAGGGAAATAAGCAATGCTGATGCCCAAAAGAGTTCTGCACCGCAAGCAGATGCGCGGTCGCATGAAGGGAAAGGCCCAGCGCGGCAATTTCCTCGCATATGGCGAATTTGGTCTTGTGGCTCAGCAGCCCGGTTGGATCACATCCAACCAGATCGAAGCCGCTCGTCAGACCATGACCCGTACCACGAAGCGTGGCGGTAAGGTCTGGATCAAGATTTTCCCCGATAAGCCCGTAACCGCGAAGCCCGCTGAAACCCGAATGGGTTCCGGTAAGGGTGCTCCCGAGTACTGGGTAGCAGTTGTTAAGCCCGGCCGTGTGCTGTTCGAAATGGGCGGCATCGACGAGGCGATCGCAAGGGAAGCTCTCCGCCTGGCCGGACACAAGCTTCCGATCAAAACCAAGATCATTAAGAAGGAAACGCAGGCGGGTGGTGAAGAGCAATGAAGAATGACATCATGAAGAACCTTATGGAAAAGTCCACTCAGGAGCTCGACACCGAACTCAAGAATAAGAAGAGTGAGTTATTCAACCTTCGCTTCCAGCTGGCAACTGGTCAGCTTCAGAACACTTCAGCGATCAATGCCTGCAAAAAGGATATCGCTCGTGTGAAGACCGTCCTGCGTCAGCGTGAGCTGACGAAGGCGTAATGGACGCGAAAGGAGGAGCTGAAATGGCCGAGCAGAGAGGCATTCGTAAAGAGCGCGTCGGCGTTGTAGTTTCCGACAAGATGGATAAGACCATCGTCGTAGAAATTCGTACCCGCGTAAAGCATCCGCTGTATGGCAAGATCATGAACCGCACTATTAAGTTCAAGGTGCATGACGAGAACAATGAATGCGGAATCGGCGACACCGTTCGCGTGATGGAAACCCGACCGCTGTCCAAGGATAAGAATTGGAGACTGGTCGAAATCGTCGAAAAGGCGAAGTAAGCCCGTCAAAAACAACAGGAGGAAACCACAATGATTCAGCCGCAAACCAGATTAAAGGTTGCAGATAACAGTGGCGCGAAAGAAATCATGTGCTTCCGCGTATTGGGCGGCTCCTTCCGCCGTTTCGGCAGTGTTGGAGACGTAATTATAGCGAGCGTTAAGTCCGCTAACCCCGGCGGAGCCGTAAAGAAGGGCGATGTAGTTAAGGCTGTTATCGTCCGTACGCGCAAGCAGTATCGCCGTCCCGATGGCACATACATTCGTTTCGATGACAACGCAGCCGTTATCATCAACGAACAGAAGCAGCCCAAGGGCACCCGTATCTTTGGGCCTGTAGCTCGTGAGCTCCGCGAAAAAGATTATATGAAGATCGTTTCGCTCGCTCCCGAAGTACTGTAATTGGAGGTGTACGAAATGGCAGCACCTAAGCTTAATGTAAAGACCGGTGATACCGTAGTCGTCATCTCCGGTAAAGATAAGGGCAAGCAGGGCAAAATCCAGAAGGCTTTCCCAGCCGTAGGCAAGATCGTCGTTGAAGGCGTGGCAATGGTGAAAAAGCATCAGAAGCCCCGTGGACAGGGCATGCCCGGCGGTATCGTAGAGAAGGAAGCCGCGATCCCGGCCTGCAAGGTTATGATCGTATGCCCCTCTTGCAAGAAGGCTACCCGCATTGCGCACAAGTTCATCGAACAGGAAGGCAAGAAGCCTCTCAAGGTTCGCGCATGCAAAAAGTGCGGTGCAACCTTTGACAAGTGATGAAGGAGGATAAAGCAAGTGGCCAGACTGCAAGATAAATATCGCAGCGAAGTCGTTCCCGCGCTTAAGCAGAAGTTCGGCTATAAGAACATTATGGAAATCCCCAAGCTCGAAAAGATCGTTATTAACATGGGCCTTGGCGATTGCAAAGACAATTCTAAGGCACTTGAGCTTGCGGTATCCGAGCTTGCTACGATCGCCGGTCAGAAACCCCTGGTAACCAAGGCGAAGAAGTCTATTGCAAACTTCAAAGTTCGTGCCGGCATGAACGTTGGCGCCAAGGTAACCCTTCGCGGCGACCGCATGTACGAGTTCTGTGATAAGCTCGTATCCATCGTTCTCCCCCGCGTACGCGACTTCCGCGGCGTTTCCGCAAAGGCTTTCGACGGCCGTGGAAACTATGCGCTGGGCGTTCGTGAACAGTTGATCTTCCCCGAAATCGATTATGATAAGGTAGAGAAGATCCGCGGCATGGAAATGATTTTCGTCACCACCGCGAAGACCGACGAGGAAGCCAAAGAACTGCTTGCCCAGCTGGGTATGCCGTTCTCGGCCTGATGCAAGGAGGATATTCAGCGTGGCAAAGACAAGCTTAAAGATTAAGCAGGCCAGAGAACCCAAGTTCTCTACCCGCGCCTACACCCGCTGCCGTATCTGCGGCCGTCCCCATGCGGTGCTTCGCAAGTACGGAGTATGCCGTATCTGCTTCAGGGAACTCGCTTACAAGGGCGAGATCCCGGGCGTAAGGAAGGCTAGCTGGTAAGCTGGGCAAACACGGAAGGAGGTTATACAATGCTTGTTAACGATCCCATCGCGGATATGCTGACCAGAATCCGCAATGCCCTGATTGCCAGACATGACGAGGTAATCATCCCCGCTTCCAACATGAAGAAGTCCATTGCGAAAATTCTTCTGGACGAGGGTTATGTAAAATCGGTTGATTATATCGACGACGGCCTGCAGGGAAAAATCAAGATCGCACTTAAGTATGTTCAGGGTAAAGAGTCCGTTATTAAGGGCCTGAAGCGCATTTCCAAGCCTGGTCTGCGCGTGTACGCCAAGAATGAAGAGATCCCGAAGGTGCTGGGTGGCCTCGGTATCGCGATCATCTCCACTTCTAAGGGCGTTATGGCTGACAAAGAAGCTCGCAAGTCCGGCGTCGGCGGCGAAGTTCTGGCATATATCTGGTAATAAGGGAGGAATAACAAATGTCTCGAATTGGAAGGCTCCCGATCCAGATACCGTCCGGAGTAAGCGTAACGGTTTCCGATGAGAATCTCGTAACCGTTAAAGGTCCGAAGGGTACGCTGGCTCAGAGCGTAAACCAGCAGATTGCAATTGAAATCAAGGACGGCGTGCTTACCGTATCCCGCCCGAACGATCAGAAGCAGATGCGCGCAATGCACGGTCTTTATCGTGCACTGATCAACAACATGGTTGTTGGCGTAAGCACCGGCTTCACCAAGACCCTTGAACTGGTTGGCGTAGGTTATCGCGCTCAGGCAGATAATCCCAAGCAGCTCACCATCAACATTGGCTACAGCCATCCTGTCATCGTAGCGGCTCCGGAGAACGTAACGTTCGCCACCCCCGCTCCCACGACCATCAACGTATCCGGTATTGACAAGCAGGTTGTCGGCGAGATCGCTGCTGAGATCCGCGCAATCCGCAAGCCCGAGCCGTATCACGGAAAGGGCATCCGTTACGCCAATGAGGTCGTTCGTCGTAAGGAAGGCAAGGCCGGCAAGAAGTAATAAAGGGAGGGTATCGCAATGTTCAATAAGCGGGATAGAAACGAAGTCCGCGTGATCCGCCATGAGCGTGTTCGCAAAAAGATCAGCGGTACGCCCGAGCGTCCGCGCCTGTGCGTCTACCGTTCCAATGCTCATATCTATGCGCAGATTATTGACGATACGAAGGGCAATACGCTTTTCGCTGCGTCTACGGTAGAGAAGGATATCGCTTCTCAGGTTGCTGAGATGGACAAGAAGGCTGCTGCAAAGGTTGTTGGTAAGGTAGTAGCTGAGCGCGCCATCGCCGGCGGCGTAAAAGAAGTCGTATTCGACCGTGGCGGATATATCTATACCGGTCGTGTAGCCCAGCTTGCAGCTGGCGCTCGCGAAGGCGGTCTGGACTTCTAAAAAGGAGGAGCACGCAATGCAGCGCAGAGAACAGGTTAGCGAGTTTAAAGAGAAACTTGTTTATATCAATCGCGTTGCCAAGGTAGTCAAAGGCGGTAAGAATTTCCGCTTCTCGACCCTGATGGTCGTTGGAGATGAAAAGGGCCGCGTTGGCTGTGGCATGGGTAAAGCGGTTGAAATCCCCGAAGCAGTTCGCAAGGGAATTGAAGATGCGAAAAAGCAGATGATCACCGTAGCGATGAATGGTACCACCATTCCGCATGAGATTGTTGGCGTATTCGGCACCGGTCGCGTACTGCTTATGCCGGCCCCCGAAGGAACCGGCGTTATCGCGGGCGGCCCCGTCCGTTCCGTTATCGAAGCTTGCGGAATCAAGAACATCCGCACCAAGTCGATCGGCTCCAATAACCCGGTCAACGTGGTCAAGGCAACCCTCGAAGGACTTAAGCAGCTGCGCAATGCAGAAGAAGTTGCACGTCTTCGCGGCAAGACCGTAGAAGAGCTGCTTGACTAAGGGAGGGCAAAATAATGAAGCTGAAGATTACACAGACGAAATCCACCATCGCTTGCCTGAAGGACCAGATTGCTACTATCAAAGCTCTGGGTCTTCATAAGATCGGTCACACCGTAGTAAAGCAGGACAATCCTGCAATCCGTGGCATGATTTTCAAGGTAAAGCACATGGTGAAGGTTGAGGAAATCGACGACTAAGGAGGTCCGACATGAAACTTCATGAACTGAAACCCGCATTCGGATCGACCACCGCCCCCAAGCGTCTTGGCCGCGGTATTGGTTCCGGTCTCGGTAAGACCTCCGGAAAAGGTCACAAGGGTGCAAAGGCACGCTCCGGCGGCGGCAAGCGTCCCGGCTTCGAAGGCGGCCAGATGCCTCTTACCATGCGCCTGCCCAAGCGTGGATTTACCAATAAGTGGGCAACCGTATATGTAGCAATTAACGTGGATGCTCTCAACGTATTTGAAGATGGCACCGTAGTTGGACCGGTTGAACTGGTTCAGGAGGGTATCATCCATAAGATCGAAGACGGCGTCAAAATCCTTGGCAATGGCGAACTGACCAAGAAGCTCACGGTTCAGGCAATGAAATTCTCTGCAACCGCGAAGGAGAAGATCGAGGCAGCAGGCGGAAGTTGCGAGGTGATCTGAAATGCTTGAATCTTTAAAAAATGCATGGAAGATCCCGGATCTCAGAAAGAAGATTCTGTATACTCTGGGTATGCTCCTTCTTTACAGAGTTCTTTGCTATATCCCCGTTCCCGGCATTGATACCGCTACGCTTTACGGCGGTATCAATGAAGTTCCCCTTCTCCAGTACATGTTCTCCATGACAGGCGCCAGTATGGAGCAGTTCTCCATCATGGCAATGGGTATCACTCCGTACATCAATGCCAGCATTATTATGCAGCTTCTGTGCGTTGCGATTCCCGCTCTGGAAGAGCTTAACAAGTCCGGCGATGAAGGCCGCAAGAAGATTGCTCAGATTACCCGTTACGTAACGGTTGGTCTTGGCTTCGTACAGGCCATTGCTCTGACTGTCAGCATGAATGCTTACACCAATCCCAGTTTCCTTAACTACATTACTATCGGTTTCTGCCTTGCAGCCGGTACCGCGTTTGCAATGTGGATCGGTGAGCGTGTTACCGAGAATGGCATTGGAAACGGTATCTCTCTGCTGATCTTTGCCGGAATCATTGCCAACATGGCAGGTTCCGTAACGGCTGGTATCGCGAATTTCTACAACAATATCTTCGTTAACAGCGCGTTTGGCAGCGCAGTTGTTCAGATCGTAATTCTGATTGTTGCTCTGCTTCTCATTGTTGGCGTTGTGCTTGTAGACATGTCCGAACGCCGCATTCCGATTCAGTATGCAAAGCGAATGGTTGGCCGTAAGATGTACGGCGGACAGAGCACGCACATTCCGCTGCGTCTCAACTCCTCCGGCGTTCTTCCGCTGATCTTTGCCAACTCCATTCTGCAGTTCCCCGCAACGCTCCTTATGTTCATTTCGAACAAGGGCATGACATGGTGGAACGACAACTTCGGAATGAACACTGTTGGCTACGCGATTCTTCTTCCGCTGTTGATCCTTGGTTTCACGTTCTTCTATAACAGCATTTCCTTCAATCCTGCTGAAATGAGCAAGAACATCCAGCAGAACGGCGGCATGATCCCCGGCATCCGCCAGGGCAAGCCCACCACTGATTTCATCACCAAGATCAATCGCCGCATTACCCTCTTTGGCGCGTTCTTCCTTGCATTCCTCGCGTTGGTTCCGACCATCGTGTTCGCGATTGCAAAAGTACAGCTCACCTTTGCTGCATCTTCTCTGATGATCGCAGTAAGCGTTGCAGTTGAAACGATGCGCCAGCTCGAATCCCAGATGCTCATGCGTCACTACAAGGGATTCCTGAAATAATTGATTGGGGGCGTAAAGAGATATGAAGCTTGTATTTCTTGGCCCTCCCGGTGCTGGTAAGGGAACGCAGGCTTCCGGCGTATGCCAGAAGTTTGCGATTCCCCATATCTCCACTGGCGATATGCTGAGAGCCGCTATCGCAAAGGGAACGGAAACAGGCCTGAAGGCGAAAGTCTTTATGGATGCCGGCAAGCTGGTTCCCGATGAGGTTCTTGTACAGATGGTAAAGGAGCGCTTGAGCGAAAGCGATTGCGCGAACGGCTATCTGCTCGATGGGTTTCCCCGCACTGTAAAGCAGGCGGAAGCGCTCGATGAAATTTCCAAGCCTGAAAAGGTTGTTGATGTTGAAGTTCCCGACGATAAGCTGCTTTCAAGGCTTACCGGCCGTAGGGTTTGCCCTGCCTGTAAAGGTACCTTCCACATAACCAAGCTGGCTGACGAAAAGGTTTGCCCTGATTGCGGCGGCGAGCTGATTCAGCGCGACGACGATAAACCCGCGACGATTCAAAATCGCCTGAATGTCTATCATGCACAGACGCAGCCGCTGATTGATTATTACAAGAATGCAGGTACCCTGTGCGAGATTAACGGCGATCAGGCACCGGACAAGGTTTTCGAGGCAATTACTGTTGCCCTCGGAGGCTGAGCATGATTTACACCAAAAACCCCGCGCAGATACAATTGATGCGCGACGCAGGAAAACTTCTGCATGAAGTACTTGAACACCTGAAAACAATGGTTCGCCCAGGCGTAACCACATTGGAAATTGATACCGAAGCCGAAAGGCTGATCCGGAAAAATGGCGCAATACCGTCGTTTAAGGGATATAACGGTTTTCCGTTTACCATTTGCGCAAGTGTGGATGATCAGGTTGTTCATGGTTTTCCAAACAAAAAGCCGCTGAAGGAAGGACAGCTAATCAGCATTGATTGTGGGCTGATACTGAATGGTTGGCAGGCGGACAGTGCCTTTTCGGCGCCCGTAGGAACCTGCTCAAAAGAGGTTATGAAGCTCATGAAGATCACTGAAGAGTGCTTCTGGCTTGCGGCTCAGCAGGCACGCGAAGGGAACAGGCTTGGCGATATTGGCTGGGCGGTTCAGAAGCATGCCGAGGAGAACGGTTATGGCGTAATCCGGGACCTTTGCGGTCACGGAATTGGTCAGGAAATGCACGAAGATCCAAGCGTACCGAATTACGGCAAGCCCGGCCGAGGCTTAAGGCTTCGCGAAGGTATGACGATTGCGATCGAACCGATGATTGCGATGGGGCATTGGGGCGTATATATTGAGGACGACGAGTGGACCGTTGTAACCAATGATCATAGTATATGCTCGCATTACGAGCATACCGTACTGGTTACCTCTGGTGATCCCGAAATTCTCACATTGCCTGGATTTAAGTTTACGGAGGCCAAACGATGAAAAAAGCGCCCATTCTTGTGGGATCACGCGTGATCTCAAAGGCCGGACGCGATGAAGGCAGAGAATTCTATGTGGTAAAATCGCTGGATGATGAGTTTGTGCTCATATCCGATGGCGAAACCCATAAGATGGATAAGCCTAAGAAAAAAAAGCGTAGGCATCTGAAGCAAATATCCGAACCCAAAGAAAATATCGTTTCGAGATTGACAGACGGCCAGCCGGTATTCGATCATGAAGTGCGCCGATGGCTTTCGCACGAGGAGGAGTAAGTAAATTGTCCAAGTCCGATGTTATCGAAGTTGAAGGCGTTGTAACGGAATCTTATCCCAACGCTATGTTCGAAGTACAGCTGCCCAACGGTCACAAGATTCTTGCCCATGTATCCGGAAAAATGCGCATGAACTACATTCGTATTTATCCCGGTGATAAGGTAACAATCGAATTGTCGCCGTATGACCTCACCAGAGGCCGAATCACCTGGCGCAGCAAGTCGTAATTCCGAAAGGAGGAACCACCGATGAAGGTAAGGCCGTCCGTGAAAGTGATCTGCGAAAAGTGCAAGATCATCAAGCGTAAGGGACATGTTATGGTAATCTGCGAAAATCCGAAGCACAAGCAGAAGCAGGGCTAAGGAAAGCAGATATTAAGAGCCGGCGCCGATTGCGTAGGCTCTTTTATTATGAAAGGCTTGAATAGATAACATGATATGCAAAAGCAGTCGGCAACTTTTGTCGGCTGCTTTGTTTTTAATAGTTCTGAATAAAGGTTGATCGATATTTAACGGTACGTCAAAACGGTTCTTTGACGAAAGTCTTTACAAGCTTAATAAGGAATGGGTTTTCAAGGTATCTGAGTAAATGAAAAGAATCAGGCTAGCGTATATTACAGAAACGCAGCAAAAATGGGTACGGTTACAAAACATATCAAGGTTGAAAGCAATACGCAATTGGCGGCAGCTTCGGTTTCACTATGGTAAATTTCCGCCATGTTCAGAAGAATGGATGCGCAGGGAACGGAGCTTAACACGATTAAACTGGCTCGCATTGGCGCGTCAAGCGGCAGAAAACGGACGATTAAAAGCGTAAAGAGGGGGAATATTACAAGCTTTCCAAAGCAGGTAAGGTATACAAACGGGCGTGCAAAAAGTTTTTTGAAGGATACGGAGGATAAGCGGATTCCGAGAATGAACATGCAAAGCGGCGTCGTCATGCTTCCGATCAGTTGAATGCCGGTTGTAAGAGGGGCAGGGAAAAAGCGTTTGAGCCCAAATAAAAACACTATGATAGAAACGATAAAGCCATACATGGTGGGATTGCATACCGCACCTCTTAATGACATGTCCTTCTTATTGCCGGTCAGGCAGTAAATTCCGAAAGTGAAAACCAATATGTTCATTGTTACCATATGAATGGAAGAATAGCCCATAACCTCAAGATTCTCCGGAAACAGCACTTTGATGATGGGAAGTCCGAAAAATCCCACGTTTCCAAGCACGGAACCGATGGTGATAATGCGGCATCGGCTGTCTGAAATCCAGCGTTTCAGTGCCAAATACATAAGTCCCATAAATGCTGCCTGTACGGCAAACGACACTATGAAATACACCGACAGCTGCTTTACCAGTGTCCATGAGAATTCCATCGATAAAAAGGAGGACAGCACCATAAGCGGCGCGCAAATGTAGATCAGTATTGCTGACAGCGTGGATAAATGCTTTTCGGATGCTTTGTGGGCCTTGTGAAGCAAGAATCCGGGAATAATGTACATGATGGTTATTAGTACGTTTGAAAAAGCAATCTGAAACATGTGTACAGACTCCTTGATTGAGGTATTGCTGTTGCTATTATATGCTTATTTCCATGCATGCGCAAGTACTGATGTGTGGATTTTAGTGCCTTGTGATTCTCAATGCGATAGTGATTGAAATCAACGCATGAATGTGATAAAATGGTTAATACGAAAACTATATCTTAATAAAGGATGTGAACAGTATGCGCATGAGACAGGTACACCTGGATTTTCATACTTCCGGTCTGATTCCGGGTATCGGCAAGGGCTTTTCAAAGGCGCAGTTTCAAAAAGCGCTAAAAATGGGGCATTTGGATTCAATCACCATATTCTCCAAGTGCCATCATGGCTGGGCATACCATCCGTCTGAGGCGAACGAAATGCACCCGAATTTGTCATTTGATCTTTTGGGTGCACAGCTGGAAGCCTGTCGTGAAATTGGCGTGAATGCGCCGGTGTATATCAGCGCCGGTTTTGATGAGAAAGAGGTTCTTCGGCATCCCGAATGGCTGAATGTCAGCCCGGACGGCGTTGAAAAGAGCACATTTACCAAGGCACATTACCATCTGATGTGCTATAATACGCCCTATCTTGATGCACTGAAAAAACAGGTGGAGGAGGTAATGGAAAGATACCGCCCCGCCGGCATTTTTCTGGATATATCGGATGTTCGAAGATGCGTTTGCGCAAGCTGTGTTAGCTCCATGCATGCGCTTGGTATGAATCCCGAAGATGAAAATGATATCTTGAAGCACGGTGAAATGGTATATAAAAAGTATACCGACACAATGGAGCAGGCTGTCCGGAAGTATTCGGATACGGCAACCATATTCCACAATGCCGGCCATATTGCCCATGGAAGGCGGGACCTAGCGGGCTATAATACGCATCTGGAGCTGGAGAGCCTGCCTACGGGTGGCTGGGGCTATGATCACTTTCCCATGTCCGCCGCTTATGCGCGAACGCTTGATATGGAGTTTTTGGGCATGACCGGAAAATTCCATACTACCTGGGGAGAGTTCGGCGGCTTCAAGCATCCGAACGCGTTGATTTATGAAACCGGATTGTCTCTTGCATGCGGCGCAGCGATATCGATCGGCGATCAGCTTCATCCGTCGGGTGAAATGAATGAAAGCACATATTCTTTGATCGGACGCGCATATGCGCTTGTGGAAGAAAAGGAAAAATGGCTTGCCGGTGCAAAGAATGTAAGCGATATCGCCTGCTTAAGCTGTGAGGCTGTGCTTGGCGGCGGACGGAACAGTATAGGAAGGGATTCCAATACCGGCGCGAACCGAATTCTTCTGGAGGGGAAATACCTGTTCGACTTTGTGGATGAGGATGCGGATTTCAGCGCCTATAAGCTTCTGATTCTGCCCGATCAGATCTTGCTTTGCGATGGCCTCACCCAAAAGATCAAGGATTATATGGCAGGCGGCGGCAAGGTGTTAATGACGGGCTTTTCGGGGCTGAATTTCGATATGAATGCGTTTATGATCGATGTAGAAGCCGAATTCGCCGGAATGAACGAATACCGCCCCGACTACCTGATACCGGAATTTGATACGGTAAACGGAAAGACCGGCTATGTAATGTATATGCCGGGCATGCGCCTCAAGAATGCTACAGGCCGCGTGTTTGCAAGACGGCAGAATTCGTACTTCAACAGAAACTGGGCGCACTTTTCATCCCATCAGCATACGCCTAACGATATTGACGCAGCGCTGGAACCGGCGGCTGTTATCGGGGATAACATCGCATATATTGGCTGGAATATCTTTGAAGACTATGCCAATAAGGGAGAATTGATTGCAAAAGAAACGGTAATCTATGCCATTGAACAACTGATTGGTAAAGAAAAGTCTGTAAAGACGGATCTGCCGGACAGAGGTGTGATTACCCTTCAGAGGAATGATGAAAGCGATATTGTCCACCTGTTGTTTGCCCATACTACGGTAAGGGGCAAAGGCATTGAGGTAATTGAAGACGCCGTTCCCTTAAAGAGCGTAAAGGTAACCGTCAAGACGGATAAAAAACCCGACACCGTGAAGCTTGTTCCTCAAAACGAAGACATACCTTTTGAGTATGTGAATGGAGAGATACGCTTTACTGTGCCGGAAGTACGACTGCATCAAATGGTTGTAATAAAATAAATGTGAAGCGAATGGGGCTTCTGCACGATAAACTGCAGAAGCCCCATTTTCTAGTACGCCCGGCATGGGCAACAACTTGGCGGTGAAAGTCCACTGCACGCTTGGTGGTAGGAAGTGTTAGCCGAACGGCAAGGGTGTCCATCGCGAGGTGGAATCTGAAGGAAGCTGCAGGCAAAGTTCCGGGCCGACGAACAGAAATCACATATAAGGCGGGTCAGAACGGACGAGGCTGCTAGACAAGCGAAAGTCCAATACCACCCAGGATTCTGGCACGTAAATGTGGCGGCTACATGGAATGAAGGTTGTTGCACCTTATCCGGGGAGGTCTG
>JAZSRC010000040.1:0-33237 GCA_045538305.1 Clostridia bacterium | reverse complement strand
TCCAGGTGCGCCAACACCTTTCAACCGTTAAGCGTTTCTCGCTCAATTTTTCTTCCGAATCGACTGTCTTCTTCTTATTTCGTTCTCTGTATCGTTTTCAAGGATCGCGCCGCTCGCTCGGTCTCCCTCGCTGACAGCTTGATAAGTATATCACCGGATATTCCATTTGTCAATGGTCTATTTGTGTTAAGTATTTCAATTGACATACAGTGCATAACGAATTCCACTATTGAAACCCTTCCGTTTTCATGATACAATAATTTGGTAAAATCCAATCCGGAGGTGTTCATTCTGAAACGCATTTCTCTGTTGATCTCATTACTTCTTATTGTTTTGACTGCATTTGGCTCCGTATACGCGCTTTCCGAGAATGCAGAAACATCCGATACGGTCGACAAAAGTACTCTACTGAAAGAAAAGCATGAAAAATTCGTATTGGACGCCATACAGCTGATTGCCCGCTACGGTATGGACGATATTTCCGTATATCAAACCGACAAAGCGGTAGAGCGTTCCAGTACGGCATGGAATATTCTTTCCAAATTCGATAAGGGTTGGTTCACCAAAACCAAAAGTCGCACCTTTTCCAATCTTTCTGCTGACAACTGGACGTATGTAAGCGAAACGGAATTCTGCGTGGACGTATACTGCGATTTCACGGTAGACTATACATACGCCAAGCTTCAGGAGACTTTTCCCTGCGCGTATCACTTCTGTATTCATCAGACAGACGCCAGAAAGGATCTCTGGAGGATATACGATTTCCATCTGCTGCCAAACGACGAAGATGCCGAAAAAGCAGCCCGCTTCACCGAGGAAAACGAAGGCATCTCCATGTATGCGATATCGGGCAAATCTTTCAAAGGCTATATGACCATTATCGACGATCCTTCTCGCGTATTTGTGGGTTCCATCGATTCCTATTCCAGCAAGTCCACCGGACTTCGCATCAATCAGCTTGTTGAAAAATATGACGCGTTCGGCGGCATCAACGGCGGCGCGTTCAGCGATCCCGGTGGAAGCGGAACCGGCGGTTCGGCCAACGGGCTTGTATATTCCGAAGGCGTGCAGCGGCGCGTACATTCTCCCGGAGGAAATACCACGAAGATTATTATGGGATTTGACGTAAATGATAAGCTGATCGTAGGATCCTTCACAACGAATCAAATCCCCGGTCTTAACCTTCGCGATGCATTGGCCTTCAATCAGGCGCTGGTTCTAAACGGGGAGCGCGCCGAAAAGCTGGGCGGTAACTACACCACTCGCACCGCCATCGGCCAGGATGCAGATGGGCGCGTGCTGATGCTGGTAGCCATGGGAAGGCAGCCTGACAGCCTGGGCGCAAACTTTGACGACCTGGCCGACATCATGCTGGAGTATGGCGCAGTTGCAGCCGGAAACCTTGACGGAGGCACCTCCACCTGCATGTACCTGAACGGTGAAAATGTATACAGCGGATATCGTCTGGATGTTTCCAGAAGAATTCCCACCGGTTTCCTGATTAAGAAACTTGGAGAAGAAACACCCTCCGAGGCCGAATAACAGTATGAACAGGATTTACCTCGTTTGATATAGTCCTCTCAGAGCAAACGTTCGAAATAAATTCGAGACTGCACTGAGAGGACTATTTGTATGGACGAAAGCTGACAACAAAAACAAGCATAGCGAAGGGACTGCTACAGATTCTTGCTTCTGCAGCAGTCCCTTCACATTTGTTTATGCTCGGATTGGCTGTTAAAGAACGCACCAACAGGCAGGATTTCAGGTTCTTCAACCCAAAGGTTCACTGTACCTAGACTTTTTTCTTAGGAAAAAAATCATGCAGCCGCTCATACTTAAAGAGGGCAAAGCCACGTCAGTCCACTTTTCGGAAATACAGGCAAGCAGATCATCTGTACTTCCAAAGCACATATCCAAGGTCGCCATAATACTGAGTGGCTTGTTTGTTATTATGGTCCTGTCGGATCTTGTTAACAATGTAATTGTATTCCTCGCCGAGGGTAATGCTTCCATCGTTGTTTGTATCGGCATAGTAGGAACAGGGCACGCCAGAGATCATATCATAACCGCTTCCCCTTGCCAATGCATTAGTAAAAATGCCAAAGTAGAAGCCTGACGCGAGCCCAGAAGAATATGAGTACTGATTCTGGCTGCAGGCAGTCAGAACGATATAGTTGTTTGCAGCAAGGTTGGCTTTGCTCTTCATGGAAAATGCAGCAATGATCGCATTGTTGAAATCCTCCGCCCCGCTTGTGTCGACGGATTTCCCAATATGTGTTCCGCTATGGCAGGAATCAAGCAATACGATTTTTGTTCCCTTAATGGTATCCAGATAACTCCTCAGATTATCGACCGAAATATAGGTATCGTTAATGCCGCACAAAGAACCAGAGCTTGTTCCGTGACCGCTGTAATAGAACAGGGATACATCGTTGCTATCTGCTTCGCCCAAGGCAGAAGTAATGGAGCTTCTGATCGTAGAAGCAGTCGCATTGATCTTTGTTGTTACGGTAAATGGGGTTCCATGCTGCATCAACAACATGGTCTTTACAGCCATAGCATCATTATCAGGACCAGGAAGATAGTTACTGGTATCCGGATAAGTGTTGCCAATCAGCAATGCCCTGTAGGTGACGTCGTTGGCATTACTGGATGTTCTGGCGCTGACTGAGGCTCCGAAGGGACCGGCAGATTCATTAGCGTCTGCTGCGCACACCTTGTACCAGTATAGCGTATTGGATTTCAAGCCGGTATCGGTATAGCTTGAAGATTCACTAGAAAGGACGGCAATGCGGGTGTACGAGCTTTCATCCGTTTCAGAACGATAGACATAGTAGTAAGCCGCCCCGGATACATTGTTCCAGCTGACGTTGATACTGCTGGTGCTCAGCACCGATGCACACACGTTTTGCGGAGCAAGCAGGAAATCGGCATCGACAGCTTCAACCGATATGACTTTGAAGCCGTAGTACTGATAACTGTAGTCTGTTTTCAGGTGCAGGCTAAAGGAATTACCGGGCAGAATCAGTTCGGCGCCCGCCAGTTCCGTGCCGGTATACACTTCTTCGGTTCCGTTGAAATCGATGACCGTCAGCGTATCGTAGCGATCCTCAAATTCCGTGTCGGAGGAGAAGGTTACTTTCAGCGCTTCTGCCGGCTCATAGTGTACGTACTCCCAGATTCTATCCGTATTATTGGCATAGGGATGATCGGATTCCGGCAGAGTAACAAGCCATGTCGTGGCGGACGCCACTTCGCTCAGTTCACCTTCGATCTCTCCAGTATTTGCACTCACCCGGAAATAATAGGTAGTAGCGGGAGAAAGATTCTCTTTGTCAAAGCTCATCCTGTCTCGGGGGATGTAGATTTCTTCGGCTTCGATATCCCGACTGAGACGGGGATCATCATCATAGGTATAAACAGAATACCCCTCCGCGTTTTCCACTTCATCCCAGCTGATTCTGATAGCTGTGCTGCTCAGAGCGACGGCGCTCACATTTTCCGGCGCAGGCAACAGGACGCCACTGACAGCTTCGACTGATATGATTCTGAAGCCGTATTCCTGCACGCTCAAGTCCGTCACCAAGCGCAGGCTGAAGGAATTACCGGGCAGTATCAGTTCGGCGCCCGCAAGTTCCGTACCGGTATAAACATCTTCGTTTCCGTAGGAATCAATGACGGTCAGCGTATCGTAACGATTTTCGAATTTCGTATCGGAAGAGAAGGTTACTTTCAGCGCTTCCGCCGGCTCATGGTGTACATACTCCCAGGTTTTATCCGTATCACTGGCATAGGGATGATCGGATTCCGGCAGAACAGCCAACGTCGTAGCGGATACCACTTCGCTCTGCATGCTTTCAATGCCATCTTCCTTGCATGCACTTATGCGATAGTAATATGTTGTACGGGGAGCAAGATCTTCTATAAGCACACCTTCCGTGTCGCGGACAATAAAGCGTTCAGCAGCTTCGGCGTTCCGGCTGAGGCTGGGATTGTATGTATAGCTATAGAGACAGTAACCATCAGCCCCTTCTACTTCGTCCCACCTGATTTCAATACTTGTGCTCCCCAGCGCAGTTGTTCTTACGTTTTGAGGTGCAGACAACGCAGGGCTGTCCAAAGCTTCCACGGATATAACTTTGAAACCATAATACTGTCGGCTTCCATCCGTTCTCAGACGCAAACTAAATGAATTCCCAGGCAGATTCAGTTCTACACCTGCCAAACTCAAACCGGTATAAAGGCTCTCATTTCCGTTGGTATCGATCACAGTAAGGGTATCATAACGGCTTTCGAATTCTGTGTCAGAGGAGAAAGATACCTTCAGCGAAACTGCCGGCTCAGGATGCACGTATTCCCAAGTTGTATCCGTATTATCGGCATAGGGATGATCGGATTCCGGCAGAACAATCAGCGTCGTAGCAAATACCACTTCGCTCAGTTCTCCTTCAATCTTTTCATAAATGAATGCGCCAACCCGGAAATAATAGGTAAGACCGGAAGAAAGATCTTCTTTGATATAGCTTTTCCTATCGCGGGTAACGAATGTTTCCGCCGCTTCGACGCTCCGGCTGAGGCGAGGATCATCCATATAGGTATGGATATAGTAGCCCTCCGCATTCTCCACTTCATCCCAGCTGATTTCGATCGCAGTGTTGCTCAGGGCGACGGCGCTCACATTTTCCGGCGCAGGCAGCAGGACACCGTTGATAACTTCGACCGACGCGACTTTGAATCCGTATCTCTGCACGCTCGAGTCCGTCTCCAGGTGCAGGCTAAAGGAATTACCGGGCAGAATCAGTTCGGCGCCCGCCAGTTCCGTGCCAGTATAAACATCTTCGTTTCCGTTGGAATCGATGACGGTCAGCGTATCATAGCGATTCTCGAGTTCCGTTTCGGAGGAGAAGGTTACTTTCAGCGTTTCTGCCGATTCATGGTGTACATACTCCCAGGTTTTATCCGTATCATTGGCATAGGGATGATCGGATTCCGGAAGAGCATACCACGTCGTGGCGAATACCACTTCACTCAGTTCACTTTCGATTTCTCCAATATATGCACTCACTCGGAAATAATATGTAGTACCCGGGGAAAGATTCTCTTTGACAAAGCTCATCCTGTCGCGGGTGACCAAAATCTCTGCGGCTTCGATATCACGGCCAATGCGTGGATCATCAGCATAGGTATAGATATAATATCCATCAGGGTTTTCCACTTCGTCCCAGCTGATTTCAATCTCCGTACCGCTCAGCGCGATGGCACTTACATTTTCCGGCACAGGTACTATAATATCCGTTGCATTATAGGGAACACTGTTTTCAATGCACCAATAGTAGGCGTGGCTGTCGAAAACAACCGTTACAGTCAAGCTGTTGCAACCGGAGAAGGCGCCTATGCCAATGGAAACTACGCATTCGGGGATCGTAATTTCTGTCAGGCTTGTGCAGCCGGCAAAGGCGTCGACGCCAATGGAGGTCAGAGTAGACGACAAGTCGACATTTCCCAGATTAACGCAGTTCTTGAAGGAATCTTTGCTGATGGATGTGATCCCTTCCGGCAATACGACAGTTGTCAAGGTTACGCAGTCTGCAAAAGCTTTTTCGCCAATGGAAGTAACCTGTTTTCCATTGATTGTTGCGGGTATTACCAGTTCGTTTAAACTATCATCGTAACCGATAATTTCAAGGGTACCATCAGACAGAGTCCTTGTGGTCAGCGTTGCAGCGTACATCTCTTCCATCGACATGGTCTTTGCGGATACATAGTCGCTTCCGGAGCTTTCAACGTTTCTTTTGTACGCAGTAACTTTATAGTAGTACATCGTATTTGCAGAAAGGCCGGTATCGGTATAACTCAGCGCGCCGGTTGTTCCCACCATGCTGTAAATATCGCCGCTGCTGGCTGAGCGATAGACATTGTAGCCATCAACGCCGTCTACTTTATTCCAGCTGATCCTGATACTGCTGGCGCCCTGTGCAGCTGCAGTTACACCGGAGGGAGCAGAAGGCGTTTGCATTCCTTCTACCGATATGATTCTGAATCCGAATTCGTTTATGCTTCCATCTGTTTTCAGGTGCACGCTAAAGCTGCTGCCGGGCAAAACCAATTCCGCTCCAGCAAGTTCGGTGCCGGTATATACAGATTGTGCGCCGGTAGAATCAGTGACGGTCAATGTATCGTAGGAAGGTTCGAACTTCGTTTGCTCAGAAAACCGAACTATCAAGGCTACTGCCGGTTCGGGATGATTGTATTCCCATGTCTGATCCGTATTCAATGCGTAGGGATGAGCCGATTCAATCACACTTCTTTCGATATACCCATGCTCAATCGCCCATTCATAGGCATAGGAATCCATTTCGGCAGTCATGACAATCTTTCCGCATCCGTCAAACGCATCATTTTCGATATGGGTGATGGATCCGGGCAGATTGATTTCCTTCAACGAGCTCTCAGCAAAGGCTTTGCTGCGGATTTCTGTTGCGCCATCCGGCACGACGATTTTTTCGATAGAAGTATCCCCGTAGAATGCCTCTTCCTCAATAATCTTTAACGCTTGAGGAAGTTGGATTGCTGCAAGCGTATCCGCAAGCGCACATATATCAGCGCTCACCAACACGAGCACCAGTATTCCAACAAGCATCTTCCTGAGTTTCGTTTTCATCGTCATTCTCCCTCTGCAGGATCTTCATCAAATTCAGACGTCGGGCTTTTATCTCTTCTCCTCAAATACCCCGATCAGAACGCTTGTGGATGAGAAACGGAATTCCATCTCATCCTTCAGTATGTTTTCCGCAACTGAACATCAAAAAGGAACTTTACATACGGCAATGCTTCCTCACTGCAATAAGATATAATAACCCGTATAATAGTATATACAATAACTGTTTCGCGAACGCTACCAAACATTAACGAAATCATTAAGACAGGAATAGTGCGGCATACTAGGTGCGATGTTTTCCCGCTGAGATTTCTTGCAACAGAAAAAAAACCAAAGAAAGGCTGCTGCAGATTTTATGCTTCTGCAGCATAACCTTCGGCTTATTCAAAAATGGCTACCGCGCGAACCGGAGCGCCATCACTGTCCTTGATTTTCAAAGGCAAGCAGGCGAATAAAAACAAGTCGCTTCCGCACCTATCAAGATTTTTAAGGTTTTCGATATTGATAATATCCTTCTTTTCAAACAGCCTTTTATGGCGCGTGAGATTGGCGTCGGCAATCGGATCGAGACCGATTACATCAAATCCGATCCCTTTATAGGAACCGGCCAGAATTACGTTCATTACATCTTCATCGATGCAGGGATAATCTCCAAAATACTGGTTTTGCCCCCAATATCGATCCCATCCCAAGCGGAACAGAAGAAAATCCGCCTTTTCTATCTTTTCTCCATGCACGCGCAGGTGATCCATCGTAATGCTTCCGCCGCAAGGCACGTCCGAGGCATCGATTACAAGCGCATACCCCACAAACTGCTCCGCCGGAAATCTATCAAGCGTAGTTCTTCCCGCAAACAGATGGGCGGGCGGATCTGCATGCGTTCCGGTATGCGAAAACATAGCGATACGCGTTTCCTTAAAACCATCCGTTTCATAAGTATTGGCTTCTTTCAGAATCGGCGGCTCTGTACCCGGATATACGGGCATATCTTCCATAATCGTATGGGTTAAATCAATCACTCGCATGCTGTCTATCCACCCTTTCAAAAACCGTAAACGCCCGAACGAATCCTTCGCCGGGCGTTTAACCGATAGGTTCGCCTATTCTTCCTCTGCAATAGCAATTGCGCGGTCGGGATAATTCGTAATGATACCGTCGCAGCCAACGGCAATCATTTTTCTGATTTCGTCTTCTTCATTGGCAGTCCAGCAATTAACTTTCATGCCGCGGGCATGAGCGCTTTTTACAGAAATCTTTTTCAGCGTTTTATGATACGGATGAATTGCCGAGCACCCGAAGCTTTTTGCATAGGCCGCAGCGTTCAAGCGCCTGTTATACAGGAAACATGTATAGATATCGGGGTGGCGCTGTTTGAGCTGCGTAAGGATGTCCGCATCAAAGCTTGAAACGATTGTATTGGCAATTACATCCTTTTCCTTGAGCAGATTATAGAACTGATCGAGAATTTCCCCATTATCCTCGCCCTCGCGGAATTTCTTGATTTCAAGGTTGATGGGATTCAGACACTTAACAACGTCCAGCATTTCGCCAAGCGTTGGAGCGGTTACGCCGCGATATTTTTCGTCAAACTTTACGCCAAAGTCATGCGCTTTGATTTCCGAAAGTGTAAGATCGCAAATCGCGCCCGTACCATCGCTGGTGCGGTCAATGGTCGTATCGTGACAGATTACGAACTCGCCGTCCTTCGTCAGATAAACGTCGCATTCAATGCCGTCTGCGCCCATATCCACTGCCATCTGGAATGCGGGAAGCGTATTCTCCGGTGCGTACCCCGATGCGCCGCGATGCGCCTGAATCTGTATCTTTCTTTTCATGAAACCATCTCCCCATTTTCTATTCAGATTTGTATAAATGAACCTTTGCAAGTTTTTTGAGTTTCATAATGTTATCAAGCGGCGCTGCCTGGGTTCCGCTCTCCGATACACATGCAGCACTGGCCGCAATTGACAGCGCAACCATTTCCGGAAAGGGCATACCCGTATCCATACCGAATGCCAAAGCCGCCATCATGGCGTCCCCTGCGCCAACGGTGCTGAGAACCGGCACTCGTATTCCTTCCGCCCGATATGCGCCGTCCTTGGTAACGATAAGCGCTCCGTCGCCGCCCATAGATACGGCCACCACCTGTACGCCCGCCTCATGTATAACGCGTTTTGCGCCCAGGCATACGTCCGACAGCGTAGAAAACGAGCAACCCATCAGCTGGGACAACTCCGCTTCATTGGGCTTTATCAGATAGGGCGATGCCTTTACGCCTTCAAACAGCGTATCGCCGTCCGCATCCAGAAACACGCGCACGCCCGCAGCCGTGAGTTTGCCAATCCATTCGGCCAACAGCCCCGCGCTCGCTCCCTGCGGAATCTTTCCGGCAAACACAACAATATCGCCCTTTTGCGCACGGGCCTTCAGGCGGGTAAACACGCTTGTAAGCACACGCTTTGCTACAGGCGTACCGGGCTCGTTAATATCGGTGGTTTCACCCCTAACCGTATCCACAACCTTGATATTGGTTCTGGTTTCGGCAGTTGTCAAAACAAAATCGCTATCAATGCCCATATCCTGAAGGCTCTTTTTAATGTATTTCCCCGTTGCTCCGCCCAGAATACCCATGGCGACGCTTTTTCCGCCAAGAGACCGGATCATTTTGGATACATTAATCCCTTTCCCGCCGGGATCGTCTCGAAGAGACTGAATGCGGTTTACTTTACCCGCGGAAAAGTTGTCAATCACTACCGTTCTGTCCCTTGCGGGATTCAAAGTAACCGTATAAATCATGGTTTCACCCCATCATCTGTTCTAAAAGAATTATACACGTATTTATTCAAATGACAAGAGATTTTCTCCGTGTTCGAAAAACTATTTGACTGACAGACGACATTCTGCTATATTAAGAGTGCGTAAATAAAAAGGGGGCTGTTTTATGGCAAAGCTGAAAATTGGCGTATTCGGCGCATATCGCGGCATGACAATGGTAAACGTGCTTCTGAACCATCCGGACGCTGAGCTTGTAGCTGTTTGCGATAAGTACCGTCCGGCGCTTATGAAAGCGGGCAAAGCCGCAAAGGATGCAGGGCTCAACGTCGCCCTGTATGAAACCTTCGATGAATTTTTTATGCACGACATGGATGCAGTCGTTCTTGCGAATTATGCAAACGAACACGCCCCGTATGCGATACGCCTTTTGAAATCGGGAAGGCATATACTAAGCGAAGTGCTGCCCTGCGAAACCATCAAGCAGGGCATTGAACTGATTGAGGCAGTGGAAGAAAGCGGAAAGATATATGCATACGCAGAAAATTACTGCTATATGGATCACACGTTTGAAATGCGGCGCCGCTACGAAAACGGCGACATCGGCGACGTTATGTACGCCGAGGGCGAATACATTCACGACTGCGCCGGCATCTGGCCAAGCATCACATACGGAGAGCGCAATCACTGGCGCAATGCGCTTTTTCCAAATTTTTACTGCACCCATTCTATAGGGCCGATACTGACCATAACCGGCAGACGACCCGTACGCGTGACCGGCTTTATCACCCAGCGCAACACAACCGTACCGCCGTTGGGGCTCAAAAGCGGCGAAGTAGCGGGAATCGAAATGCTGACGCTGGACAATGGCGCTATCGTAAAAAGTGTACACGGGCATTTAAAGCGCGAGCCCGGCAGCATCAACTACGAGGTGTACGGCACAAAGGGTTCAATGGAATCGCAAAGATTTCCGCCTTCCCATCAAGGCGATCAGCCTGACGAGATTCAGGTATACAGAGAAGGGGAAACCGTGTGCAAGGGCGAACTGGAAAGATATGCGCCCCGGAAATTTATCGACGGAAGTCTGGCCGAAGCATATTCAACCCATGGCGGAAGCGATTTCTACGCCACGCACTTTTTCATTCAGAAAATATTGGGACGCCCAGACGGAAAACACTACTCCATAGATGTATATACCGCCATCGATATGGGCCTTTGCGGAATTCTTGCCTACCGCTCCGCATTAAACGGAAACGCGCCCATGGGGATTCCTGATTTCAGAAATCCCGATGAGCGCGAAAAATGGAGAAACGACACCGCATGCACAAACCCCGCAGTCGCAGGAGATCAACTTTTACCCTGCCATCCCGACGGGAATATGGAATATCCGGACGAGGTATATGAAAAAGTCAGGGAAATGTGGCTGAAGGAAGCCCAAGGATAAAAATCATCCGTCCTGAATGGCTTTTCGGATGGCTTCCATCCTTTCATCCAGCTGAGCGCTCATGTCGGCGCATTCCTTAAGCTCTTCTGTAAGCTGTTCGGCATTCGGCACATTCTTTTTATAGGTAAGCTTATGTTCAAGACTCGCCCAGAAATCCATTGCGATGGTTCTGAGCTGGATTTCAACCTTCATATGTTTCTTTTTATGCTGAAGGAAAATCGGCACCTCGACGATCAAATGCAGCGATCGGTAGCCGTTTTCCTTCGGCTCTTTTATGTAATCCTTCATGCGGACGAGCGTAACGTCATCCTGCTGCAAAAGACAGTCTGCCAGCATATAAATATCTTCAATAAACGAACACACAACTCGGACGCCGGCAATGTCGCTTAGATTTTCTTCAATTGAATCGATCGATACCGGATAATGGTTTCGCATCACCTTATCGACAATGCTGGCCGGTTCTTTCAGGCGGCTTTTTATGCTTTCAATCGGATTGCGATCATATATAACGGAAAACTCCTGATTCAGTACATTCAGCTTGGTTTCCACTTCCATCATCGCGCACCGGTAATACGCCATCAGCTCGCGATAAGGTCTGGTATTATTGTACAGCCACTCCATTCCTCCGCGAAGCAGCGCTTCTTCAGAAATTCCCTTAAACCTGAGTTTCACGGGATGATCCTCCGGAAGCAGCTTGTTATCGGATGTCATTCACTTTCCCCCTTCCGTCGCAAATCCGTTTCGGCATTCAAAGCATCTTAAGGAGCTGTTCTCGCGCCTGCGCAATCGGCATGCCTGCTAGCTTTGCGTACTTTGCTACATCCTCATATTCCAGTTTGAACTTTTTAACGCCGTATCCCCAGCCGATTTTTACGCGCACAGGGCAGAATTCCGTTTCAAGCACCCGCGCCTCGCGTTCAAGCGCATATCCGGTAAGTTCCGTCCTTCTGACGCCGAAAGTGGATGTATTTATGAGCATACTCTGCGCAAGCCGGTCTGCATCCTCCGCGCTGCATATGACGTTAATCTCCATGCCCGGTCTGTCCTTTTTCATCTGAACGGGCACGATGTAAACCTCTCGGGCTCCGTCCGCCATCATCCGTTCCCGTGCAAAGCCAATATCCTCGCCCGTCATGTCGTCCACATTGCAATCCAGGCGTACCATCTTTGAATTGGGCGCAAAATCCATGTTGTTTTTTCCTCCAGTATCAGTTCATACGAATATAGTTCACATTTTCGACAGCCCGCTTCATTACGTCAAGCGGATTGCCGTCCGGCTTCAGCCACTCATACGCATCCGATTCAGAAAGAATCAGCGGCATTCTGGAATGAATGAATCGGATACCCGGGGCGGCATCCCGCGTAAGGATGACAAACTCCATACCATACTTTCCCTGACGGTATATTCCCGACATGTACATGCATCCCTCTTCCGGACTCAGCGCATATTTTGCCTTTTCTTTCCCCATCTTTTGCCATTCAAAATAGCCGGATGCAGGAACCAGCAGGCGCCTTTGGGCAATCAATTCCCTGAACATGGGCTTTTCAAAGGCCGTCTCGCTTCTGCAATTAATAAGTAGTCCGCCCTTTCCGGTATCAAAGCCCCATTTCATAACAAAGGGAGACGACATCAATTTTTTGTTGTTGGCCACCACGAGCGCTTGGTCGCCCGGAAAGATTTCTCCGGTTTTTACGCATTCGCTCCGGTTTTCCCGGCGATTTATGATATCGATCAGTTCAGCAATCTGCTGAGGCGTATCCTCCGCCGCTATATAGTATCTTCCGCACACAACAATCTTCCTCCCGGTTTCCACTTTAAATGAAGGATGCTTCAATGTCAAGTACTATTTGCCGCCGAAAAAACGACTTTGTTGTTCCCTATCATCCTGCCGCATCCCGTCAGCGTCCGGATGGATTTGCGTAGTCCACCCGATCGTCCCGCAAAAAACCCACCGGATGAATGGTCTGCTCCTCCTTAGGGTTGATATCGGCAAATGCGCGGTCAAACATGACAATACCGCGCCTGACTACCTGATGTCCGAACCTATGGCGCAAGTTGTCCAGCGCACTCTCGAGGTTTTCGCGCTTGATTTCCCGCTCGCTTACGCCGAATATATCCATCTGCTTGGGTTCGTCCGCGCTAACAAGGCGCGTACAGGAAACGCCCATGGAACGAAGCGGCAGATGATTCAGATACCTTCCCATAAACAGCCGGAACGCCGCCTCCGCAATTTCACCCGACAGTTGGCTGGGCCTGTCCAGCGTACATTGACAGCCTGCCGTACACAAATGCACGTCGCGAACCGAAATTGACACGCATCTGGCGCGAAATCCGTTTTCCCGAAGCCTTGCCGCAACCGATTCGCTCAAAAGATATATCATGCATTTGGCGTCCCTGGGCGTAACGATGTCGTGCGGCGGCGTAGACGAATTGCCGATGGATTTAATGATTTCCTTTTCGTCGATTTTCATTACCCGGGAATTGTCAAGTCCCATGGCAAATGCCTTCAGCATTACGCCGTTTACGCCAAATCGGCGGCGCAGCATGTCAAGATCGGCGTTTGCCAGATGCCCTATGGTATAGATTCCGATTTCCATAAGCTTTGCGCCTGTACGCGGGCCCACGTAAATCAAATCACTGACCGGCATCGGCCATACGATGGATTTAAAGTTTTCCTCCGTAATCACCGTTACGGCGTCCGGCTTTTTATAATCGCTTCCAAGCTTTGCAAATACTTTATTAAACGACACGCCCACCGATACCGTAATGCCAAGCTCACGCGTAATTCTTTTGCGGATATGGTTGGCGGTTTCCTCCGCGCTTTTCATGTCCATATCCGGCGCAGAGATATCCAACCAGTTTTCATCCAGTCCGAACGCCTCCACGCAGTCGGTATATGACTCATATATTTCGCGCATTCGGCGGCTGTACGCAACATACTTCGGATAATCCGGCGGCACTACCACCAGATTCGGACATTTCTGCTTTGCCTGCCATATGGCTTCGCCTGTCTTGATACCATATACCTTCGCCTGCTGATTTTTGGTAAGCACGATGCCGTGCCTCGCCTCCGGATCGCCGCACACCGCTACGGGTTTTCCCCTGAGTTCCGGATGCTCCGCGCATTCTACCGACGCATAAAAGCTGTTTGCATCCGAATGCAATATAATCCGCTGCACAACCGCCGCCTCCGCATCATAATCGAACATTTGTTCTTTTTGTAATGCATTATAGCACATACGTTCGATTTGGTCAATATTATTTTCGAACATATGTGCTGTTATAATCCGGCAGCAGCAAAAAAGAGCCCTCGCATCGGCGAAGGCTCGCAAATCATATCAATATCCGATAGGGTTTATTTCGCGCAGTTCTGCTGAAGCTCTCGTGCAATCGCATTTACCTGGCGTTTCTTCCAGCCGCCCATCATATATATCACCCAGGTAATGATCATACCGAGCATCCACGCGCAAAGCAGCGAAACAAACACCATTTTTTCCTGCGTAAGGATGTCGGCGCCTCTCTGCTTGGCAATATACGTTAACAGATACGCCATAGGAACGCGCAGCACAACCGTCGTTGCAAACGAAATCCACATCGGCGTTACGGTATCGCCGGCGCCGCGCATAACGCCGGAAAGAACCTGCGTAACGGCCATGGCAATATAACCGGCGCAGATTATGTACATCATTTGCATGGACAGATCAATCAAATTCTGGTTCGGCGTAAAAAGTCTCATCAGCCAGGGACCGGCAAGAATGACCAGCGGCGTCATTACAAGCGCCGTTCCGACAGACATGACCATGCCCTGTTTGGTTCCGGAGCTGATTCGGTCAATTCGCTTCGCGCCTACATTCTGGCCGATAAAAGTACTCATGGCCTGTCCGAAGCTGAAGTTGGGCAGCATGGCATAGCCGTCCACGCGCATAACCATGATGTTGCAGGTAATAAAAAGATCGTCCTTAAAGCTGTTGATCAGGCTCTGCACCAGCATCATTGCGCCGGAGAAGATCGCCTGCGTAAGTCCGGAAGGAAGGCCAAGCTTTACAATCTTCATGACGATTTCCTTGTCGAGGCGAAGCACCGATTTATTGATATCAAAAAGATTGCGCATATAAAGTAGCTTCCAGAAGCACAGTATGGCAGAAATAATCTGCGCCAATACGGTTGCAAGCGCAACGCCTGCAACGCCCATTTTATCAACAAACAGGAGGTCCAGAACAACGTTCAAAATACTGGTCAGAACGAGAAAACCGAGTGCAGACAGCGAATCGCCCAGACCGCGAAGAACGCCGGAGAATATATTATAGAAGAAAAAACCTGCAATACCGATAAAGGTAATATTCAGGTAATCGCGCGAGCCGGCAAACATGTTCTCGCTGGTATTCATTGCCCGAAGCAGCGGCGTTGTAAGCAACGGTCCTGCAATCATGATCACAATGCAGGAGATGGCCGTAATTGTAATGCAATTGCCAATGGTTTTACTGAGTTGTTCGCGGTCTTTTGCGCCATAGTACTGCGATACCATGATGCCGGCGCCGGTAGAAATGCCGACAAACAGCGCAAGCAGCAAATTGATGACCGGTCCCGCGCTGCCTACAGAGCCCAATCCATTTTCGCCCCATTTGCTGTTTCCGACTACAATGGCGTCCACGGTGTTGTACAGCTGCTGAGCAAAGTTTCCAAGCAGCATCGGAAATGCAAACTCCGCAATGCGCTTCCACGGTGTTCCGACGCTCATATCGCGCGGAGCAAACAAATCCTTGAATTTTTTAAAGAGATTCGCCATAAAAACCCTCCTGCCATGGTACAAAACATACTTTTGATTATATCACGTCTATACCTGTCACGCAATCAAGCGCATAAACATTTCACAAAATTGAAACCATACCTCTACATTCACCGTCCTGTATTTATCCTTTGTAGCAGCGTTACGGCGTTGACTTTTGGGAAAAATGGTGTTACTATAGCCAAATCAAGCAGGGATGGACGTGATATTTCTTGCAGCAAATCCTCGATTTCCTTTCAAAGGACATACTCAGCAGCCTTACCATACTCGATCTGATCGTACGGGTGTCAAGCGCCATGCTGATTGGCGGCATTATTGGCTTTGAGCGTGAAAAACACAACCGCCCTGCGGGACTGAGAACGCACATATTGGTATGCATGGGCGCATGCACCATTGCGCTTGCAGAATGCATGATTGCCTCCAGGCTTCACAGCGCGGAGCTTTCCTCCTCGGGCGTATCCATTGCAATCGGGCGCATCGCAGCGCAGGTGGTAAGCGGTGTCGGTTTTCTGGGCGCCGGAACGATTGTGCTTTCCAAAAGAAAAATTTCAGGCTTAACAACCGCAGCATCGCTTTGGAATGTTGCCTGCCTTGGAATTGCCATCGGGTATGGCTTTTACATTCTGGCCTACATCAGTTGTGTTTTGATACTGATCGTTTTGTCCGTGCTGTCCAGAGTAATCCGCGTAAACGCCGAAAAACGCATGGAGGTAAAATTCGTACACCGCGTCGAAACGATGGATTTTATCAATACCTACTTTGAAAACAAGTCCGTTCAGGTTCTCGATATCGACTTTCACGTCGAAATCACGCAGGACAAGAACCTGTACACCAACGTATACCTTCTGAAGCTCCCGTCCAAAACATCCTACACCGACATTGTCGCGCACCTTTCCGAATATAAAAACATTCAGAGCGTGCGCACCACAAATCTGTAAGTATGTATCCATTCATCTATATTGGAAGCATTTCTCTTCCCTCATATGGCGTCATGTGCGCGTTGGGCGTTATAGCAGCGCTGGTGTTCAGTATGTTTTTCGTTCATAAAGCCCAATTGCGCATGGATATCGCCCTCGTACTTTTCACAGGCGCGCTGGCCTTCGGGCTGATCGGCGCGCTTTTGTGGTATACATTTGTCACCTATTCCATTAACGATCTCTATCGGCTGATTACTGGCGGCGCGTTTTTTCAGGAGTTTGAATTTGGATTTGTGTATTACGGCGGTTTTCTTTTTGGATTCGCTTCTGCATTCTTGCTTTCAAAGCTTCTTCGGTTTCCATTAGCCCCCTACGCAAGGCAGATGCTTCCGTCGCTTCCGTTAGCCCATGCCTTCGGACGTATCGGCTGCTTTCTGGCGGGCTGCTGCTATGGTGTGGAATCCCGCCTGTTTGGCATATGCTATCCCGTTTCAAACAGCGTGTCCTTCGTTCCAAAGGGCATACCGCTTCTGCCCGTTCAACTGATTGAATCCTTCCTTCTGATCGTCATTGCAATAGTGCTTGCACGTATATCGCAAAAAAGCAAGCTGAATATACTTAAAGCGTATATCCTGGCGTATGCGCCCGTACGCTTTACGTTGGAATTTTTCAGAGGCGACGCCATTCGCGGTTTTGTCATGGGCCTCTCCACTTCTCAGTGGATAAGCCTGTTTCTCATCATCCTCGCGCTTTTGCCTGTTAAATCGCGTCTAAAGGGTTGACATCAAAAAAACCGGGTTCTATAATCCATTCATTGCCGAAAAGGTATGTACGAAGGGATGCGTTTTACAATGAATATTCCAATCGAATTCGCCTCCATGGTCTTTAATGACTCCGTAATGCAACAGCGCCTTCCGCACGATACTTTCCGTGCGCTTCGGCGCATTCTTGCCGAGGGCACTTCACTTGACCGCAGCATCGCCGACATCGTCGCAAACGCCATGAAGGACTGGGCGCTTGAGAAAGGCGCAACGCATTTTACCCATTGGTTTCAGCCGATGACCGGCGTAACCGCAGAAAAACACGATTCCTTCATCCGCCCCATCGGCGACAAGGTCATTATGGAGTTCAGCGGAAAGGAATTGATCAAGGGGGAATCGGATGCTTCCAGCTTTCCCTCCGGCGGTCTTCGCGCCACGTTTGAAGCGCGCGGCTATACCGCGTGGGATCCCACGTCTTATGCGTTTATTAAGGATAAAACTCTCTGCATTCCCACGGCGTTTTGCTCCTACACCGGAGAAGCGCTCGATAAGAAAACACCCCTTTTGCGTTCCATGGAGCTGATCAGCAGACAGGCCGCCCGAATTGTGCAGCTTTTCGGAAAGGACTGCCAGCGCGTAACGCCCACTGTGGGCGCAGAACAGGAATACTTCCTGATTGACCGGGAAATGTATGAAAAGCGGCCGGACCTTATTTATACGGGCCGCACGCTCATCGGATGCCGCCCCTCCAAGGGCCAGGAACTGGACGATCACTTCTTTGGCGCGCTCAAAACCAGAGTCGCCGCGTTTATGCGCGAATTGGACGAAGAGCTTTGGAAGCTGGGAATTCCCGCCAAAACGCGTCATAATGAAGTGGCGCCCGGTCAACACGAGCTGGCGCCGGTTTTTGAAACTGTTAATGTAGCGGTTGACCACAACCAGCTGACCATGGAGATCATGAAAAAGGTAGCCGCGCGTCACAACATGGTATGCCTGCTCCATGAAAAACCGTTTGAAGGTGTGAACGGAAGCGGCAAACACAACAACTGGTCTCTGATTACGGACAACGGCGTAAACCTGCTGGATCCGGGCGATAACCCGATGGACAATCTGCAGTTTCTGCTTATACTCTCCGCCGTTGTTCGCGCAGTCGACCTTCATCAGGATCTTCTGCGTATATCCGTTTCCAGCGCCGGAAACGATCACCGCCTCGGCGGCTACGAAGCGCCCCCCTCCATCATGAGCATGTATCTGGGCGATGAGCTGGAGGGCATACTCAAGGCCATCGAATCGGGCGCACCCTACGACCGCATTGAAAAAGTCTACATCAACAGCGGCGTTCACTCTCTTTCCCGCGTGCGCCGCGACACCACCGACAGAAACCGCACCTCGCCCTTCGCATTTACCGGAAACAAATTCGAATTCCGCTCGGTGGGCTCCTCCTTCTCGATTTCAGATGCAAACGTGGTAATCAACACCATCGTCGCCGATCAGCTGGAGCAGTTTGCCGATCAGCTGGAGCTTGCCCAGAAGGACGATTTCCGCAATTCCGTCATGCGTATACTGCGTGAAACCATCATACGGCACGGACGCATTATATTCAACGGTAATAATTATTCCTCTGAATGGCCCGAGGAAGCCAGACGCCGTGGCCTTTTGATTATTCCAAGCACCGTAGAAGCTCTTAAAGAATTTACAAACGATAAGAATATAGACCTTTTTACGCGCCACGGCATATTCTCCGAAAGCGAAATGCACTCCAGGCGCGAGGTCATGCTTGAAAACTATTCAAAGGTAATCAACATTGAGGCGCTCACCATGCTCGATATGGTAAAGCGGAATATTCTGCCCGCCGTCGCAGGCGCTTCCAAGGAATATGCCGAAAGCGCGGCCATAAAGGCCGGCCTTGGCATTGTAAACGAAGCAGATATGCGCATGGCGCAGGCGCTCTCGGAAAAGGCGGCGGCCATCCTGAACCTTAGCGATCACCTGTCGAAGGCCCAGAAGCGCGCATCCGCCTGCGCTATGGTTTCAGAAAGCGCGGAAATGTACAGAAACGAAGTACTTTCCGAGATGCGTTCGCTTCGTTTGGTGGTTGACGAAACCGAAAGCATGATGGACGAAGCCAAATGGCCCTATCCCTCCTACGGAAAGCTGCTCTTCAGCGTATTATAATGCATATTTATTCATTCATTCATGTATAATAGCATACAAATACGAACCTTTTACGCGAATTCAACTTGACAAACGAGCTTTTCAGCTGCATAATAATGCACATAAACTGAGCGGAGGCACTACATAATGAAAAAGTATAACAAAATTGTTCTGGCATATTCCGGCGGACTCGATACTTCCATCATCATTCCGTGGCTGAAGGAAAACTACGGCAATCCCGAAATCATCGCGGTATCCGGCGATGTGGGACAGGGCACGGAGCTGGATGGACTTGAAGAGAAAGCCATTAAAACCGGCGCAAGCAAACTGTATATTGAAGACCTTAAAAAGGAATTCGTTGAAGACTATATCTTCCCCACGCTGAAAGCAGGCGCAAAATACGAAGGCGATTATCTGCTCGGAACTTCGTTTGCACGCCCCGTAATCGCAAAGCGCATTGTGGAAATCGCCCTTCAGGAAGGCGCCGACGCCATTTGCCACGGATGCACCGGCAAGGGAAACGATCAGGTTCGCTTCGAGCTCACCATCAAGGCCTTCGCTCCCGATATGGGCATCATTGCTCCCTGGCGCGAGTGGTCCATCAAGAGCCGTGAAGAAGAAATCGAATACGCAGAAGCGCATAACATCCCCCTCAAAATCAGCCGCGAAACCAATTACTCCAAGGATAAGAACCTGTGGCACCTTTCCCACGAGGGCATGGATCTTGAGGATCCCGCAAACGAGCCGCAGCTGGCAAAGCCCGGCTTCCTCGAGATGGGCGTAGCCCCCGAACAGGCCCCCGACGAGGCTGAATATGTCACCATTTCCTTTGAAAAGGGCGTTCCGGTAGCCATTAACGGCGAAAAGCTGGGCGCGGTTGAAATCGTTGAAAAGCTGAACGCCATCGGCGGCAAGCACGGCGTAGGCATCGTTGATCTGGTAGAAAACCGTCTGGTGGGCATGAAGAGCCGCGGCGTATATGAAACTCCCGGCGGAGCAATCCTGTACCGTGCGCATGAGGTTCTTGAAACGCTGTGCCTTGACAGAGATACCCAGCACTATAAGGCGCTGGTGGCCAACCGTTTTGCCGAGCTTGTATACTTTGGCCAGTGGTTCACCCCTCTGCGCGAGGCGCTGAGCGCATTTGTCGATAAAACACAGGAAAACGTTACGGGCGACGTTAAGCTGAAGCTGTACAAGGGAAACATTATGAACGCCGGCGTCACCTCCGTAAACAGCCTGTACGATCCCGAAATCGCCACCTTCGACGAGGATCATGTGTATAACCAGAAGGATGCCGAGGGCTTCATCAACCTCTTCGGCCTTCCGATTCACGTCAAGGCGACCATCGAACAGAAGAAGGGCAAGAAATAAATGAGCGAAAAATTGTGGACAGGCCGCTTTTCCAAGCAGCTCAGCGACACGGCAAACGACTATAACGCATCCATCCGCTTTGACAGCAGGATGTACAAACAGGATATTACCGGAAGCATGGCGCACGCCGCCATGCTTTCGGCTGCAAATATCATTTCCAAAGAAGACGGCGAGCTGATTTTAAAAGGTCTTGAAGACATCTTGGGCGACCTTGAAAGCGGCAGGCTCGAAATCGACTGGGCCTGCGAAGATATTCACTCCTTCGTGGAGCAGGAACTCACCAGAAGGCTGGGCGATACCGGAAAGCGCCTGCATACCGCAAGAAGCAGAAACGACCAGGTCGCCGTGGATATCCGCCTGACGCTACGCGATGAAACAGATCAGGTAATACAATTGATCCGGGATCTGATTTTCGTAATCTGCGACAAGGCAAAAGCCTATGAAAGCGCCATTATGCCCGGTTACACGCATCTTCAGCGCGCGCAGCCGATTACCTTTGGCCATCACCTGATGGCATATGCCATGATGTTCCTTCGCGACATTGGCCGCCTGAAGGACGCCCGGGCGCGCATGAATGTTTGTCCCCTGGGCAGCGGCGCGCTGGCCGGCACCACCTTCCCCATCGATCGGCATATGACCGCGCAGTTGCTGGGCTTTTCGGGTCCATGCATGAATTCCATTGACGGCGTGTCCGACCGGGATTTCTGTGTGGAGCTTGCAAGCGCTATCGCACTGATCATGACGCACCTTTCCCGCTTCAGCGAGGAGATCATACTCTGGTGTTCATGGGAATTCCAGTTTGCCGAGCTGGACGATGCATATTCCACCGGCTCCAGCATTATGCCCCAAAAGAAAAACCCCGACATCGCCGAGCTTACGCGCGGCAAGGCCGGCAGAACCAACGGAAACCTTGTAACCCTGCTCACCATGCTGAAGGGGCTTCCCCTTGCCTATAACAAGGATATGCAGGAGGATAAGGAAGCCATATTCGATTCGTTTGACACCGTTACTCTGGCGCTTCGCGTATTTTCGCCCATGCTTGAAACCATGCGCGTAAAAACCGACAAAATGCGCGCGGCAGCCGCTAAGGGCTTTATCAACGCGACGGATTGCGCCGACTATCTCGTAAGCAAAGGGCTTCCCTTCCGAAGCGCGTATAAAGCCACCGGCGCGCTGGTAGCCTACCTGATTGAAAATCAGAAAACGCTTGAAAGCGCGTCCATCGATGAATACCGCCGCTTCTCCGAGCTGTTCGATGAAGACGTATACGAAGCCATCAATCTTGAAAACTGCGTCAAAAAACGCGCATGCCTCGGCGCAACCGCGCCCGAAGAAGTAGCCTGCCAGATTCAGTTTGTACATAAGTCCCTTACGGAAAACGCTTGATCCTAAGAAAAGCGGCTTTTGCAGAAGAGAGCATCTGCAAAAGCCGTTTTTTATTTCAGCCAAAAACCTTCCTGAATTTTTCGCAGTAATACTGTACGTTTTCCCATTTGGCGTCCGGGGCAATTCTGTGATCGGGGCAGGGTATGTACCCGCCCATATCCACAATCGGTCTGAGCCTCTCAATCTCCTTGTCGACCGCCGCGCGATCCTGCGCAAACACGCGCTTATCCATGCCGCCTACGCCGCGAAGCTCCCGACCATACTGTTTGCGCCATACGTCAAAGGAAGCCTTCCAAGTGCCGACTTCAATTGGGAACATGGTGTTCACGCCGTTTTCAAGCCAGATCGGAAGCAGCTCGTCAATTTTTCCGTCGCAATCTACCGATATGATATCCACACCGTTTGCGTTCAGAAGATCGGAAATCTTTCTGTACCAGGGACCGACGTATTCCTGAAACACGCTCGGGCGAATCAGCGGACCGGTTTTAAAGCAGATGTCCTCCCAGTAATGCGCATAGTCAAAGGACAGTCCGCTTTCCAGCACTCGCTTTGTCACCCTATAGCACAATTCGCCGATGGTGTCGATGATTTCAATGTACAGATCTTCGTCATCTGCGTACAGATAGGCCAGCTCCTCAACCCCCAGCATATCGCGGATCTTTCCGTAAAGGCTTCCCACCTGCAGATAGACCGGCATTTCATCTTTTGAAACGTTATCGTAAGATTCTTTCATCATTTCGTAATCAACGCGATCATCTGCATAACGGAACTTCGGAAGATACAATTCCTCCCATGCTTCACGGCCGGTAAGCGTTGTTCCGGCATGCGACGGAATGGAAACAATTCCCGGTTTGGTTTTAATAATCAGTCCCTGAGAATCGCGGGAAACAACGGATCCGTCCGCCTCCGTGTACAGTGTTTTTGCTTCAAAAGGAGGATTCATAAAGGAATTTCCGCCAATCCCGCCCGCCCAGTTGAAATCAAATCCAAGCTTATTCATTATTGCGCGGTCATATACGTTGTTGTCACCGTAGCCCCGCGCTTCCTCAAGGGTAATATGACCCTCTCTATGCCATCTATCCAGCGTTTCATTCCAGTAGCCAAACGCAACCACGGGCATGCGGTCATACGCCTCATAATGCATAATAGCCCTGACCCGCTCACGATTATTCATAATTTCACCTCCGCAATTCGTATTATACAAAACATTTCGACAGGAAAATACAGGTATTTTATTACAAAATACTCTCGTTTAATATCATTTTTATGTTTTTGGTATTGCGCAATCGATCACAAAGGTTTATAATGTGCATAGTTTGGATACCTTTTGGCAACATTCGCGCAATAACAAACCGTACATAATAAGGAGAAAATCTATGAAACATTCCCGATTATCCAAAATCATTGCTATTTTCATCCTACAGGCGCTGTTATGCGTTACCTATCTGCCGTGTATCTCTTTTGCAGAAAGCTTCAAAGCGGTAGTAACCGCATCAAAAATGATTGTAAGGGAAGGTCCCGCCGTCAGCTATAAAAAAACCGGCGAACTGGCAAAGGGAACAGAAGTCACCGTAATCTCTTATAAAGACGGCATCGCACTGATTGAATACAAGGGCAACCGCGGCTATGCGCTGGTGTCCGATATGAAGCGCCTGCCCGCCGGGGACGAAAAACAGGAGGAAAGCAAATCCGGCCTCGGTAAGGTTATCGAAAAAGAACTGATCGTTTACAAAAAAGCCGACACCTCCTCCAAGGAGCTTGCCATACTGAAAAAGGGCGCGACCATCACCGTTCTGGCTACGAAGGGAAAATGGGCGCAGCTTGAAAACGGTGAAGAAATCGGCTATGCGCTTTTGGAAGGCCTTGAAATCGACGAAAATGCCAAGGCTACGCCTAAGCCCACCGCAACGCCCGCCGCGACTGGAAAGTCCGGTCTTGGCACCGTAAAGATCGACACATTAAAGATTTTCAAATCCGCAACCACCGGCTCCCGCCAGATTGCAACGCTGAAAAAAGGCGCAACCGTTACCGTTCTTTCCACAAGCGGCAATTGGTCCAAGCTTCAGATGGGCGATACGATCGGTTACGCCTATACAAGTGGACTGACCATTAATGCAAACGCTAAAGCGACACCAAAACCCGGCGATAATCCGACGGAAACGCCCAAGCCTACCGCTACTCCCAAGCCCGAAAGTCTGTCCGGTCTGGGTACGGTAAAGATTAATTCGCTTAAAGTTTTTAAATCCGCAACCACCGGTTCCCGTCAGATTGCAACGCTGAAAAAGGGCGCAACCGTTACCGTTCTTTCCACAAACGGCAACTGGGCCAAGCTGCAAAACGGCGACGCTATCGGCTATGCCTATGTGAGCGGCCTGACCATTGACGTAAATGCAACGGCAACGCCCAAGCCCGGCGAAAATCCGACGGCAACGCCCAAGCCCACCGCTACTCCCAAGCCCGAAAGTCTGTCCGGTCTGGGTACGGTAAAGATTAATTCGCTTAAAGTTTTTAAATCCGCAACCACCGGTTCCCGTCAGATTGCAACGCTGAAAAAGGGCGCGACCGTTACCGTTCTTTCCACAAACGGCAACTGGGCCAAGCTTCAAAACGGCGATGCCATCGGCTATGCCTATGTGAGCGGCCTGACCATTGACGTAAATGCAACGGCAACGCCCGTTCCCACGGAAAAACCCACCGCTACCCCAAAGCCAACTGCGACTCCCAAACCGACAGCCACCCCCACAGCCGATGAAACGATCCCCGAAACCATGTCTGTTCCGGCGTTTGTCGACGCAACCTCCGCGAAAATCTATGCCAAAGCCAACACCGGCAGCAAGGTTCTGTATACCGCAGGCGCCGGCTATGAGCTTACGGTACTCGGCGTAAAAGATGATTGGGCGCTTGTAGCCAAGGAAAGTGCGCGCGGCTATATGCTTGTCAAAAATCTGACCTCAGTAAAGGATGCAACTCTTACAAAAGCCACCTCTATACCCGCAGAAATCAGCGCTTCCTCCGCAAAGATATACAAGTACATGTCCGTCAACTCCAAAAACTATGGCAGCTACAAAAAGGGTTTTGAGTTGAATGTTCAGGCCTATAACGACCAGTGGGCGCTGGTGGAAAAAAACGGCTCCATCGGCTACATCAAGCTGTCTGCGCTGTCTTTGGAAGAAAGCCCCAAACCTACATTGAAGGAAACGTGTGAGCTGGCGGCCCTAATTGTAAAGGACAAATCGTACGTTTATACATATGCGACCGACCAGTCCGAACGCATTACGACGCTCACCAAAAACACCACGATAACGGTATTGGGTTATGATGACGAATGGTGCCTGATTGAAAAAAGCGGCGTAAAAGGCTATACGCTAAAAAGCAATGTTTCCCTACTTACCTCACAGGTACTTACGCCGAATGAATCCTATCCCGGCATCGTAACCGCCTCCAGTGCACAGGTATACGAATACGCAGCCACGGAAAGCAAAAAGCTTGCCAAACTTTCAAAGGGCACAGTATTCACGGTGCTCGCGCACAACAAAACCTGGGCGTTGATTGAAAAGGACGGAAACCGCGGCTACATCGCCGTATCCGCCATTTCCATCCAGATGGATGAATTCGTTTCCCCCACCATCGAAACGCTCTCAGCCACCGTTATTAAGAAGAGTGCAAGCGTGTACCAGTCCGCGCTTGAAAGCGCCGATACCATTAGCACTCTTTCCATCGGCACGCCCGTCACCGTCAATGCATACACCAGCAAATGGGCGCGCATTAAGACTGATTCCGGCGCAGGCTATGTGCTCAGAAGCGCGTTAAGTGCAGATAGTTATGAAGAACTTTCCGCAGGGAAGGGCTCTGCAAACGACATTCTGAAGCTTCAGAAAAAGCTGGAGGATCTTGGTTACTTCGACGGTCTGCCCGCAGGCAACTTCGGATCCATCACCAAAACCTCCATTCAGCGTTTCCAGAACGAAATCGGCGTCAGCGCCACTGGAACAGCCGATATCCATACTCTGCGCGCACTGTACGGCGGAAGCGCCCCCGCCTCCCCCATTCAGTCCGCAAGTCTTAAGGTAAATGATACGGGAAGCGATGTTATACGCCTGCAAACCCGCCTGACCTATAAGGGCTCCCTCAACGCGACCATCGACGGCGATTATGGTGCCATCACGCAGGCTGCCGTAAAGCTGTATCAAAGCAAGGCAAACATCACCCAGACCGGCGAAGCCGACGCCGCAACCATGAAGAGCCTTTTCTCCTCCTCCGCGCCCAAAAATACCTCCGCAGCAATCACCGGAACGACGCCTCCCTCAAACGGCGGCTATTCCACGGATCCGGACGACGACATCTCTCTGGGCACAGGCTCTGAAAAAGCGGAAAGCGTAATCGAGCTTGCACTTGCACAGCTGGGCAAAAAGTATGTATACGGAACCGCCGGCACCGGCACCTACGACTGCTCCGGTCTCACGGTGTACTGCTATAAATCCGTAGGCATAAAGCTGTCCAGAAGCGCACAGGCGCAGGGCTACAACAACGGCACAAAGATCAGCAGCATTTCCAGTTTGAAGCGCGGTGACATCGTTTGCTTTAATACCATCGCCGATAATGACCTGAGCGACCATGTGGGTATTTACCTTGGGAACGGGAAATTCGTACATGCCTCCTCAGGCGCCGGCAAGGTTGTAATTTCAAACCTCACCTCCGGCTATTATAACCGCGTATTCTCCTGGGGGCGCAGAGTCCTGTAACGAAAAAATGCATATCTTGCCCCCGTCGTCTCACAGCGATGGGGGTAAAACTATGCAATGCGTAAAAACTTAATTTGTCTACATGGAATGTATGGAATATAATGACGTAAATACCTTTCGGAGGAATATATCATGCGATATGATGCAGTTATATTCGATCTTGACGGAACCATCACCGAATCTGCGCCCGGGATCATGAAAAGCGTTACCCACGCGCTGACAAAAATGAACCGCCCCGTTCCCGGAGAGGATGTACTTCGCGCCTTTGTCGGGCCGCCGCTTCTCGATTCATTCATGCGCTTTACCGGTTTGTCGGAAACGCAGGCAAAAACCGCCGTGGAATTCTACCGCGAACGCCACACCGTGACTGGCTGGAAAGAAGCGGTTGTTTATACCGGCCTTCTGCAAATGCTGATCAGTCTCAAGCAGGTGGGCGCATATATTGCCCTGGCCTCCTCAAAGCCCCAGCCGCTTTGCGAAAAAACGCTTGATTATTTCGGTCTGCTTCCGCTTTTTGACAAAGTTGTCGGCCCGGATTATTCCGCCGCAAGCTCCGATAAGGAAGTGCTCATCAGGCGCGCGCTGCCTGAACGCTTTGAAAACGCCTGTATGGTCGGCGACCGTAAATTCGACATGCACGGAGCAAAGATGGCAAACATAACTGCCATTGGCGTAGGCTACGGCTACGGAAGCCGCGATGAGCTTATCCAAGCCGGTGCAGACATATACGTTGAAACGGTCAGCGAGCTTTCTGAATTGCTACTCGAAGGCGAAAAGCACGCGCCGGGTTTTTTCCTCTCCATTGAAGGCTCAGATGGCTGCGGAAAATCCACACAGCTAAAGCTGCTTACCCAGTTTCTGAAAAACTGTGGAGCGCGCCTTACCACGACGCGCGAACCCGGCGGCTGTCCGATTTCAGAGCGCATCCGCACGCTTGTGCTGGATGTGAAGGCTATGGGAATGACCGATGAGTGCGAAGCGCTGCTCTTTGCTGCTTCCCGCGCGCAGCATGTACGCGATGTAATCAGGCCAGCGCTTGAGCGGGGCGATGTGGTTCTGTGCGACCGCTTCGTGGATTCCTCCATTGCTTATCAGGGAGCAGGGCGCAATCTCGGCGCATGGGTTCAGTTTATCAACGAACGCGCTGTAGACGGCTGTATGCCGGATCTTACTTTGTTTTTCAATCTGGATCCCGAGGAAGCCCTGAAAAGACGCATTGCCGCCAACGCCGCCGACAGAATCGAAAGCGCAGACGCAAGTTTTATGCGCCGCGTATACGATGGGTTCATCGAGATTCAGAAAAATGATCCCGCACGCGTAATTTCTATTGATGCATGCGGAGAAATTGAACAGATCCACGATCGCGTGCGTCAAATAGTAACAGACCGTTTGGTTCGTGCCCGCTGCACAACCCGGAACTCGGAGGGATAAACCATGGAAGACTACACCAAGCTTTGTATGAACTGTTTTCGCGATATCGGCAATAAGAAAGTCTGCCCCAGCTGCGGATATGAAAGAGATACGCGTCAGAATCCGGATTTTCTGCCGCCGGGCACCATCGTTGCAGACCGCTTTCTGATCGGCCGTTCCCGCGGTCAGGACGATACCGGCATCGTATATCAGGTTCTTGATATGAAAAAGAATACCCGCCGACGCATGCGCGAGTACTTCCCGCGCGAAATTGCGCAGCGCCTGGAGGATGGCTCCGTTTCGCCCCTGCCCGGAAAATCGCAGGAATTCGAACGCGAGCTTGAAGAATTGCGCCTGAACGCAACAGACCCGGACGCCGAAAAGAAATACCTTTTCGTAAAAATGAACGGAACCGGCTACTTTATCGAGCGCAAGCAAAAAAGCGCCGAGGCCGCCAAACGCATGGAAGATGACTATGACGACGAACGCAGCGCAGGCGCCCGTATTCCGCTGATTCTGGTTGCGTCCTGTCTGATTATTATCATTGCAGTCGTCGGCGCCGTTTTTGCCATTCGTTCCTGCTCGCCGGCAGAGGATATCACAACAAGCCCCACCACGCCGACCCACATCGATCCCACCTACAACCCGATCACCTCTGCCAGCCCCACGCCCTACGTATCCGGTGGCGAAATCGGCGATATAACCGATACTTACATCGACTGGATGGGCCAGCAGGGCGGTCAAAGCATGCCCGGCGAGGATAAATACGCCACGCCGACGCCGACAGTCAAGCCCACAAATACGCCCTACAGTTTCTGGGACCAGCTGGAGGATGAAATTCAGGACAGCTGGGGCTCCACATTGCCCGTTGTCACTTCAACCCCCACTCCCTCTCCGACGCGTAAGGTTATAAACGCAAAATCTTCCTACGAGGATATCTGCCTTCTTCAGTGGCAGTTGATCGAGCTTGGCTGGTTGGATCAGGAATATCCGTCCGGAAAATACGACGCCGACACCAAGGACGCCGTTAAAGCTTTCCAGCGCTATATGAATGAACGCTTCCAGGCGGATCTTGACGAAGACGGAATCTGCGGTCCTGCGACATTCAAATATCTGGACAATTATGCAATCTCCGTCAATCCTTCCCCCTTTGTTACCCAGCCTCCGGAGAATACAGCCATTGATGAAACATCTTCGGCGGTTCGCATACGCGAACTGCAGCTGAAGCTGATTGCACTTGGCTGGCTTAGCGAAAGCGCCACCGGAAAGTATGATCAGAATACAAAGAACGCCGTGATCGCTTTCCAGAATTATGTAAACGATGTGCTGGAAAGCCACGTTCTCGACGTAACCGGCATTGCGGATGCAAATACTCAGACCATGCTGGCCTATCCGCGCTTTGAAAAGCCGTCCGCAACGCCCACACCCGTTCCTAACGTAACCCCGACCCCCGAGCCCACAGCAGACCCGTACGATCAGACCGATCTTCTGGAGCTGCTCGAAGCCCCGGTTCTCGTATCCATATCCGTGGATCAAACCTATGTGTATGAACGCGCCAGCCAGAATTCCAAAGCTAAAGGCATTGTTATCAAGGGCGATAAGTTCCACATGATCGCGAAAAACGAGCTTTGGGTGATGCTGGTAAATCATACGGGCGATATCGCTTATGCATATGCAGAATGCGTAACCGAAAATTTCGTTGATGAAGACGAACCCAACGAGGATATCGGTTCCATCAATCCCTCCTCTCCCAAGGAGCAGATTCTCAGCCTTCAGACTCAGCTGGCCCTTCGCGGCTGGCTCGCCGAGGATCAGATAGACGGCATCTACGGACAGATCACCACCGGCGCAGTGCTTGCATTCCAGACCTATGTCAATCAACTGGAAGGCCCCGGAACCGTTCCCGAAACGGGTATTGCGGACGGAAGCACTCAGGATTATCTTTTGGAGGATAAATACGACAATCCCGCGATGCACGCGCCCACACCCACGCCCGAGCCGAAGCCTACGCCTACAGCCGAACCCGAACCTACGCCTACGGCTGAGCCTGAACCTACGTCCACGCCCGAACCGGAACCCACCGAAACGCCCGAACCCGATCCTACTCCAACACCCGAACCGCAGGATTCGTTCGTTCCGGTAACGCCGGAGATCAGCGTATGGGTTTCTGTCAGCAAGCTTGACGCCTATTCTCAGCCGATTGCCGACCAGAATCTGTATATGGGTACGATTTCGGAAGGCACGCCCCTTACGCTGATTGCCTACAACAGTCACTGGGCTTATGTGCGCAACGCAGCCGGTAATATGGGTTATGTTCTCCTTTCCGGTATTACCTTCGTTGAAAACAGCATCCCTGAACCGGAAGTCACTCCCACCACTGCGCCGACCGAGCCTCCGATTCCCGTCGTCACGGCAACGCCGGAGCCCGTGATTACCGCTACTCCCGCCCCCGTTCTGCCTGAGATCTTTGATGTTGCCGATACGCTGTACGCAGCCGTCAGCAACGAAGACGGCGCGCCCGTCTACGCACAGCCTTCCGAGGATTCCGACATTCTGATGTCCATCAACTTTGGCGACGCCTATCTGCTTACCGGTCAGGGCGGCGGTTGGCTCAGACTGTACAACGAAACCTATAACGCCACCGGCTATGCGCTTACCGACGACTTCATCGTATATGCGCCGACCCCGAAGCCCGAGGTAACCCCTGTACCCACGCCCACGCCGGAACCGTTTGTTGCGCCTAACGGTGATCTGATGGTAACCGCAGCCGAGGACGTCGTACTGGTATATGACTCTCCGAGCGAGCTTGGCGACATGGTAGGTATGCTGAATACCGGAAATATTGCCTTTGTTGTCAATTACAACAGTACCTGGGCGTATATCGAGTGCGAAGGCTTCTCCGGTTATGCAGTAAGAAGCATGCTGAAGGTATTTGAAGAACCCGCCGCGACGCCCGAACCTACGCCGGACGTATCCGCTTACGATCCCGAATGGGTAAACGACGCCGCCCAGAGCGCAAACTTCAACATGGTTCTCGTTTCTCTCGGCTGGCTGGATCCTGTGCTTCAGAATCCGGATGGATATCTGGATGATGCAAGCTATCAGGCGATTGCCGATTTCCAGACCTGGTATATGGAAAACATTGCGCCGTCTAACGGAGAGTTTATGATGTTTGTTCAGAATGCAGACGGCACTTTCACCGACAAAAACGGCAATTACAACGTGATTGACGAAGCCACATTCAATGCCGTCATGAGCGGCGCCTACACAAAGCCGTTCTGATCGATTCGTTCCTTCGCCCCGCGCCATGCGCGGGGCTTTTTTATGCATCAGGCAAAAAAATCTTGCATTTTTTCGTACTTTCATATATAATACATCCCCCGGTACGTTTAAGGAGGTGTGCGTATGGCGTTATTCAATCACCCGGCATATACAGAGGAACAGACAAAGCTAAAGGAAACGCGCGGCGTCATTCACAAAGAGCAAATCATTGCCGAAGATGAGCTGTACGCCTCCGAAAGAGAGCTGAAGTATGCGCGCGCATATGATCCGGACAAGCTGCCCATCCGGGAAATGCTGTATACAAAAGCAGCCGAAAACGTAAAAACGCTTGCTCTGGCCGATGTCCGCCCCTATTTCACACGCATTGATTTCAAGGAAGACAGTCAGGATGTCAGGACCTATTACATTGGAAAATACGGCGTAACCAATTCCGATTCACTGGCGCCGGTGGTCATCGACTGGCGCGCTCCCTTAGCAAACCTGTACTATTCCGGTCAGCTCGGTCGAGTAAACTATACTGCGCCTGACGGAAAGGTAGAGGGCGAGCTGACGCTGAAGCGGCAGCTGGACGTGCAAAACGGCGAGCTCATATCCATTTTTGATACCGATATCGTCTCGCAGGACTCCTACCTCCAGAACGCGCTGAACGCCATGTCCGGCGACAGGCTGAAGGAAATCGTCACGACTATTCAGGCGGAACAGAACTATGTGATCCGCCATCCGCTCAGGCGAAGCCTGATTGTTCAGGGCGCGGCAGGTTCCGGAAAAACCACCATTGCACTGCACCGCATCGCCTATCTGCTGTATGCATTTCAGCAACAGCTGAAAAGTGAAAACATGCTGATTCTGGCGCCAAACCCGTTATTTTTAAACTACATCGCAGGCGTTTTGCCAGACTTGGGTGTAGATCGCGTGATGCAGACAACCTTTACCGGCCTCATTTCAAATTGGCTGCCTAAATCCATCGGAAAAATCGATACCGCCGATCGAACCGAACGCGTGCTGAGCGCCAAGCCTGAGGAAAGGGCGCGCATTACCGAAATTGCACGCACAAAAGGCTCCATCGCTTTTATGCGTGCGCTCAATGCCTTTTTGAACGACTATGAAACCAATTATGCCCCCGATGACGGCATTGCCTTTGGTCCGATCCAGCTTTGGTCGAAGGAGGAGATGGACAGATTCCTTCTGGAGGATGAAAAACCCTTCCCTATGGCCAGACGCGTGGAGGAATTCAAAAAGCAACTGACCAAACGTGCAAACAACGCCGCCAAGCGCATGAACGCCTACCTGATGAAGGAATGCGAGCGCCGTATGGAAGCTCTGTACGCGACAGAAAAGGATCCCGCGCTCCTCAGGCAGCGTCTGAAGCGACTTTACGAAACGCGCGATGAACGGCTTAAACAGACGCTTGATCACGTGAAGCCGTTTGTCAAAAACGCAATTGACGCGCTCCCAACGTTAGAACCCAGGGCGCTTTATACGGCATTTCTGAAAAAAGCCGCCGAAAACGACCCAGACGGGCGCATTCGGAATGCCTGCAGCCATACGCT
>JAZSRC010000072.1:0-22404 GCA_045538305.1 Clostridia bacterium | reverse complement strand
CGGAGAGGCATAAAGCCTCTCCGGAAGAAATTTCTTATTAGCCGTTCTTCTCGTGGTAACGATTCGTTACATAGGCTTCGATCTCTTCAATGCCGAGCTCTTCCAGGGTCTGGATGTATTCATCCCAGATTGCATCAAACTCGTCCATATCGGCAGCGAGGATAAGCTTGGGAATGTAGCGCTCCCACTGAGCCTGGATCTTAACCCAGATAACTTCTTCATCGGTTCCGCCGAGGGGCAGAAGATCCTCATAAGGAGTGCTGTCGCGGGTCATACTCTCCATGGTGTATACATCGAGGCGCTCCTGGCTGGAGGATGCGAGGCCCCATGCGAAGCAGCAATCATAGTAGTCGTTTACAGCCCAGGTGTACTTATAGGTACCAAGGGTCTCGGTCCATGCGGTCCAGTCGCTGGCGCACAGATCTTTCCACTCGCCGAGGCCGAGCAAAGCCTTGCCTTCTTCTACCCAATCCCAGTGTACGCCCTTTTCGCCTACGAGTGCGAGGGTGTTGCCCTCTTCGCCCATCAGGAAGCGAACAAAGCGGAATGCAGCTTCGGGATCAGAGCAGTTCTTGGTGATGCAGATACCGTCGCCGCCAAGGCGCAGAGCTGCAGGAACGAGAACTTCTTCGCCGTTGCCGGTCAGGAAGTTTGCAGGTGTATAGTATGCGCCGGGTACATTCTGACCAACAGCGCCGTTTCCATCGAGGCACTCATACAGTGCGCCAACGCCCATGAAGAACGTGCCGTTGTTGCCGTCGATTTCAAGCTGGGTGTAATCGCGGGAGAAGTCGTTGGGGTTGATTGCGCCAATCTGATTCAGCTCGTTCAGATAAACAAGAGTGTCCTTATACAGATCGCTGGTGAAGTACGGGGAGAGGGTCTCGCCGTCTTCTTTCCAGTAATAGTTATACTGGCCGCCCATGGAATAGTAGAACATGATGACGCCGCTGGTGGAATCCATGGGAGCGTTGACAGCGTTCCAAAGCTGCAGGCCCTTGAGATCCGGATAAGCAGCCTTTACTTCCTCGAGAACATACTTAAGATCATCGAGGGTCTCAAGATCGGGAGAACCGATTGCTTCATAGATGTCGCCGCGCAGATAGTATCCGTTACGGCCAAAGATGTAAGCGCCGGTGTCTTCGAACTGCTTCGGGCTTGCCCAGGCAGGAATGTAGTATACATTGCCGTCAGAGTACTGGATGCGCTCCCAGTCAGACTTGTAGTAGGGATCATCCTTGAACTCGGGCTCGTACTTCTCGATGAGTTCATCAAGAGTGTAGAGCATGCCGGCCTCTACCATGTCGGCAAAAGCAGAATTGGTCTTGCCGTACACGATCATGTCCGGTACTTCGGAGCCGGAAGCAAGCATGAGGTTGAGTCTCTGGTTGTCATCAGAGGAGGGCTTGTCGAGAACTACATTAACGCCGGCTTTTTCCATAATCTTAATGGAAACCGGGTCTTTTCCCCAGTTGTCAATGGGAGCGGTGCTGGCGTTGATGAACATTTTCAACGTCGGTACATCTTCTGCCACAGACATGGCCGGGAACGCACTTGCAATCAGTACGAGAGCAAGCAACAGAATGGTAATGCGTTTCTTCATGGTGCTAGGTCCCCTTTCAATTATTTTATCCGCATCCTGCGGATGGATACACATTTAGCCCTTTACTGCGCCCAGCATAATACCCTGAATGAAGTATTTCTGGCAGAACGGATAAACGCACATAATTGGCAATACTGCTACGACCATCGTAGCCAAGCGTACAGAGTTCTCTGTGGGGCCTGACATACCGGAAAGAACAAGCGAGTTTCCGGAAGTACGCAGCGCCTCCATAGCCTTTCCTTCATTGATCATTTCAACAAGCAGAAGGGCAAGCGTCTTCTTTTTCGGATCGCTGATGTAAATATAGCCGTCGAACCAGGCGTTCCAATGATATACTGCATTGTACATGCAGATCGTTGCGATAACGGCGGTAGATACCGGCATTACAACCTTCCAGAAAACCTGCCATTCGTTTGCGCCGTCAAGCTTGGACGCTTCAATCATGGAAACAGGAATTTCTCTGAAGAACGCCATCATGATGATGGTGTTATAGAAGGAGAAGAGGTTGGGAATGATGTAAACCCAGAAACTGTCTACCATACCCATATTCTTAATGAGTAAGTACAAGGGTATGAGACCGCCGGAAAAATACATGGTTACAATTCCCATTGTAATATAGAACTTTCTGAACATCAGCTGCTTTCTGATCATGGAGAACGCCATAAACGACGTTAGTACCAGCGAAAGCGCAGTTCCGATCACCGTTCTTAAAAGCGTTACAACAAAAGCAGTAATAATAGCGCCGTCCTGGAAAATGATTTTGTAGTTTTCAAAGGTGAACATTCTGGGCCAAAGGTAGATGCCGCCCTTCAGCGCATCATAGCCCTCGTTAAAGGAGATAACAACGCAGTAATAAAACGGATAAATACATACAATGGAAACAAAGAGCATAATGATAAAGTTCACAATATCAAACGCTCTGTCTGCCTTGCTTACACGGCTGAACAGGGAAACGGATTTTGCTTTCTTTGCCATCAATAATCACCTTCTATATACAAGCTTCGACCAAGGAATTTCTTACTGGCTTCGTTGCAGGTGAGCAGCAGCAGCATGGAAACAATGGAGTTTACAAGACCAACTGCAGTAGCATAGGAAAAGCGTCCGAGCGATATACCGACTTCAAGCGTGTATGTACTTAGGATAATGGATCTATCGTAATTCAAAGAATTGCCAAGGAAGTACGATTGATCAAAGGCTCCGCCGCCGCCGGAGAGCAATCCGGAGAAGCTGAACATAAACATGATCACAATGGCGCCGGTAAGATTCGGAAGCGTTATAAAGCGAATCTTCTGAAGTCTGCTGGCTCCGTCCACTGTTGCCGCCTCATAGATTTCGCGGTCGATACCAGAAATCGCCGCAAGGAAGATGATGGACGACCATCCCATTTCCTTCCACGTTTCGGAGACAACGCAGATCCAATAAAAGTTTTCTTCGAAGTTCAGCATATTGTAGCTTTCCTTACGAAGACCCAACGACATCAGAAGCGTATTCATAAGGCTTCGTTCATCGGTAAAGAGGTAAGTGATCATCAAAGAAACGATAACCCATGAAATGAAATGCGGGAAGTACGAAGCAGTCTGTACAATGCGCTTAAAACGCGGAAGCTGAAATTCGCTGAGCAGTACGGCAAAAAGAATGGGAATCGGGAAGCAAATCAGTATCTTGAGCAAGCTCATCATTATCGTGTTTCTTAAAACCATTCCCATGCTGACGTCGGTGAACAGCTCAATAAAGTTTTCAAAGCCTACCCATTCACTGCCGCCAATGCCTAAGAAGAACTTATAATCCTTGAAAGCGAGCACAATACCATACATAGGCGAATAATAGAACACGATCATGTAGACCACGCCACAAAGAGCCATAAACTGTAAAATGGCCTGGTCTACTACGTTTACTCTGCTCAATCGCCTTCGTTCCTTTTTCACGTTCACCGTCATACATTCATCTCCCCATCTTCACAGTCAGTCTGTAACCCCGGTGTTAAAGTGCTTACACATTGTTAAAAGTGTTCTGTATTCGGAACTTTTTACATTATTTGTTCTTAATTTGGATTATATATGATTCGCGTTTTTTTGTCAATACAAAAAAATGCCGATAAACGGCATTTTTTGCATCAACTATTTCGTTTTTAAAAGCGTTACAGGATACGAGATAATTCCCGGGCGGTGTTCTTAAGCGCAGCTATATAATAATCCATCTTATCGGTATAAATTCTTGATTTCAGCGTAGATACGCTTACCGCTCCAAACACATGGTTCTGTGGATCGAACACAGGAACGCCGATACAGAATATGCCCCTCTCGCCCTCCTCGTCGTCAATAGCGTAGCCTTTTTCGCGGGTTTCATGCAGATGTTCGATAAACTCCTCACGGCTGGTAATGGAATTCTCGGTAAGACTGTCCATTCCCTTGGAAAGCGCATAATCCAATGCGTCCTGCGGCAGATACGCTGCGATCGCTTTACCGGCGGAAGAGGTATTCAAGCGCTTGCGCTGTCCCGAGTAGGCCTTAAAATATACCGACTCGCGACCTTCCACTTTTTCCCAGACCACCTGATCGCCATCGTCATAGATTGAAAAGAAAACCGTAAAGCCCAGCTTATCCCTGAGCCTTTCCAGGCATGGCAAGAGGTATTTTGTATTCTCAAGCTGTGATCGCACGCTCATGCCCAGAGTATAAAGCCTGATCCCCGGACGATAAGCGCCGTTTGGCATTTTCACCACAGCTCCGCAGGCCTGCAGTGTAGACAGCATGGAATGTACGCTGGTTTTGGGAAGCGCGAGCTTTGTATGTATCGTCTGCAGAGAACATGGCTCGGAGCTGTTTACAAGCAAATCCAGTATATCAAAAGCGCGGGCGATCGCAGGAACCGGGAGATGATGCTGCACATGGGCACCCGTATCTTCCAATTGGGACATTTGTTACACCTCTTTAAAACCATATGTACAATAATAGCATTTTTCTTTTTGTTCTGTCAAGGCTTCTGAAAACATCAATCTATATTTATGCACCATAAAAAAAATATGCATATCATTGTATCATACATTTTGACACATACATTCTTGCAATATCCCATTATTTCCACTATAATACATCTGATCCGTAATCAGGCATAGACTTGGAAAGGCATAATACTATGAGGTTTTTACATAAACATCCAATGATAATGATCGTTATCGGCGTAGTCGGGATTTCCCTGTCATCGATTTTTGTCCGATATTCGTCCGCCCCATCTTCCGTTACCGCCGCATTCCGGCTGATATGGACCGTCCTGCTCATGTCGCCGGTTGTGCTCGGAAAGCGCTCCATTCGAGGCGAACTTATGAGTCTTAACCGTAAGGCAAAGGGGATGTGCATACTCAGCGGCGTTTTTCTGGCCTTTCATTTCTGGCTGTGGTTTGAATCGCTGAAGCTGACAAGCGTGGCCAGCTCAACTGCTATCGTATGTACCGAGGTGCTTTGGGTATCCATGGGCTACTGTTTGTTTATGAAAGGGCGTTTAGGCAAAAAGGCGATAATTTCCATAGCTGTCGCCTTTACGGGAAGCATCATTATTGCCTTTTCCGACTCCATGACCGGCGGCGTTCATGCAAAAGGTGATTTGCTGGCGCTTTTATCGGCTGTCTGCGTTGCACTGTATACCCTGATCGGCCGCTCCATTCGCAAAACGGTTTCTACAACCGCATATACCTATGTCGTGTATGTATCCTGTGCAGGCGTTTTGATTCTGATTTCGCTTATGCAAAAGCAGAATCTGCTTTTATTCGGAAAAGACGCAATAATCGTCGGCTTCCTGTTGGCGCTGTTTTCAACCATTCTCGGACACAGTATATTCAGCTGGTGCCTGAAATACTTTTCCCCTTCGTTTGTATCTGCATCAAAGCTCACAGAGCCCATCGTTGCAGCCATATTTGCAGCGATACTGTTTTCGGAGTATCCGGGTATTCTGCAGATTGCCGGGGGACTTATGATCGTTCTCAGCGTATTATACTATTCGCGTATTGAAAGCGAAAATCATAAAAGGCAGGGCCGGCAATAATCTGATTTCATCTGCTGCGGCAAAGGATTGATTTAAGAAAACAAAAATCAATCCTTTGCCTATTTTTTGATGCCGATCATCAGAAGAATCCCTTGCCAGATGCGTCCGTTTGCAAAGCTCAGAAGCCCTTTTGCAAGCCCGCGCTTCAATCCGGCGCAGATTTGAATATTCCTGAGCGGAGAATCGGTGCTGGATGCAATCATCATCCGAAACTCTGGCTTGCTGTAATCCTTTTTCCCGCCATACGGCATCGCGATTACATATTCTATCAGCTTATACATCAGGCGCATGGCGAGCGAATGGGGTTTCATTTCCAAAATGGTATGGTCCATGGTGAACGAGCCCTTTCGGATCAATTCCTCCGTTGGCTTTTTCCCGTACATGCGCAGCCAGTCGTCTTCCTTGGGCAACCCCTTCGGATTGTCGTACCAGGATTCCTTCTGCCAGTGAGGCACCGTAACGGCGCGGCCCTTTTGAATCACGGTTTTTGAAAGCCTTACATCGGAAACCGAAGCGCAAATCTGTACTTCGTATTCGCCCTCTTCCGTATTCCAGCCGTCATTCCATACACAAAACGCATGTTCATCCATCCCTATCCGGACGGTTTTGCTTTCTCCCGGAGCCAGATACACTTTTTTAAAGCCCTTCAGTTCCTTTTTAGGACGATATATGCCGTTTGTCTTTGGCGCTATGTATACCTGCGCAATTTCAGAACCGCCTGCGCTGCCGGTGTTCTGAATGGTAAACACCGCCTCGTTTCCGATAAGCTGTAAATCGGAATACGCAAACGTCGTATAGCTAAGTCCGTATCCGAACGGCCAGCGCACATTCACCTCGGCCGTATCATAATACCGATAACCGACATACAACCCTTCATAGTACCTTGGATTCTTCGTTCCCCGATAATACGCGCTTGTCGGCGCATCCTCATATACATACGGCCAGGATTCCGCAAGTTTTCCGCAGGGCGTGGCTTTTCCGTACAGCAGGTCGTACACTGCTTTTCCGCCGCCCTGTCCGGATAAGCCCATATACAGAATCGCCTTCACACGATCCGCCCACGGGCATTCCACAGCGCTTCCGCACATAAGCACCACTACGGTGTTGGGATTTGCCTCCGCTACTTCTTCAATCAGGCGCAGATGGCCTTCGGGCATTCTCATATTCTCCCGATCAAAGCCTTCGCTTTCATAGGAATCCGGAAGACCGGCAAATACGACGGCAATCTCGGATTCCCTTGCCGCATTCACGGCCTCGCCAATCAGCACATCGTCCGTTGCGCCGTCAGCCCGATAGCCGGGCGCATATTTCCCTTTCAGCACATTCCTCGCGCAGTCCAGCCTTGTAGGGTTGATATGGCTGGAGCCTGCGCCCTGATAGCGCGGTTGATCGGCCATACTGCCAATAACGGCAATATCTGCGCCTTCTGAAAGCGGCAGTATTCCGCTTTCGTTTTTGAGAAGCACCGCGCTTTCAACGGCAACGCGCTTGGAAAGCTCATGATTTTTGTCAGAAACGGAAACCGTATCGTGAGGATTTTGGTTTTCGAGAAGTAATTCAATCACGCGAAGGGCGCATGCATCCACTTCTATTTCGTCAAGCATGCCTGCCTTGACGGCATTAAGCACATCCCTCTCCATATAATCGCTTCCGCCCGGCATGTTCAGATCGCAGCCGGCGCGAATGGCCTTGATTTTATCATGCATCCCGCCCCAGTCCGTAACGACAAGACCCTGAAAGCCCCATTCCTTCCGAAGTACATCCGTAAGCAGCCAACGATGGTCGGAGGCATGCTCGCCGTTGATTTTATTATAGGAACACATTACGGTGCGGGGTTTTGCTTCCTTTACGGCAATCTCGAACGATCTGAGATACAGTTCGCGCATCGTTCTCTCATCCACATCACTGGATCCATTAAACCGTTTGTATTCCTGATTGTTCAGCGCAAAATGTTTAAGGCTCGTCCCTATTCCCCGGTTTTGCGCGCCGCGTATCCATGCGGAAGCCAGCTTACCGGACAGGTATGGATCCTCCGAAAAGTATTCAAAGTTCCTGCCGCAAAGCGGATCACGCTTGATATTGGCGCCCGGGCCAAGCACAACAGAAACACCGTTTGCGGCCGCTTCATCGGCAATTGCTCCGCCAACCTCATAAAGCAGCACTTCATCCCAGCTGCACGCAGTTACAGATGCCGTCGGAAAGCAAGTGGCGGGAACCGAGTTGTTGATGCCCAGCATATCCGCCTTGCCTTTTTGACACCGCAAGCCGTGCGGCCCGTCGCACATCATAATCTCAGATAAGCCCGCCTTTTTCACATTCTTGGTGTGCCAGAAATCCTTGCCTGACAGCAGGGCTATTTTTTCCTTCAGCGTGAGCAGATTCAGAATCTCTTTTGCGTTCATGGCCTTCCTCCGCAGCAAAATGTATCAGAAGCTTTCAATGACATCCGTATTCAGCGATTTGATGATTTCAGCCGCCAGCATAGCGGCATTTTCCAGATCGCTGTAAGAAGCGATTCCGTACTGAGTATGAATGTACCGAACCGGAACGCCGATAACAATGCAGGGTACGCCCATATTAGACAGATGAATTGGCGCTCCGTTTGTAGATCCGCCCGATCGAACGCCGGATTGCGCAGGTATACCCAGCTTTTCGGCCAAATCCAGCGCATACCGTTGAAACCGGGGATGCGTAATCATTCTTGCGTCTATGAACCGAAGCATCGGGCCCTTCTTGATTGCCGTCTGCACCATATACCCCTCAGCGCAGGTATCATCCGCCGGAGCCCCCTCAAATACAATTGCCACATCCGGCTTTACGCGGTTTGCGGTAACGTACGCGCCGCGCGTTCCTACCTCTTCCTGACAAGCCCAAGCGCCGACCACATTTACATCAAGCGATTCATTCTTCAAAAGCTCCAGCGTTTTCAGAATCGCTGCGCAGCCGAGTCGGCAGTCAAAGGCCTTTCCGATCATGATATCGTGCGCCTCGTCATAGGTAAGTCTTACATCGGGAACGACAGGTTCTCCGATTCGGATATGATATTCCTTCTCCGCCTCCTCTTTGGAAGATGCGCCTATATCTATCGTCATTGTCTCAAGAGTAAGCTTTCCCCGTTCCTCCGCCTTCTGATAGTGCGGCGGCGTTGTCGCGATAATTCCGGGAATATATTCGCCAAGGGCGTTTCTGACAAGCACTCGCTGGCCTGCAACCGCTTCATCCGCCCACCGTCCAAGGGACAAAAACCGAAGCGTCCCATTGGGCTTGATGGCATGAACGATAAACGATACCTCGTCCGTATGTGCATCCAGCTGAACAACGGGTTTTCCTGCCTCGTTCCCATCTTTATAAAGGTACAGGTTGCGCATTTTATCCTCTATTACGTTTCCATACTTCTCGGCATAGGAACGAATCACATCGACAACCTCATCCTCAAACCCCGATGCGCCGTATGCATCCGATATTGATTTTATGAGCTTTATGGATTCTGCTTTATTCATGATATTTTCCTCTCCTCGGTATCGTTTTTACGTAAGCCTGTATACTCTTGTTTCATAAGGTCTTGCCAAAAACCCGTTTTTGTACAAAGGTGCGTCCTTATAATTAGAAAGAAGAAGTTCGGCGCCGTTAAGATCAATTCCCCTCGGCGCTTTAAATGCAGCGCGCTTTTTAGTAAACGAAGCGATCACGAGGATCTTCTCCCCTCTGTATTCGCGTTCATAGGTATAGAACCTTCCATCCAACGGCCTGTATTCCCTGAATATACCATGCCTTATGCAGTCAGACTGTTTTCGCAGGGAGATCGCCTTCTTATAGAAATTCAGCAAGGAATCCGGGTCGTTTTCCTGCGCAGCCACATTGATATTCAGATAGTTTTCGTTTATATCCATCCACGGAACAGCCTCAGGTGTTGTGAAGCCCGCATTCTTATCATCGGACCATTGCACAGGGGTACGAGCAGAATCCCTTGAGGAGCGCCAAAGTCTCTGAAGCCTCTTGTGGGGCGGTTTTCTTGAAAGCGTATGATGATACTGCCATAAACTCTGAACGTCCCGGTATTGATCAATGCTGCTCGGCCGCCAGTTCAGCATTCCGATTTCCTGCCCCTGATAGACAAATGGCGTACCCTTCTGGAACATATACATGGCGCACAGCGCTTTTCCGCTCTCGTTTCGATATTGTTCGCTTCCGTATCTGGATATGATTCTCGGATGGTCGTGGTTCTCAATGTACAGAGCATTCCATGCCCGGCCTTCCAGTTTTTTCTGCCAACTGGAAAATGCACGCTTCATTTTCCGCAAAGAAAACCGGGTTGGCAAATAATCGGTAAACAGGCAGTCGGCGCATTCGCACTGAAACTGTATCATCATATCGATCTGTCCGTCTTTTTCATCAATATAGCGAAGCGCTTTTTTCGGGCTTACCAGCGGCGCTTCGGCTATGGTAAAGCAATCGTAATGGTCCAGCACATCCCTTTTAAATTCGTTAAGGTATTCATGTATATGCGGGCCATGATTGTATTTGAGCATACCCTTATAAACCGGGAACAGATGATCGTCGGGCAGCCCTTCGGTTTTGGATATATAGGTAATCACGTCCTCACGAAAGCCGTCTACACCCATATCCAGCCAGAAACGTAGGATGCGCTTCACTTCTTCGCGAACGAGCGGATTGTCCATATTGAGATCAGGCTGTTTTACCGCAAACAGGTGCAGATAATACTCTCCTCGAACCTCGTCCCAGGTCCACGCCTTCCCTTCGAAATTCGAATCCCAGTTATTGGGAAGCTTTCCATCCGGTTTCCCCGGTCGCCAGATATAGTAATCGGTATATGGTTCTATCTGCCGTCGGCTTTTTTCAAACCATTCATGCTCATCGCTGGTATGGTTAACAACCAGGTCCATCACAACCTTCATACCGCGCTCATGAGCGCCCGTGAGGACCTTTCGGAAGGCTTCCATACCGCCGAATTCGGGCGCAATATCCATATATCGGAAATATCATACCCGCAGTCCGCGCCGGGCGAAGGATATATCGGCGAAAACCATATGCCGTCAATGCCCAGCGCCTTCAGGTAATCCAGTTTCTCATAAACGCCGTATAAATCGCCCATACCGTCGCCGTTTCCGTCTTTGAAGCTTCTGGGCCAGATCTGATAAAACACCATGTCCTTATACCAACGTGAACGTTCCATATCAATGCCTCCGGATCATGCTGGCATTATTTTATCATACATTTCGGTTCCCGTCACCTTCAATTCACAATTGACACTGTGATTATTTGCAGTTACAATGAGGGAAGCGGGTTATCCCATTACAGGAGGCATACACATGCAGAAATATACAGCGAGAAATAAATACTTTTTTGGCCTGGGAACCATCGGGCGCGACATGTTTTACGCCTTTGAAGCCAATACCATTTTGTATTTCCTGACGAATGTGCTTTCCCTTCCCATGTGGGTATTTGCAGTAACAAGCACGCTTCTTTCTGTTCTGCGCATTGTCGACGCCATAAACGACCCCATTACGGGCTTCGTTATCGACAACATCCGTTCACCCTGGGGAAAATTCAAGCCTGCAATACTGGTTGGCGGAATCGTAAGCGCGCTGGCATTCCTTCTTTTGTTTGCCAATATCGGTACGGGCTGGACGTTTATTGTCATATTTGCCCTTGCTTATATCATATGGGACATTTCCTACGGCGTAAACGACATTGCTTACTGGACGCTTTTGCCCGCCTTGACGAAAGATCAGAAGCAGCGCGAAAAATACGGCGCATTCGCTCGGATTTGTGCCAATATCGGCATGTACGCAATCATGGTCAGCTGGGAACCGATCACTGCAGCCATGGGCAATACGCAAAGCGCATGGTTTAAAATTGCCGTCATACTCGCAATCGTATATCTTTTATTCCTCTTGTTTCCCTTAATCGGCGTTAAGGAAGACAAGTCCTCCGTTTCCAGAGAAGGCAAAACCACCCTTAAGCAAATGCTGCGCGCGCTTACAGGAAACGATCAGCTGCTTTGGACTACGCTTTCCATGGCGCTTTTTATGATCGGCTACTGCACCACTACCGGATTTGCCATATATTATATGGAATACGTTTTCGGAAACAAGGATCTGTACGCCGTGCTGGCAGCTATCTGCGGCATAAGTCAGCTGGCTGCGCTATCAGTGTATCCCGTATTTGCAAAGCGCTTTAACAGAAAGCAGCTGTACTCCTTTGCTACGCTTCTGATACTGATCGGTTATCTGATTTTTGCATTTGCAGAGGTTTCGATTGTTCTGATCGCCCTTTCCGCCGTGTTGATCTTTGTGGCTCAGGCATTCATACAGCTGCTGATGCTGATGTTTCTTGCAGACACAGTGGAGTACGGTCAATGGAAGCTCGGCAAACGCAACGAATCCATCACCTTTTCCCTGCAGCCTCTGATCAACAAAATCGGCGGCGCCATATCAACAGCCATCATCAGCGTATCGGTAGTGTTGGCCGGCATCAAGACAGACGATACTTCAGCAGCTGCCATCGATGCAGGCGGTAAGCTTGTGGTAAAGCTTTCCATGCTGGCCTTGCCGCTTGTATGCATACTGCTGGGATACCTGATTTACCGCAAGAAATATACAATCAGCGAAGAAAAGTACGCTGAAATCCTGAAGGATCTGGCAAACGACAAATGATTACCGAAAAGAGCTCCGTACCGGTTCTGAAAACGCCGGTACGGACCTCTTACGATAATTGATTAAGGAAATTCATAGCCATTTGTTTTTATGACAGGTATTGGCATCTCCATGCGCGCCGTTTTTTTCGGGTCTACAATCTGACAGATCCTGAGATTTCCCGAAAGGCTTAACAGCATGCTGGCGTCATGCGCGCTGAATCCGGCTTCCTTCGCTAAGAAGCGATGCATAGCCACCGCAGCGTCATCAAGCGCCTGATCCGCGGTTATCGCCGAACATATCGTCATGGCATGGGTATTATTGACGAGGAAGGGCGTTGGAAGGCTTCTGTTTTTTATAACGTGTACCGTAACCGTCACTCTTCCTGCAATTTCCGCACCGCAAACAGACACTTCTCCGTCTCCCATCACCGCATGCAGGTCGCCCATAGCCAGCAAAGCGCCTTCACAATAAACCGGAAGGTACAGCGTCGTTCCTTCTATAATCTCCGCACAGTCCATATTTCCGCCGTGCTTTCCGGGCGTTCCGGTACCTATGCCTTCACCCTCTGGAGCCGTTCCGATTACCCCGATCATTGCACGAACGTCCAGCGATATTTTGTCATTGAAGACCAGCTTTCCGTCCCGTATCGGAATGAATCTTGTTTCTTTATCCGGAAGAAACGGGCCCAACAGCTTCATGCCTGGCTCGTCTACCATAAGCGCCTGATCGTCAAGTTCAATACAGACGATCTCTATTTTCAGAATGTCGCCCGGCTGAGCGCTTTTAACATACAAAGGACCGGTTGCCGGATTGATTCCGCTAAAACCGGAAGCGCCCGGCTTCTGGCTTTTATTCGTAATTTGTCCGCCGTAGCAATCCAGCGTTTCAAAGCAAACGGTATCTCCGCTTTCGCAATATGCATTCGGCGCATGATCTTTATCCATGGAATAAATCCTTTTATCAGAGGTAATGATCTGCATGTGTCTTTCTCCTCGCTTTGTGTTTATATATATTATAGAAACCGAGGGCATGAAAGTCAATTCGAATTGAAGGAACCGGGGTATTTACATCCGAAAGCAATGAAATCGCGATTATTTTATTGTAGCTTAATAGTTTCAGTCACATTATCGCCTTGATTGCACACATTTGAATGCATATAATACTTTAGGAATAAACCAATATACAAACAGGAGTGAAACACTATGGCCAAGAAACAGGTTGCAAAGGTAGACGTCGACTACACAAATGCTCCGGTTCCTGCAAGCGCCCGAAAGGGATTTGCCTCTATGTTCGTAATCATGCTGGGCTTCACCTTCTTCTCTGCAAGTATGTGGACCGGCGTTGATCTAGCCAATGGACTGGACCTTTCCGGTTTCGTATGGGCTGTTCTCATCGGCGGCGCGATTCTTGCTGCGTATACCGGCGCGCTTGGATACATCGGCTGTGATTCCGGTCTCTCCTTTGACCTTCTTTCCCGCCGCGCATTCGGTGCAAAGGGCTCCTACCTCCCCTCCGCGATGATCTCTCTTACCCAGATTGGCTGGTTCGGCGTTGGCGCTGCCATGTTCGCCATTCCCGCCGCGGAAGTACTCGCTCCAGGCAACACCTGGCTTCCCTACGTTCTGGTGCTTGTAGTTGGCATCTGTATGACGACTTCCGCTTACTTTGGCATTAAAGGTCTTGAAATTGTCAGCTACATTTCCGTACCGCTGATTGCAATTCTCGGCACCTACGCCATGGTTACCGCAACCGTACAGGGCGGCGGTCTCAATGCCATCTTCGCCAAATCCTCCGGCACCATGACCCTCTTTTCCGGCGTCGGACTTGTAATCGGTTCCTTCGTCAGCGGCGGAACGGCAACCCCGAACTTCGTTCGCTTTGCAAAGAACAACAAGGCCGCCGTTATTACCACGGTCATCGCCTTCTTTATCGGAAACAGCCTCATGTTCTGCTTTGGCGGCGCTGCAGGCGCGTTTACCGGCAGCAATGATATTTTCTATGTCATGATCGAGCTGAACCTTGGCATCTGGGCATTCCTGGTACTGGGCGCCAACATCTGGACCACCAATGATAACGCCCTTTACACCGGCGCGCTGGGCCTTTCCAATATTACTGGTCAGAAGAAAAAGCCCATGGTTATCCTTTCCGGTATTATCGGCACCCTGGCAGCTATTTGGCTGTACAATAACTTCTGCAACTGGCTCACGATTCTCAACGCCACCCTGCCCGCTGTCGGCGTAATTCTTGTTGCAGACTATTTCTTTGACCGCAAAAAGTATGCCGCTGATGCAGAAGAGCCGAAAGCCACCAACTGGGCAGCCATCCTCGGCGTAATCGCCGGCGCAGTGGTCGGTAATCTTACCGGCGGCAACATCATCAAGGATTTCACCTGGGGTATCGCCGCAGTAAATAACATGGTCGTTTCCTTCGCCTTCTACTTTGTCGGCAAGCTGATCTCCACTAAGAAATAAGGAGCAACTTTCATGCTTTACAGAAATCTGTACATTGAAAATGCCAGCACGCTTAAGGATATCCGTGTACAGGACGGAAAGTTCGCAGAAATCGGCGAAAATCTTGTCCCGCTTCAGGGAGAAGAGGTTCAGGATTTTTCGGGGAAGCTCGCCCTTCCGCCTTTTATCGAGTCGCACGTACATCTGGATACCTGCCTTACTGCTGGCGAACCCAAGTGGAACATGTCGGGCACACTGTTTGAAGGCATTGAAACATGGGCGCTTCGCAAGGAAACGCTTACCAAGCAGGACGTTCATGACCGAGTGAATCGGGCTGTCCGCCTGTATGCCGCAAACGGAATTCAGTATATCCGTACGCATGTGGATGTAACCGATCCCAAGCTTACGGCGATGGAAGCCCTGATTGAGTTGCGCGAAGAACTGAAGGATGTAATGAATATCCAGATCGTCGCGTTCCCGCAAGAGGGCATTGAAAGCTATCCCAACGGCCGCGGTTTGATGGAAGACGCCATGAAGCTCGGCGCGGACTGCGTTGGCGCAATTCCCCATTTCGAGTTCACGCGTGAATACAGCGTATCGTCGCTGAATTATGCAATGGCCCTTGCAGAAAAGTATAACAGCCTTGTAGACGTACATTGCGACGAAATCGATGATGAAGCCTCCCGTGGGCTGGAAACCCTTGCTACTCGTGCACTTGAAAGCGGACTTCGCGATCGAGTAACTGCCAGCCATACCACCGCAATGCATTCCTACAACAATGCATATGTGCAAAGGCTAATGCGCCTTCTCAAAATGAGCGGCATCAACTTTGTATCGAATCCGCTGGTCAATACGCACCTTCAGGGCAGAATCGACACCTACCCTAAAAGGCGAGGCATCACCAGAGTCAAGGAATTGACGCAGAGCGGCATCAACGTTTCCTTCGGCCATGACGATATTTTCGACCCCTGGTATCCGATGGGTACAGGCTCTATGCGCGACGTTGTGTTTATGGGCCTTCACGTATGCCAGATGATGGGCTACGAAGAGATTCAGTCCGCATACAAGTTCATTTCCACGAATGCAGCGCGTACGCTGCACCTTGGAGATCAGTACGGAATCGAAGTTGGACGTCCCGCAAGCTTTATTATCCTCGACGCAAAGGATTATTACGACGCGCTGAACACCAATGCGCCCGTGCTTGTTTCCATCAAAAACGGAAAGAAGATTGCCGAATCGCTTCCCGGAACCAAGAAAGCACTGTTCTGATTTTTTGAACCAAGGGGCTGTTGCACAACAGCCCCTTGGTTTTTCATAACAGTGAGACGGACAACAGCTTTTGTTATCTGTCTTTATTTTATCAGGCAGTCTGCCGGTATGAAGGAATACACCAGATAATGATAATCGGTGCCTACTTTAATTCCCCACATGTCTTTGGATACCCGCACAATCCGGTGCTCAATTACGGCATACAGATCTTCGGAAACCTTAGCAACGCGGTGCGAGTATTCGGTTATCTCCTTGATCAGACTGTCACTGTCGGCGCTGCACGCCTCTGGTACAGAGTAGTAGTACACATCGGAAAGGTTTTGGGTCTCGAGATAGCCGCCGCTTACTCTGTTATGAAGCGCATTTCCATAGCTAACAGTCAGCATAAACTCAATATCGTCATAGGACTGTTCGCTTGCAAACAGATAGCCGGCCTGAATCAGCGCATCGTTTTCGAAAACAAGCGTCTGCTGCGTATCCGCTTGATCAAACGCCTCTCCGATAAACTTAACGCCATTGAACCCATCAAGCCCATCTTCTGTAAGCACACGATTCTGCTTTCCTGCGACATCCATGGCTTCTTCTCTTCCAAGCAGGCAGGACAGGCCATCAAACGAGAAGTCGGGAGCAATCAGCATGCCCGCCTCCTCTTCTTTCTTCGCATGTTGCTGATTGATTGCTTCGGCATTTTGGAGGCTTTCTTTTAATGCAGCAAGCTCACCTTCAAGCTCTGAAACGCGGCTCTGAAGGTTCTGTACCTGCAAATCCTTTTCAGCCGCTTCTGTTTGCAGTTGATGGACCGTTTCATTCAGTCCCACAATTTGCGCTTCTTTTTCTGCCGCATCGGCTTTCAGGATAGAAAGCTGTGCATTTTCCTGAGTAAGCGCACTAATCTGCTCGTTGAGTGCATGTTCCGTGTTTTGAAGCAGCTCGATTTCAGCTGTTTTTACCGTTATCGTCGCTTCATTCTCGATAACAGCAGCCTTCAGTACAGGAAGCTCCGCATTATCCAGCGTTAGCGCGACAATCTGTTCGGTCAGCACAATCTCATTGTTTTGAAACTCTTCCATGGCTGCGCAAATTTCGGAAATGACTGCATCCTTTTCAGCTAATTGATTCTGATAAAGTTCTACCGTTTCCTCAAACGCCAGGACTTCGTTGGCAAGCTCCGAACATTTTGCTTCGCTCATTTTCAGCTTTTCTTCCAGCGCACTTCTCTCTTTTTCCGTTCTTTGAAGGACTACAGCGCCCGGCCACTGTTCAATATCGGTTGCTTTGGCTGCGTCATGATCTTCAAAGGATATATACACGCTTGCCGCATAATATACCTGCTCACCCATCTGATTATAGGTGAAAAGATATACTTTATCAGTCAGCGTCAAGCCGCCGTCCAAATCCTTTTCCGTATACAATTCTTCTGAGTATTCATCGGCAATTACGCAGTTTACCAGCGTATATTCTCCGCTTACCCGATCGCCTTCAAATATGTACAGAATCATCTCATCAAATGGTGAAATGATGACTGTACCCAGATGCATGCTCTCACCGTTCGGAAGTGCGTTAACTTTTCCCTTTGGAACTTCACATTCATATATGGCGCGTGTTTTGCCCCCAAGCATGGTAAAGGCTCCTGCAAACTCGAAACAGCTATCTTCCAGCAGCCATTCTTTGCCGCAGTAATCTATGGAGTTGATCTCTCCTTCCATGTGCATGTTCATCGCTTTTGACCCATAGCTGTATACAAGCAATTCCTTTTCCTCTTGAGCATTCACCGCCGCAGGCATACAAAGCGCCAGTGCTAGCAACAGCATAAGGTTTTTTATCAATGCGGTGATCAGTTTCGAACGATTCTTCATAGTATCCCTCCGTATCTTTGATAGCGCATTTCCAGATATATCAGCGAAGAATGCTTTTTACAATATTTCCTTAAACCGGTTCAACAATTGTTTTAGTCTTCGTAAGGTACGATATCCTCGCATTTACAATTCGGGCAGGGCGCATACCCCAATGTCTGTTCCATATTCCGGAAAGATGCATCCGGATTCTGGGGATCTCCCGGCTGATAAGCTGCCATTATCTGTTTCACGTTGTCATACGCTTTTCTTTTTACCGCCGAGCCATGGTTTTTGTTTCTCAAAATATCGCCCGGCGTATAGCAGAATATATGGCCGCAGCCGCTGCATCGCATGGAATCTTTGCGCATGCGAAGCTTTGCCTCGCGGCTTTCTTTCGCAAAATCGATAATTCTAGAAAGCGCACGCGTTTCCTTTCCACGAGGAGAATAAGAATGTTCCTTCCCGTTCAGATCGCAAATGACGAGATTTCCGTAAGCGCTTCCGATTTTACCGATCTGTTCATACGGCAGAAATACATTCCCGCCGCTTCTTGTAAACGTAACGCCCTCCTCCGAAATGGTTATGCCTGCTTTGTCCCAATCGTTAAAGCACACAACCTTCATTGAATCGTTGGGATTCTCATTATTTTTCGGTACGCTTACAACCTTTTCAGCTTCCTTTTTTGGGGACAACGCCGGGGCAGGCTGCATGCGGGCAGGCGTTATCGGTACTACTTGCGCAGGTTGAGTATTGAAAGGCGCAATGGGCATAACCGATGTGGGGTGGGTTTCCGAAGGCATTTGTCGGTTGGAAAGCGGAGAAGGCGGAACGGGCTTCGGCGCGGCGCCCATGCCGGCGTTCTGCTTTCGGATCGGATCTGCCTTGACCTTTTCTGCCTTTTCTTCTTCCATAAGGAAAAGAAAACCGCAAATGAGCGCTGCATATTTAGCAATCGGTATAAATCCACTAAAATAATTTATTCGCAGGCCGATGCTTAAGGTTTGCATGCCTGTGAATAGTGCGGCGCATATGCTGATCAGCATACCCAATAAAAGTATATTATAGGCGTTCTTTTTATTCTCTGACATAATCGCGCCAATGGCAAGTATTACATGGATGGCAAAGCGGGTACCAATGATGGCAATGCCGCTCATGTTTATTGTTGATATATCAGACATAACGATGATTGCAACTGACGAAAGGCTTAAGATTGCTGCCGGAATCTTTCGTTTCCCATAAAACAAAACAAAGGAAGCAAATATCAGCGCATCCGGCAAATAACTTTCAACTCTGAAACTCCGCATATAGTAAACCCGGTGATTGTATCTGTAGATCATAAAAAACTGCAACCCAATATACAATAACCATAGCAAAAAATATGCTTTCCCCAATCTCTTTTTGAATAAACTGTTAACCGGCGTTTTTTTCGCCATTTCCCTCTTCCTTTCTTTGGTATACTTTTTCAGTAGTCTGCGCGTTACGCCCTTGCAAGCAAACTCTTTCAAACAAATCAAGAGCAGACAATTGTTTCGCACATCGCTTTCTGTTCCCAATTCAAGCCTGGCTTGCCTCGGGAAAAGTATCCGTAAAAACCTCAAAAAGTGTCCTGCAAATCGCATCCGCAAATCAATAGCATCCCGATTCGCGATTTCCGAACATTTCCCCACAAGTCAAATGCTCTCTGATAAATTATAAGTGTAGAGAGTATTCTGTCAATTGGCTTTTGTTTACAAAATATTACACAAAACAAAAGAACCTTGCGAAACCAAATCAGAATAGGTCTCGGGAGCAAAGATCAAGGAAGCTTTAAGGCGAATACGGCGACGAAAAATGAAGCAACATCAACTTTGGCAAGCTGCTTAAAAGCATATCCTTTATGTGCATCATTTGCTTTTTTCATCCTTCAAGCACATAAACGCTATAGGGTTCGACCTTCATACAGCCTTCGTATTGAACGCCGGTCAGGATGTCGGTCATTTTGTTTTCAAGCGCAATTTCGCCTGTTTCGTTTGCAACTTCGATGACGATCATGCCTTTTTGCAAATCGCCCTTTCGCGGAATGACAACCAGCGTGCCTTCGGTCCTTGCGCCTTCAATACCGGCGTCCTCAAGCGCGAAGGAAACAAGCTTTTTGTATCCCGCTTCGTCGCTCAGTGCGCCGAGCAGTATGACTTCGCCCTTTCCGTATTTGTGGCGGCTGATAACGGATTTTCCAATCAGCGCAGAGTGGCCTTGCGCAATATCCGCAAGCGACTCGCCGTTTTGGAAAAGGTCATACGCCTCTGCCCACTTGCGGACGGTAATTTCGCTTCCGTCCGTCCAACAGGCTTTCAGATATTTGCCGTCCGTCGGAACGGTATAGGAAAGCTGAACGCCAAGCATGCTTTCGATCATGCCCATGGCGCGGTCGGTATAGTGCGCGCCAATGGAATTGCGGATATCAGTCATCGGACCCGCAACCCATACGCCGCCTTCCTTTACCCACTTTTCGATTCTCCTGGCCATATCGTCGTCTTCCAGCGTCATCTGAAGCGGGGTAAAAATGAGTTTATATTTACTTAGGTCATTCCTTGCGCCGATCACGTCCGGACGAACGCCCTTTTTCATCAGGCTCCTATGCAAGGCCATCAGCTCATGGCTATAGGAATTGCCATCAAGAATCGGCTGCTGATCGAAAAGCTGCCAGGATTTTGAGGTAAAGTGCATAGCAACGAGCGTATCCACCTTGGTATGATTGATAAAATCCGCTGATCTTTCAAAATCGGACGCGGTTTTCTGAACCTCATTAAACACATGCGTGGGTCTTCCCTCAGGCGAAATCACGCTGCCATGCATCAGTTCATGCCCCGCCCAATGCTGTCTCCACAGCCAGTACATATTGCTCTCGCCGCCCAGCGCGACCGGCAGCCACGAATTCACGCGGCAATAGCCCTCGGGCTTAAGCACCTGACCGATGGATACGGTGCCGTTCCATGTGGTATCAGTCTCTGTGTTCCAAAAGGGCGTTTCCTTGATGTTTCGCAAAAAGTCGAACCAGAAAACTTCGTCAGTAAGGTTTTCGGGCGTGTTATAGTGATTGAACATCACAATGTCCAACTCCGAATACATCTCTTCATAGTCCATACCGTTAAAGGGCATGGTATCGGTTCCGATGGGCGCTTTTGTATATTTTTTCAAAATATCTGCCTGCGCATGCATAAAGCGAATATCGCTTACGTAATGCGAATGATGCCATTCGTATCTCAGGTGCGGATTGTGCCACGCATGAATCGCAGCGGGAATCTGGTCAAAGCGGTCGTATGCCTGGCTGAACAGGTTCAGGTTCCACTGCTTGTTCAAATTTTCAATTGTCCCGTATTTCTTTTCAAGGTCGTCGTGGTATTTCTTCATGCAGTGAGCGCACACGCAGCCAGTGCCAAACTGATAAATCTCGTTATCCAGCTGCCAGCCGATGATATTTTTATCGTTTCCGAATTCCTTCCCCATGGCCTCGACAATTTCATACGAAGCTTTCAGATAATTGGGGTTGTTAGAACAGCAATGTCTGCGTCCGCCGTGCTCGGTCTGAAAGCCGCCCTCATTCAATACCAGCACATCCCTATGCATATCGGACAGCCAAATGGGCGGCGTCGCGGTCGGCGTTCCCATCACAACCGCAATGCCCGCATCATACAGCGCATCCACAACCTTATGTAGCCATTCAAATTCATATTGTCCGCGAACCGGCTCCATCTTGCGCCACGCAAATTCTCCAATGCGCACGCACTTGATGCCGGCAAGCTTCATCTTTGCAATATCATCCGGAATATAGCTTTCGTCCCAGTCCTCGGGATAATAAGCGCAGCCAAGAAAAGGTGTTTTCATATTGATATGATCCTTTTCATTTTTTAACTTCATTATACCACAGCCTTTTTCTTCCTTCAATTCCCTGTTGGGATTGAATTTTCAGAGAGATTCATATAAAGTGGTGGAAGTTTTAAGCGCCCTTTGCGCATCCATCGGCTATGACATTAAAGAGTACGAAAAGGATGATGAAGTCCGCCTATCCGATCTTGTGGATGCCGAAGCGATGATGGGTTGTTTCCCAATCCAGCTTTAAAGTAAATGCCGGATCTCAAATGGCACCAGGTTCCGTCGACAGGCGTTGACAATCTGTGCAGCAACATTTACCATAGCGATTCCGTAATTCTCACAAACGCCTCCTGCGCGTTCGGAATTGCCATTCAAGGATATCAGGCCATTAAAATAGTACCTATTTTGATGGAGCCGATCTGCTGCTTTGTGTACGTGAAGCAAATCACCCGAAAACATTTCTTTGACAATCGAGTAGGAGGGGGCGGCTAACCCCCGTCCTCTCACACCACCGTGCGTACCGTTCGGTACACGGCGGTTCAGCTGAAGTCAATCACGCCATCTCTGTTCAAGTTTCGTACCACTCAACGTTTCTGCCCTGCCTTCGACCTCTCGTCTATCCTTAGGCAGACAACCTCTCGCGAGCAACTGTTTTCACCGCAGTACGCACTTTGTTTCGCACTCGCCTTCAACCGCCG
>JAZSRC010000091.1:0-70508 GCA_045538305.1 Clostridia bacterium | reverse complement strand
GAGTCAGCAGCATAACGCCTTCAGCCAGGCTCTTGTCGAAGCCTTCCAGTGCGAGGATGCCGTCCATGCCGTCTACGCCGAAGAATACGGGCTGATAGCCGATGGCGTTGGACTGAGCGAGAATCATGGAAGCGGGGGTGTAGTAGATGGGAAGGAATACCAGCTCTGCGCCGGCGCTCTTCATATCGGCGATCTGAACGGAGAAGTCTGCGTTATTATCGTCGGAGAAGGTAGACTGAGCAACAACTTCCAGACCCAGTTCAGCAGCTTTCGCCATGAAGGACTGGTAGATACCAACGGAGTAGTCCTGCGCATTGTTATAGATAACGCCAACCTTGCTGGCCAGTGCATTGTCTACAATGTACTGAGCGGAAGCAGTACCCTGAGCGGAATCCTTGAAGCAAACGCGATAGATGTTATCCTTTCCTTCGGTGATAACATCGGCGGAACCTGATGGAGTGAGCATGAAGATTCGCTCTTCATATGCGTATTCGGATACTGCGATGCAGGAGCCGGAGGTTACGGTGCCGAGCATGATGGTTACGCCGTCGTCGAGCAGTTTGTTGTAAGCGTTTACGCCGAGCTCGCCGTCGCCCTGATCGTCCTCAGCAAGAATTTCGAACTGAATGCCGCCCTTGGCGTTGATTTCATCGGCTGCGATCTTTGCGCCGTATTCTACGGCCAGACCATACTGGGCATAGGGGCCGGTGAGGGGGCCGATAATACCGAGCTTGATTGCGTTCTCAGCCATGGCTACGGAAGCGATGGACATTGCCATAACGATTGCGAGAATCATGGCAAGGATCGTCTTGGTGAACTTCATTGTAATATCCTCCCAATATAGTATTTCGTCCGAATTCCATACTCATTTAGGTATGTGAAAACGATATGGGTAATATACACTTACTAAACGTCATTGTCAAGTAATCATTATGTAATTTTATGCGAATTTCATTCGCATGGGTAAGTATGAATATTTGAAAGACGAAAATCAAATATTTCGGATTTTCCTTGATATGGGCGGGTACAATTCTACAGAATGCAGGAATATTCCGGAAAACACCGTAAATAGTAAGAGATCTGTTCGTGTGGATATGAATTGTCGCCTGCATACAAATGCATTATATCGCTGTAGATTATGCATATATGGTTAATATGATGTATAAAAATACCGGATGAGTCTCGGAAAAAGCGAGTATGGCAAAAATGAAACCGCGCGCCATTTCAGGCTGTGCGGTTTAATGCTTTTAATCGGGATCAAAAAGACGTCGACTGTCAGAGTTTTACGGTCTTTCCGGCGGGGAAATGCACCACTCTGTTGTCTACCTGCGCCCAGACATCTATTGCGCTGGGATTATAGGCGCTGTCAGCATGCACGGAGAATATGAGCGAGCGAAACGCGTTCACGTAATCGACAATTTCGATATTGGTGGCATACCATACGTTGCTGCGTCCGCCGATTTTCTCAAGAAAACTTTCAATCAGCTGCCAGTTGTCGTCGCCCTCGAACTCGTAGGAATGCCCCCACAGGTAGAAGAGGAAGGCGTCCTGACGGGCGGTGGGCGTTTCATTTACGAATATATCCAGAAGCTCGTTGAGCTTCGGGTGATTGTGATGGCAGGTGGCGCCCATACGCAGCCAATCCTTTGGAATATCAAAGTTTGCGCGCGCCTCCACCGTGCGGGAGTAGGCGATTCCGGCCATTCGGAGGATATCCACTACGTGGTCGTCATACGTTCCGTAGGGATACGCCATGCCGCGGATGATGCAGCCAAACGCCTCTTCAAGCTCCGTGCGGTCGCGTATGATTTCCATCATTGCTGTGGGCGCGGGAACCGCTTCGAGGAAAGGGTGCGTATAGCCATGGATCGCAACTTCAATATCATTGCCCTGATATACGCTTATGCAGGTATCCTTGTCCATTCTGCGGTGAACCTGACCGGTGGGATAAACGATTCCCTTTTTTGCAAAGCAACCGGCGCTCAGGTTAAACGTACCCTTAATGCCGTTTTTGCGCATAAGCTCAATCAGGCGCACATCCTGCTCTACGCCGTCGTCGTAGCTCATGGTAAACGCTTTGCCAAGACCGTTTCTGAAGCGCAATTTCATGTTGTTCATATGTCTGTCGCCTCCGTATCTTCATCAGTTTTTCCGGGAGCATCGTTGATAAGCGTTACGATATCCTGCGCTTCTGCAAGCGCGCCATAGGGTACATAAAAGCTGATTGTCTCCAGAAGAAAGCCTATACGAATGCCGAACGCGCCGCCTGCCCCGACCGTGTGTGTAAAGGGAATGCCGGCGTCCGCAAGCATACCCTTCAGGAGCTCCGCCTGAATATAGCCTACTTTATCCAGAAACACCGGATCGTTTTCTTTGGGAACTCGAAGATGGGAAAACAGACAATTCGGGCATTTTTTGCCTGCCTGTCCTTCATAAAGCTTTTGGCAGAGCGGACAGTATGCGTTCATGAAAAGCTCCTCTTAATCACGGCTGCGGCCACGGTTGACGATGGACAGAATCCTCAGAAGCTGCAGCGCGGCCATCAGCGCAGAAGCAACATAAGTCTTTGCGGCAGCGGAAAGAACTTCCCTTGCGCCGTGCGTTTCATAGTGCGTGAGAATGCCGTAATCTGTCAGACATGCCATCGCGCGATTTGATGCGTTGTATTCCACGGGAAGCGTAATCAGCGTAAAGAGAAAAATCAGCGTGTATAAAAGAATGCCCGCATAGATCAGAGGCTCGAAGCTGAACACTAAGCCAATCAGAAACAGCGGCCACGCCAGACGCGAGCCGATGCCCGTCGTCTGCGCACAGAGGGTTCGGAGCATCAGGGGAGCATATTGTTCCTTGTGTTGAATGGCGTGTCCGGCTTCATGGGCAGCAACACCGACAGCCGCTATGGAGGATGAATTCATTACGCCCTGCGACAGACGCAGTACGCGATTGGAGGGATCGTAATGATCGGACAGATGACCGTGTGAGCATTCAATTCTTACATCATTAAGCCCTGCGCCATCCAGAATCATTCGCGCTGCCTGACCGCCGGTGATTCCCTTTTCGGTAGGAACCTGACTGAACTTGCTGAATTTACGGTTCACCATAGCGGATGCTACCGCGGAAAAAACGAGCGCTACCAAAATCAGAAGAAAAATCGTGGTTTCATTAAGCATGAGAATGTTCCTCCTGTATCGTTTCTCAACTATATTATAGCACGTTGAAAAGCGCTTTTCTATAGTATTGTTTCAAAAATACGGTTTTGTGTCTGAAATGTCATTTAAGGCTTATGTCGGTAAGTCTCCATGCGCCGTTTTCCATTTCGCATCGGTAATACACCGGAATTGCTTCTGCCAAAAACTCGTTTATACTGCGAAGGGCAGCCACGGCGTTTCTTCCGTCGGGCGGAGAAAAATGGAATCGGGCTGCCGTGTATGTTTGCCTAAGGAGAGAAAAAACTTCGTCGCGCTTTTGCCAATCCTTAGAAAAGCATTCTTCCGCTTCACTGTCAAGTCCCAGCTGAAGAAGCTCTACGGCGTGAAGCGCGAGTTCAACGGGCGATAAGCACTGAAAGTGAAAAGAAGGATCCTGCTGAATGGACCATGATTCTTCTCTGTATTCTCCGTTTTCCCTGAACCAGATTCCCGTTCGCAGATGTCCGGCGGAATTACCGGCGCTTTCCGTCAGTGAGACCCTGCCGTTACCTAGGAAGGAGATGTCTTTTCCGCGTAAAGACAGCAGCAGTTCATCCGCGTTTTCCGTAAGTATGAGCGCGTACTTATCGCCCTCGTCTGTTTCTCCTGATACATAGAGCATACCGTCGCTCTTTGCAAACAGGGGTTCTTTTGCATTCGCAGGAAGGGGAAAGGTATGAATTGTGCCGGCAGTATCAATTTCCAGGTGAGAAGCGGTTGGACCCGACATCATTCGGAAGGTTTTTCCGCCGCCATAGATCGTACGGACGACGGGACATACGGTATAGATACGCTCAGGCAGAAATTCAATTTCGGTAATTCCAAACGGCCATGCAATGGCATTCAGCCCGTGTGCCGACAGAAATGAATCGGGTACCGGGCTTGCATTAGAAAAGGCGATTCTTCGCGCAATGGAGATGTATCCGGGCTTAAGCGGCTTGAATTCCATATATGCCTGTCCGTATGCCGCAATAGGCCTAAACAGGGGTGCCTGCGGACGCACCTCGCCCAGAAACGTACCGTTTATGTACACAAGCCCTTCCGTTTCGGAGGTAAGCATGATCATCGGCTGCATTCCATATCCCTCCCTGAAGGTATATTGTATGGACCGCAACCGAAAAGCATGCGCGGATATGAAAAGGAAAGTTTATGATTTTGAAATCGATTCTGCATGAATATATGCTATAATATACTGTATATTTTTGATTTGGGGTGTTTTTATGTCGAATGGAAGCATACAATTCTGGGATTCCAGCGCATGGGAATTTGTCGTGCTTGTGTCGGTGTTGACGGGCGCCATGCTTCTGGCCAATGCGCTGCGCAGACAGATTGGCTTTTTGCGTCGTTCGCTCATTCCATCCAGCGTGCTTGCCGGATTTCTGGTTTTGCTTGCCGGCTGGGTTTATGAGCGCATTACGGGCAATGAAATGCTGAACAATGCCATGCTTGAAACCCTCACATACCATGGCCTTGGCCTTGGATTTGTCGCTCTTGCATTCAGAAGACTCGATAAGCAAAGAAACGCGAAAGCCAGACGGGATATTTTTAATACCTCTCTTGTGGTTGTGAACACCTATCTGATTCAGTTGGTTGTGGGTCTGATCATTTCCATCATCCTCTTCTATCTGATCGGCTCCTTTGCAGCGTCCGGCGCGCTTTTGCCTATGGGATATGGACAGGGTCCCGGTCAGGCGTACAATTGGGGACACAACTTTGAAGAAAAGGGATTTGTGGGAGGAACTTCCTTCGGCCTTTCTGTTGCTGCATGCGGCTTTATCGTTGCTTCTGTTGGCGGCGTCATTTACCTGAACATGCTTCGAAAAAAGGGCGCAGTAAAAATCTATGAAAACGCTTCCGACATCCAGCGTCAGGCAGATCTTTCCGTTACGTCGCCCGGTGAAATCCCGATGAGCGAATCGCTGGACAAGCTCACGGTTCAGTTCGGTTTGATTTTTCTGGCATATGGAATTTCTTATGCGTTTATGTGGGGAATGAACCGGATATTCGGCGGCATACCTTTTTATGACAATACCGTCCGAGGCTTGATCTGGGGCTTTAATTTCCTGGTCGGAACCGCAGCGGCTATACTGGTAAAAACAGTTATCGGTGCTTTCAGAAAGATGGGTGTTGTACACCGCGAATACACCAACAACTTCCTGCTTAACCGTATTTCAGGCTTCATGTTCGATATTATGGTTGTTTCTTCCATCGCTGCGATTGATCTTACTGCGTTTACCAAAAAAGAATTCCTGATTCCGCTCATTGCAATATGTACCGTGGGCGGCGTGATTACCTATGTATTCGTTCGCTTTGTCACCAAACGTCTGTTTCCTGATTATGAAAACGAGGCGTTCCTGTCGCTGTACGGAATGCTTACGGGTACCGCTTCTACCGGCGTGATTCTGCTAAGAGAGATCGATCCCATGTTCGAAACGCCCGCATCCGGGAACCTGATCTATCAGAATCTTTGGGCGATTATATTTGGCTTCCCAATGCTGCTGCTTCTGGGCTACGTTGCCGACTCCATCGGCTGGACATGGGCAGTACTGGGTATGCTTACCTTTATGTTCCTGGCGCTGAATGTGCTTATGTTCAGAGCGCAGATCTTTAAGAAGAATAAGAAGCAATAATCGTTTCTCTCCGTACGCCGCTTTTTGTGAAAGCGGCGTTCTTTTTTTTGCGGGATTATTGACAATAACGCTTATATCGGTTATAATTAGTACAGTTAGTTGCGTCTAACTTGATAATAAACGTATGGAGTCCGTTTCGTATATAATGGAATGAAATCCCTAAGGAACGACGGAAGGAAGGAGTCACATGCTGAATGTAGTCCTGTCTGCGCTGATAGCAGTAATTATGCTGGCGCTGAATTGGTATATAAAAACGGTTTGCAGACGGTTTCTTAGAAGAAGGCGGCTGCAGGGTTAAATTGTGTGGATTTGGTTGATTTCCATGAAGCGTCGTGGTATACTCAAATAACCTTATGAGGGAGTAGCGAGCGCGCATGTGCGCGTAGCAAGTCAACATACTGGCGACACGCCTGGCTTGTTTTAAATCGCGAGACTCATGTATACCGGCGGGCTATACATGGAGTCTTTATAAAATGACCCCGAGTGTAGCGTACAGACTGCACTCGGGGTATTATGTTGCAATCAATCTGCGGAGGGAATGGCAATGAACTTCAGTTTTGCATTCTTCTTTAACAGTATGCTTCTGGGCGTAGGCCTTGCGATGGATGCGTTTTCGGTGTCGCTTGCCAACGGATTGAACGAGCCCGGAATGAAGCGCGCAAGGATGAGTCTGATGGCGGGCGTGTTTGCGTTTTTTCAGTTTGCCATGCCGATGATTGGCTGGATCTGCGTTCATTCGGTTGTAGAGTATTTTGCATCCTTTGAAAAGCTGATTCCCTGGATCGCGCTGATTCTGCTTGGCTTTATCGGCGGAAAAATGCTGTATGAAGGGATTGTCAACCGGGAATCCGAAGAAGATAAACCCGCCGCAGGCATGGCGGCGCTTGTCGTACAGGGCGTAGCCACGTCCATTGACGCGCTTTCCGTGGGTTTTACAATTTCGGATTACGGCCTTTTGGAGGCGTTTGTCTGCTGCCTGCTGATTGCTGTTGTTACCTTCTTTATTTGCGTGGCGGGCATTGTGCTTGGGCGCAGGTTCGGCACGAAGCTTGCCGGAAAAGCGGGTATACTCGGCGGGGCGATACTGATTTTTATCGGCCTTGAAATATTCCTGACGGGCATACTGTAAAGCGTTCTTAGACGGATGAATTCGCATGCATATTGACTTTACATATTTTGATGGGTATAATGAAGAAAAAAGAAGTCATTTTCCGCGGGAGGGTGGTTTGATTTATGAATCAATATGAAGAGATTGCAAAGCGCGTTCTGGACAGGCTCAAGCTGCCCGATCCCGAAGATGTCAGCCGTGGCCATCTGACGATGGATAATTGGGAATGGCCTACCGGCGTTGCGCTGTACGGTGTTTTCAAAACCTATAAGAAGACCGGCGATAAGGATATTCTTCAATACCTGATTGAATGGTATCAGCGCAGATTCTCCATGGAGAAGCCGCACAGGAATGTGAATACCGTTGCGCCCATGCTGGCGCTTACCTGCATATATGAGGAGACGAAGAATGAGGAGTATCTGCCGCACATCGTTTCCTGGGCGGAATGGGTAATGAACGATATGCCGCGTACCGAATTTGGCGGCCTTCAGCATTGTACGGTATGGAACCGGCATTACGAGCAGCTGTGGGACGATACGCTGTTTATGACCGTGCTGTTCCTTGCCAAAGCAGGCCTTGTGCTTGGGAAAAAGGAATGGGTGGAGGAAGCCGGTTACCAGTTCTTGATTCATATTAAGTATCTTCAGGATAAGATCACAGGCCTTTGGTACCACGGATGGACGTTTGACCGCCGCCACAATTTCGCCGGCGCGTTCTGGGGAAGAGGAAACGCATGGTTTACGATGGCCAGCGTTGAGTTTGTGGAAATGATCGGGAACGATAACGCGGTTGCTAAATACATACTGGCCTCCCTTTCCGATCAGGTGCTTGCGCTTTGGAAGCTTCAGCGTGAAAACGGCATGTATACCACTCTGGTTGATGTGGAGGAGACCTACCTTGAAACCTCTGCCACTGCCGGCATTGCATGCGGCGTTCTGAAGGGCGTTCGCCTGGGCTATTTGGATTCCCAATATGAGGAAATGGGTAAAAAAGCAGCCGCTGCCGTTATTGAACGCATCAGCGAGGACGGAACCGTAAAGGGCGTGTCCAACGGTACGGGCATGGGTCATACGCTTGAGCATTATAAGAATATTTCCGTTACGCCTACCGCCTATGGTCAGGGCATTACGTTCCTGATGCTGACGGAGCTGATGGAACATTGAGGATCATCAAGGCGGAGCCTGCAGACAATGCTGTCTGCAGGCTTTTTTGCATTCCTGATCACTCTGCTTGCGGGTGCTTTGAAATTGTGATATAATTATTTCAATATTGTGATCGGGTGGCTTTCATCCCTTCGGAGGCGAACGTGTGATTCAGAAAATCTGCAGTTATTGGAAAAGTACATTTGTCAGGTATATGCTTTCCTATATCCTGATACTGATTGTGCTGATTACCTGCATTGTCGCATATATGTACACCCATTTCCAGAAAACGATATACGAAAACACCCAAAATAGCCAGATGAACCGGCTTGCCAGCGTGCGCTTTCAAAGCGAAAACCAAATGAACGCGCTGGTGAATATTGCCGAGCGTCTGGCCTTGTCCGATGCGGCGCAGCCGTTTTCCTATCGGGAAAATCCGCATATGGCAGAGCGCGTCATGAGAGAGCTTTCTACTTATGCGCTGTACTATGATGTGTTTGATTTTATGTATGTGCATTTTTACGGCGATGATATGCTTTATTCGGCATCATCTGCGGTTTCTGCCGCTGATTTTATCGGAGAAGTTTACGATTATGAAGAAGCATCCGCCAATGAATTTGCTGCGCTGATTGAAAAACGGGGAGAGATTGGCGCATTTAAGAGCCAGTTGGTTATAAGTGAAGCGGATGAGGATGGGCATAATCTGGTAACATTCGTAATCCCGATGGGCCTTGATCATGCAAACGCGAAGGGAAATGTGGTGTTTGGCGTTCGTGAGGAACGATTCAGGAATATTATGGACGATGAGATTGCCGAGGGCTGCAACCGGTATATGCTGCTTAATGATAAAATCATCGTTGAATCTTCGACTTTTTCGCTCAATTCCAATTATATTGAAGCGGCTTCCGCCGGCCTGACGGAAACGGATGCATACGAAAAACTGGTTGCCGGCCGACGGTATCTGTTTATCAATATGCCCGGCAGCATTCAGGGTTTTTCCTATTTTACCGCAATTCCTTTAAACAGCATCTGGAAATCGGCAGCAAGCGGATTTGGAAGTTTTATGCTGATTTTGCTTTCCTTTACGCTGCCGTGTCTAGGATTCATTATACTGATTTCCAGAAACAATTACAGAATGATTCGCGATATGAGCGCCCAATTTGCGGATGTATCCGATACCTATGCGGACAACATCGATCTGATCCGCGAGGGCATTCATAACCTTGCCAGTAAAAATCGCGATCTCGACACGGAGCTGGAAAAAAGCCTGCCCGCCCGAAAGAGTCAGTTTGCAAATGAACTGATCGCCGGACGTATAAAGGATAAAAACGGTTTATTTGAAGAAGCGGAGGCGCTGGGGCTTGAACTTGATAAACGGTATTATGCCGTGCTTCTTGCCGGAATGCCTGCGGGTGAGGATGCGGAAGCATATCTTGAATATCTTTTGAAAGAAGCGGAAGAACGGACGGTATGTGTGGGTACCGAGCTGTTAAATCGGGAACAGCTGCTTATTATCGTATTTGGCGACGACGAGGGATGCATACAGACGTACGCAGAGGCGCTCAGCCGGGCCGAACGCGTGCGCTTGCACCGCATGCCAGTTGCGGTCAGTAGCCTTCATGAGGATATTGCGGATTTGCCCAATGCATATATGGAGGCGGCCAGCGCTTATGACGGCGGCTTTGTCGGCGCAGAAACCTGTCTGCTTCGGTTTGGGGATGCATCTTACGATGTAAACGGCGTGCTTTTGCAGGCCCGAACGCACATTGAAGCCATCAGGCAGGCATTGGCAGTCAGAAATCTGGAAAGCGTAAATGACAGAATTGACGAACTGAAGCTGTTTTTGAAAAACACGGATATGTCGCTGTTTGCTTTCCGACAGATTTACAGCGAAGTGATCGCTGCGATTGTAAGTGCTGCGCCCAATGGAGGTCAGGAAGTGCTGAGCGCTTACGACTTGTTTACGCTTTCCAATTGCCGGTCGGCTGATGAGTTGGACGAAATGCTCAGAAAAGCCTGCGCGGAGGTTATGAAAGAAACGGGAGACGCCGGTCATATGCCGCTGATTCAAAGCATATTGGCCTATATGATGGAAAATTATTCCAACCCTGCCTTCACGCTGTCCGGCGTTGCGGATAAGTTTGAACTGACGACCACGCGCCTGTCAGTAGAGTTCAAGGAAAACGTACATATGACGCCTTCTGATTATCTGACGATGCTGAGAATGGAACAGGCCAAAAAGCTTCTAAAGCAGACGGATATATCCATCAAGGATGTGTGCACACAGGTTGGGTATTCGGATGTTTCCAGCTATATCAGAAAATTCAAACAGTATGCCGGTGTTACGCCGCTCCAGTATCGCCAGAGCGCAAGAAACGCAGCGGAAAAGGAATAGTTATCTTCGATATATAAGAGCATGGGGCTGTTTCAGTCAGTGAAACAGTCCCATGCTCTTATTATAATGTAGCGAAGGCGGGAACGGCATTCCATTCGCGGCGTTTATCGTTCGAATATGCCGCCTTCCAGCGCGCTTCTGGCTGCCAGAATGTATTTTGAAGTATCCAGTGGGTGTACGCCGCGGCGTTCGCAGGTTTTTCCCATGGATAGGTCGCATTCCCGGTAGCCTTTTAAACGAGAGGACAGAGCGCCGCGGCCGGAGGTAATGCGCGCAAAGCGCACGGGAAAATCCGCACATTCTGCTGCAGGGGCTTCGCATAAAAGCGTCATTTTGCCGCCGGACGCGCTTGTGGAAAGAATTGTCCCGCGCATGGCGTTCATTTCGCCGATGATCTTTCCCGCACCGTTTTCATCTACCGTAATATCCATTTCCAGAATGGGCTCTAAAAGTGTGCTTCCGCCCCTTTGGAGGCCGTCCATAAACGCCATGGGCGTTGCGACGATAAAGTCAAGGGGATGGGTGTGGATTTCGTGATCTCCGCCCCCGATCAGGCGGATGTGCACGTCGTCCACCTGCCAGCCCAGCATGCCCTGCCGAACAGCCAGGGGAATGGCGTTTTCGATCTGGTGCTGGTAGCGCAGCTTGATCTCCCTTGGAGATACCAGACTTTCAAATGTTACGCCGCTTCCGCGGGGCGTTGGTATGATTTCGAATTTGATTACAGCCCAGCATGGTTTTGGCATGGTGTAGGCAATAAAACCAACCGAAGTTTGTTTTATTGTTTCTCGGTATATGACCTCAGGCTGCGAGAAGCTTGCGCGCAGGTGGAAGCGCGACAGAAGATCCTCCGAAAGGACTTCCAGCTGTATAGCGCCCATCAGCTTCACATGCATGCTGCCTGCAATCATGGAAACATCAAGCAGCGGATCCTCTGCTGAAAGCGTTTCTAGCGCTTTTTTAAGCGCGGGCAGCTGCTCCGAGGACTCGGGCAGTACCTTTGTCATAAACAGGGGCGCGCGCATATCGCCGGCCGCAATTTTCTTTGGCAGCAGGCTTTTTTCGCCGATAATCTGGCCGGTTTTGATATCGCCAAGGCCATACACCACAGCAATATCGCCGGATTGCATTTCACCGATGTCTTCACCCTTACCGGATGCGCCCAGTGAGCGGATCTGAGTGATTTTTCTTTCCTCCAAGCTGTCGCCCGCGCCGTATTCGTTTTCCGTATGCACATGAACCGGCGCCATTTCGCGGTTTTTTATCGCGCCGGAAAACAGGCGCACATAGGCTGCGCGTCCCATCAGGCTGTCCTGCTCAACGGCAAAGACGATGCCTGAAAGGGGTTTGTCTGGCGCAAGGACCGGCGGCGGAAGGTATGTGATGACAGCGTCCAGCAGCGCTTCAACGCCGTCTCCGACTATTGCGCTGCCCGCCAGAATCGGATGAATTTCGCCCGTATGCACCCATTTGGAGGCGCGGGCGCTGCGCTGCGCGTCCGGCCATACTTCGCCTTCCATATATGCCTCCAGAGCCTCTTCGTCCGTTTCGGCTATGGCGGACATCTCATCCTCCGGGCTCAACGCATCGTAGGCCATGGGCGTAAGCTGCTTTCTGACCACAGAGATCGCTTCGCCTAAGGAATAAATTCCTCTGTCCATTTTGTTCAGGAATAAAAGCGTCGGAATCCGGTGCTTTTTTAATTGCTTAAAAAGCGCCTCGGTCTGCGGCTGAATGCCGTCCGGGGCGGAGATAAGGAGGACAGCGCCATCAATAGCCCACATTCCGCGCTCGATTTCGGAGGCAAAATCGGCATGCCCGGGCGTATCGATCAGACGGATGGAAACGCCTTTCCATGAAAGGGGCACACATGCTGCCTTAACGCTGATGCCGCGCCGCCTTTCAACATCCAGTCTGTCGGTATGGGCAGTGCCTGAATCTACGTTTCCGAAGGTACGGATTTCGCCGGTTTTTAAAAGAAGGCGCTCTGACAGCGTGGTTTTTCCCGCATCAACATGAGCAAATATACCGATGTTTCGTATGCTATGATTCATCATTTTTTATCAGCGCGAGCCTGAGCAGGTTCATCGCGTGTTTGATACTGGCGGTTCTGATGTCTGTTCTGCTGCCGTGAAATCTGAATTCATGAGCGTGTGAGCCGTTTTTGTCTGCAAGAGAGATATAAACAAGGCCCACGGGTTTTTCGATGGTTCCGCCGTCCGGGCCGGCGATACCTGTAATGGAAAGCGCGTAATCTGAATTGCTCCGCTTTCTTGCGCCTGCGGCCATTTCCTCGGCGCATTCCCTGCTGACCGCGCCCTTTGTCATAAGCGTTTCAGGTTTTACGCCAAGGAGTCTGATCTTAGCATCATTTGAATAGGTGACATAGCTTTCGTTGAATACTTCCGACGAACCGCTTTGATCCACAAGGGAAGAAGCAAGCATGCCGCCCGTGCAGCTTTCTGCAAATGAAACGGTAAGCTTCTTATCCCTGAGCATCTTAAAGACAACGCCCGCCATGGTTTCTGAGAGCCCTTCTGCATATATCGCGTTTCCGAGGCGATTACGGATTTCATTTTCAACGGGGTCCAGGATGGCGTCCGGGTTATCATGCGGACCGCACATGACGGATAAGCGTAACGTATTCTCTGCGGTTGAGCAATAAAGGGCGAGCGTAGGCGTTCCTAAATGGAAAAGGTCAATCAGCATGGTTTCCAGCGTGGATTCGCCGATTCCGAAAATGCGAAGGTAACGTGAAACAAGCGTCTGACCGCTTTTTTTCTGAAGATAGGGGAAAAGGTGCGCTTCAAACATGGCCTTCATTTCGGAGGGCGGGCCGGGGAGAACGGCTACGATCTTATCTTTGGCTTCGATGATGCAGCCGGGAGCCGTGCCAACCTGATTGGGCATTACGATAGCCCCTTCAGGCATAAGCACCTGTTTGTAGTTGTTTTCAGTCATTTTCCGCCCGTAGCGGCGGGCGATTTCGTTAAGACGCGAGAGGCTGTCAGCGTCTTCTATCAGCTTGAGGCCAAAATGAGCGGCTACGGTTTCTTTGGTAAGATCGTCTTCTGTCGGGCCAAGACCGCCGGTAGTTATGACCATGTCGCTTCTTGCCAGCGCAGAGGCGAGCGCCTCGTGCAGTCGGCCTGCATTATCGCCAACGACCATATGGCGGTAAACGGAGATGCCGACGGCTGTCAGCCGCTGGGATATGTACTGGGCGTCGGTATTGGCAACCTGCCCCATCAATAGTTCCGTGCCGACGGAAAGGATTTCACATACCATAATGAATCATCTCACATATCGGTGATATACTGCTTGTTTTTCCATACATACTGGAAGCCGGAATACAGCGTAAGGGCGAGAGAGATATACATCATGACGTCCGTCAGTATATCCCAAATGGTGTGCGCGTCCTCGCCGAATTCCTTCATGGGAACCAGGAAAATGGCCATCGGGATGTAAATCATCTGGGATACGGTTTTCAGCTTGCCCCAGATGCCTGCGGCGATAACGGTGCCCTTTGTGGACGCTACCAGACGGAAACCGCTGATAATGAATTCACGAGCCAGCATGAGCATGCATACCCAACCGGGCATACGCTGTTGCTCAACCAATATAATCAGCGCGCTCATAACCAGAAGCTTGTCGGCAATGGGATCCATAAATTTGCCGAAATCGGTGACCATATTGCGGGAACGGGCGATTTTTCCGTCAGCCAGATCGGTTAAAGAAGCGATGATAAAGATGGCCAGACCGATGATCTGACATACGGAACTGTTTTTAAGAGAGATGAATACTACAAAAAAAGGTACGAGAAGGATTCTGAGAACGGTTAACTTATTCGGCAGATTCATTCAATCAACACCCCCATCAAATCATATGCATCGCAGTCTGTGATTCGTACATTTACGTATTCGCCCGAGGCAAGGGTCCCATTTCCTGAAAAGCGGATGACGCCATCAATTTCCGGCGCTTCCAGCTGACTTCGGGCAATGTACAGCCCATCCTCATGGCCTTCTACCAAAACCTTCACCGTTTGGCCGATGCGTTTCTGATTGCTTTCCAGAGAAATCTCCTGCTGAAGCATCATCAGCACATCCAGACGCTGCTGCTTAACCTCTTCCTCGATCTGACCGGGCATTACCGCTGCCGGCGTATCGTCCTCAGGCGAATAGGTAAACGCGCCCAGCCGGTCAAATTTTGTTTCTTTGACAAAATTGAGCAGAGACTCGAACTGTTCGTCGGTTTCGCCGGGGAAGCCTACGATCATTGTGGTTCTGGCGAAGATGCCGTACTCCCGTACTCGGCGCAGGATATCTTTGATTTGCTCCGGCGTTCCGCGCCGGTTCATACGCTGAAGAATCGTGGGATCGATGTGCTGCAGCGGTAAATCCAGATAGGGACAGATTTTTGGATTGTCGCGCATTTCCTGAAGCAGCTCGTCCGTAACGGTATCCGGATAGAAATACAAAACGCGGATCCACTCTATACCGTCGATCTGGCTGGCGTCGCGAAGCAGCTTTGTAAGCAGAAGGGGCTTTCCTTCAAAATCGTTTCCGTAGCGCGACGTATCCTGAGCGATGAATACCAGCTCCGTTACACCTCGTGCGGCAAAGGCGCGGCATTCCTCCATAATATCGTCATATGGACGTGAACGGTACGGCCCGCGGATCAGCGGAATCGCGCAATAGGTGCACTTGTTGTCGCAGCCGTCGGAGATTTTGACATATGCCGTATAGGGCGGCGTGGTCAGCACTCGATCCGCCTTTATAAACCGCTCTCCGTCTCTCATATGCATGGGACGGTGCCCCTGATTGGCTTTTTTGAGCATCGCCAGCACGCTTTCATAATCGGAAACGCCCATAAATCCATCCACTTCCGGCATTTCCTCATACAATTCTTCGGAATATCTCTGGGAAAGACAGCCTGTGACAAACAGCTTTTCCAGTTTTCCTGTCTTTTTGTATTCGGCCATTTCAAATATGGTTTCAATGGATTCTTCCTTGGCGGGGGCAATAAAGCCGCATGTATTTACAAATACGATTTCGGCTTCTTTCGGGTCGGAGACGATTTCGTACCCGTTGTCCTTCAGAATGCCGAGCAGGACTTCGCTGTCCACGCGGTTTTTGCAGCAGCCAAGCGATACCATACCGACCTTTTTCAATAGTGCTCACCTTCCGTTTGTGATTTGTCAGACGTTATTCAGGGTATCATCAGGGAACAGCTCCTGATATTGCTCGCGCGTCAAAAGTACCTCGCGCGATTTGGAGCCTTCCGACTGGCTTACAATGCCGCGCGCTGCCATTTCATCGATCAGGCGGCCGGCGCGGGCATAGCCTACACGCAGCTTTCGCTGCAGCATGCTGATGGAGGCCTGACCGGCGTCGATTACGCATTTCACGGCGATCTGGAAAAGTTCGTCAACCGTATTCTCTTCGTCATTTTTTGTCTTGTCGTGCTTTTCGGCGTCGGACAGTACGGCATTTTCCATATGCTCCAGAATATCTTCGTCAAAATTGGTGCTTTCGGTCTGCGAAATGTAGTCTACCACTGCTTGTACCTCCGCCTCGCTTACCCATGCGCCCTGTACGCGCAGGGGCTTGTTGCGGTCGGACGGCAAATACAGCATGTCGCCCTTGCCAAGCAGTTTTTCAGCGCCATAGCTGTCAAGAATCGTACGGCTGTCAACGCCGCTGGCAACGGTAAAGGCAATACGCGTGGGAATGTTGGCCTTGATAACGCCTGTGATAATGTCTACTGACGGACGCTGAGTAGCAATGACCAGATGAATGCCGGCGGCACGCGCCAGCTGTGCCAGGCGGTTGATTGCTTCTTCCACATCGCGGGGCGCTGTCATCATCAGGTCGGCGAGCTCGTCTACAATCAGTACGATCTGCGGCATTTTCTTTTCATCGGGCGGCAGCTTCTGGTTGTAGGACTGGATGTTTCTGGCGCCATGCGCGGCGAATTCCTTGTATCGGCGTGTCATTTCGGAAACCGCCCATTCCAGTACGCTTGCAGCTTTCTTAGGATCGGTAACAACGGGAACCAGCAGGTGCGGAATGGTGTTGTAGGCGTTCAGCTCTACCATCTTGGGATCAATCAGGATCATGCGCACCTCGTCGGGCGTTGCGCGGTAGAGGATGGAGATGATAATGGTGTTGATGCAGACGCTTTTTCCGCTGCCGGTTTGACCGGCAATGAGCACATGCGGCATGCTGGCCAGATCGGCCAGAATATATTTTCCGCTGTTGTCCTTGCCGAGCGCCACCGTCAGACGCGAGGAAGCGTTCTTTGCTTCCTTGGATTCAAGCACATTCCGCAGACGCACAATTTCCTTTTTCACGTTCGGTACTTCAATGCCGACGGCGCTTTTTCCGGGAATTGGCGCTTCAATGCGTACGGAAACGGCGGCAAGGTTCATGGCAATGTCATCCGTGTAGGAAGCAAGGCGTCCGACCTTGATGCCGGGGGAGGGCAGAAGCTCAAAGCGCGTCACGGCAGGACCGTGCGATATGCCCGTGATCTTTACGGGAATGGAGAAGTTCTTGAACGTATTTACAAGAATCTCTGCGCGCTGCATATCCTGTGGATCGTAGCCTGATTCGTTTCGCTTAGGCTCTTCGGCGGCCTCCATCAGATCAATGGGCGGGAAGGAGTATTCTCCTGAGTTTTCCGTCTGAGTGATGCCGCTTGTAGGCTTAAAGGGCGCGGGACCTTTGGGGGATTCTTTCTTGGTTTCAGGTACGGGTTCGTCCTCAAAGAAGGAGGGCTTGGGGGCCGGAGCTGCCTTTTTTACGGGCGCAGCGGGCTCGGAAACGATGGCAGGCTTTTCTGCCGGCTTGTTTCCTGCAGGCTTTGCACTTCTTGCCGGAAAATCTTCTTCGTTAAGAATATTAGGAAGCTTGATTTCGGGCATGATTTCAGGATCCTCTTTTTTTGCTGCATTTTTCTTTGCAGCGGTCTTTTTTGCGTATTCGGTATCGTCCAGAGAATATGTAAGCACCGGCTTTGCCTTGCGGTCATGCTTTTTGAGGGCGTTTTTCACATACTTCTTGTTCCTGACTTCCGGATCTTCCTCGCGTACGGCAGTCATCAGGTCGATCTGCTCAATAACGGGCGCCTTCTTTACAGGCTTTGCAGCTTTTGAACCCTTTTTGGAAGGTCTGGTCGATGCAGGCTTATACTCTTCGCCGTAATACGTGCTCTGTACAGAAGGCTCGATCTCGGGAATTTCAAACTCCTTCGAGGCGGACTTTACCGGCGTTATGCGGCGTTCTCCCTTTTTCAGGTTGGGAAGGCGGATAGGTGCGGTAGTGTCCACATAGTCGTCGTCCATTCGTTCGTTATACAGTCCTTCGCCCGGTTTTCTTCGGTATGAGGGGCGGACGGTGAAAATATCGTCGGTTTTGGAAGCGGAACGGCTGCGCGCTGCATTTCTTACGCGATATGATTTCTCATGCGCCGTCTTTTCAAGAGCATATGCTGCCTTTTTGGAAGGGATATGCTTGGCGGTTCGCGGTTTTTCCTCTTCCTCCGTGCGGGATTCGTCTTCGTAACGGCGCTCGTTTCGCGCAGCCTTATAGGAATCAATGCGAGAGGAGAGTCTGGAGCCCAGCGCGCGGATGGAGAAGGCGCGCATTCCGACAAGCGCCAGAAGCGCCAGCATCAGTACAACCAGTATCGCTCCGATTTCGGAAAACAGGCTGTATAGGGGCCATGCCAGCAGCGCGCCCATCAGGCCGCTGCCCGTATGCGCACGATAAGAATAGGAAAGGAAATTGACATAGCCGGTATAGTTCATATTCTCGGCAATGTCCCGGATGTAGAAAACTTCAATGGCGGTCAGAAGCAGAAACGCCAGCACAAACACCATTAAACAGCATTTTCCAAGCGTTGGCGAATCATCTCCGGAACGGAATGACAAATAGGCCGATGCAGCGGTTGCAAGGGCCAGAACCCATATCATATTTCCAAACAGGCCGGTGATCAGTCGGTATACGGAATAGCCGATGGAATACTCCGTCGGATGGAAAACAATTGCGATCAATATGATAATTACCGTTACAACGATAAAGAGCGTACCGAGTACTTCGCGTCTTGGTTCCTGATCGGGCTTCTTGCGAGAGGCTGCCGGACGGCCTGCGGGGGCTTTACGGTTTGCACGCGTGGGGGTGGATTTTGTTGCTGCCATGACTCCTCCGTAAAAAAGATATTCCTACCAATTATGCATTATACACCAATTAAATGCAAATTGCAACCGCACCAATGTTTTGCGGTCTTTTGCGATTGATTTCGGGCGGATGGATATGGTACAATTCGTTATACGTTTTAAGGGGGGGATAAAGGTGTTTACAGCCGAAGATAAAGGGATATTGATGTCGCTTTCGGCGCAGGTTTTTGATATCGCTCATATGCCGGAGCAGGCGGAAAAACGGGAATTATGGAAAAAACACACTTCCCTTCGGGGAAACAGACCGCCTGTTTTCGTATCGCCCGAGGGCTCATGGACGGAGCTGATCGGGGAAAATGAGCTTTTAACCACAGATGCCTTTGCCCGCGATGTGGAGAGGGAATTGAGAAAGCGCATATTCCGCTTTCAGCACATTGGTGATGATACGCCTATTGAAAACTCGTTTGATATTCCCATTTCTTCCATTCCCGTAAACAGGGACTGGGGGCTTGAATATACCCGAAGGGATCAGACCGGCCGAGGCTCATGGGGATTTCAGCCGGTAATAGAAAAGCCGTCCGACTGGAAAAAGCTGAAAAAGCCGGATCTGTATGTGGATGAAAAGGATGCGATCAAAAAAGTAAAGGAACTGACAGATGCCTGCGGTCAATTCTTGAATGTAAAGCTTACGGGCATAAAGGTGATTGATTACCACATCGCCCATATATACTGCGATTTTCGCGGTCTTGACAACATGCTTGTCGATTTAATCGATGAGGAGAACATGGTAAAGGATGTATTTGCCTTTTTTGCGGAAGGCCTGCGCGAGCTTACGGAGAAGGCTGCGCGCGCAGGGCTGATCGAATGCAATAACGACTATACCTACCACTATACCGGCGGTCTTGGCTATACAAACGATTTGCCTGACGAAAGCGGAAAAAGAGTACCGCTTTCGCACGTGTGGGCTGCTGCGGAGGCGCAGGAATTCTCCTGTGTATCTCCGGAAATGTTTGCAGAATTTATCTACCCGTATGACCGGGCGCTGCTTTCTCCCTTTGGGCTGACCGGATATGGCTGCTGCGACGATCTGACGGAAAAGCTTGACGCGGTGCTTACCCTTCAGAATCTTCGCCGCGTTGCCGCCTGCCCGTGGGCCAATCTTGAGAAAATGGCAAAGCGGCTTAAAAAGGACTATATTCTTACGTGGAAACCCAACCCTGCGCATCTTGCGGGCGAGTGTTTTGATGAGAAGCGCGTGTTTGCCTATATGAAAAAGAGCCTTGAGGAAGCCAAAGCCGGATATCCTGAGATTATTCTCAGGGATACGCATACGGTTCGGGGTGAAAAGGGCCGTTTCACGGATTTTGTCAAGATTACAAGGCGCGCGATTGACGAGGTATACGGCTGAACAAATAAAGGGAGGAATCAGGCATGTTTTCCGGAAAAACTGTGGTTATTACCGGTGGGGCGCACGGTATTGGTCTTGCAATCAGAAGGGCGTTCGAAAAAAACGGCGCAAGGTGTCATGTGATTGATGTTCTGCCCGGCGATCATTTTGTCGGCGATATTTCAGATAAAAAGACGCTTGAGGCGTTCCGGGATCATGTGATTTCGGAAAGTGGAACGATTGACTGCCTTATCAATAACGCGCCGCCCGCAATGCGCGGCATTGACGAGTGCTCTTTTGAAGAATTCACGCAGGCGCTGACTGTCGGCGTCACAGCGCCGTTCTATCTGTCAAAGCTGTTTAATGCGCATTTTGCACCGGGGGCTTCCATCATCAACATATCCTCCTCCCGCGACCGGATGAGTCAGCCGCAGACGGAAAGCTACACGGCAGCCAAGGGAGGCATTCATGCGCTGACCCATGCGCTTGCAGTCAGCCTTTCCGGACGGGTGCGCGTAAACTCCATTTCTCCGGGCTGGATCGATACGGATTATACGGTATATGAGGGACCGGACGCCTATCAGCAGCCTGCAGGGCGCGTGGGACATCCGGATGATATTGCCCATATGGCGTTGTTTCTGGCATCCGACAAAGCGGGATTTATTACAGGCGAGAATATTGCCATTGACGGCGGCATGACTAAGCTAATGATCTATCATGCGGATCACGGCTGGAGCCTGAAATAGCGAAACTTTTATAAAACAAAACGCGGCTTCTTAAACGAGCCGCGTTTTGTTTTATAGGGACATCACGGTCAGCTTCTTTTCCAGGCAGCGGGATGGAACAGGATCAGTATAGGGAAAATTTCCAGTCTGCCTGCAAGCATGATAAAGGAAAGAACGATTTTCACTGCCGCTGAGAAGGAAGCGAAATTGCCCATCGGGCCAACCTCTCCCAGGCCGGGGCCGATATTGGAAAGACAGGCGAGAGAAGCGGTTACAGACGTCAGAAGGTCGCTTCCGTCCAGCGATACGATCAGAGCCCCCAGAAGAAGTATAGCAATGTAGGTAAAGAAGAAGGTGCCCGTTCCGGAAAGCGCATCCTCCGAAACGCTCTTACCCTCAATTTTGATGACGTGTACCTTCCGGGGCTGGAATGCATGGCGGATTTCCCGGAATGCCATTTTTGTAAGCATGATCACTCGGATCATCTTAAGACCGCCGGCTGTAGAGCCCGCGCAGGAGCCGAACAGCATCAGCATGAGCAGAAGAACCTTTGAAAAAGCGGGCCATACGTTAAAGTCCGCTGTTGCAAAGCCTGATGTGGACATAATGGTAGGCACCTGGAACATGGAATACCGGAGCGAGGTCCAGAAATTATCGTATATTTTCAGAAGATCTATGGCGATAAACAATATGGACAGAACGGCAATGATAAGGTATACGCGGGCTTCTTCATTTTTTACGATGCCCCGGAAATCGCGGAGGATGAGCCTGAAAAACAGCGCGAAATTCAAGCCGAACAGAAGCATGAACACGGAAACGATGATTTCAATTGCCGGGCTGTTATACGCCGCAACGCTCAGATTCCGGTTGGAAAAGCCGCCGGTGCCTGCTGTTCCAAAGGCGTGTATTAATGCGTCAAACAGCGGCATTCCTGCAAGTAAAAGGCATATTGTCATAAGGACGGTGAGCGCTGTGTAAATCAGGTACAGAATCTTGGAGGAATCGCCCAGCTTTGGCGCAAGCTTGGAAAAGGAGGGGCCGGCGCTTTCTGCGCGTGCAAGATATCCGCCGCGCCCGCCGATGGTGGGGAGCAGCGCTGTTGTGAATACGAGCACGCCCATGCCGCCGATCCAATGCGTGAAGCTGCGCCAGAACAGTATGCCGTGCGGAAGCGATTCCACTTCCGTAAATATGGTTGCGCCTGTGGTTGTGAAGCCACTTGTGATTTCAAAAAACGCGCTGACATAATCGCATGCGCCGTATATATACAAAGGCAGCGCACCGAATGCGGATAACAGAAGCCAACCCAGTCCGGCTACTGCGAGTCCCTCGCGCATGTACAATTGCTTTCCGTCGGGTTTTATAAAAAACGCCATAGGAAAACCGGCGACAGCCGAGGCGATTATGGATATCAGAAACGCCCAATGGTCGCCGTCTGAACAGATTAGCGATATTACAAACGAGGGCAGCATCAAAATTGCTTCGACCAGAAGCAGCTTTCCCAGCAGATTAAATACAAATCTCTTTTTCACGTTATTTTATGCCCAGTACGTCGCCCAAGTCGACAATGCCGGTTTCCTTTGTCACAATAATTACATGGTCTTCCGCTTCGATAGCGTCTTCGCCGAAAGGCACGCGTACATGTCCGTTTCTGACGATTACGGCAACCAGTACGTTTTTATGAACCTTCAAATCCTTAAGCTTGACGCCGATATAGGGAGCGCCTGCGCGGGGGATAAATTCCAGTGCTTCCGCGCTGCCGCCTGCAAGCGAATACACGCGCTCAACGGAGCTTCCGCTTGCGTTGGCCCTGGCGCGCACCGTTCGAAGCACAATATCGCAGGCAATCTGCGTAGGGCTGATGATGCTTTCAAGGCCCATGCTTCTTAAAAGGTCCGAATAGCTTGTGCGGTTGCTTTTTACGATTACTTTGCCGGACATTTGCTTTGTTGCGTACAATCCTGCCATCAGGTTTTCTTCATCCCTGTCGGTCAGTGTGATAAACGAACTCGCCTCCTGCAGACCCTCGCTTAACAGCAGCTGCTGATCTGTTCCGTCGCCGTGAATAATCGTAACGTCCCGAAGCTCTTCGCTCAGCCAACGGGCTTTTTCCTCTTTCTGCTCAATAATCGTCGCCTTTACGCCCGATTCTTTCAAAAGGGTCGCTAGATAATAGGCAATGCGGCTGCCGCCAACGATCATTGCATCGCGTACGCCGCGCGTATTCCTACCGATGGCTTTGAAAAATGCGCTGATCGTGGAGGTGTCCGATGCGACGAAAACACTGTCGCCCGGATGAATGACAAAATCACCTTTGGGAATGACGGCATGTCCGTCGCGCTCTACCGCGCAAAACAGCACGCGCGGCAGGTGCGAGTTTTTACTGTAAAGATCTTTCAGAGGGATGTTTAAAAACGGTTCATGTCCGTTTGTATGAAGCTCTACCATTTCCACGCGTCCGCGCGCAAAAGTTTCAATGCTTGCTGCAAAGGGAAGTCGCAGCATACGGCTGATTTCGCGTGCAGTTGCGCGTTCGGGGTTGACTACATAGTTGATAAACAGCTCTTTCATAATAAAAGAAAGGCTTGAAAGGTATTCCGGATCGCGTATACGGGCAATGGTGTATTTAGCGCCCTGAAGCTTGGCGGTCAGGCAGCAAAGCATATTCGTTTCATCGCTGAGCGTCGTTGCTATAACGACGTCGGCATGCTTTACATCCGCTTCCTTCAGGGTCTCCAGGCTTACGCCGTTTCCCTTCACTGTCAATGCGTCCAGCGTATCCATACAGTGCTCAAGTACCCGTTCATCCCTGTCGATAATGGTCACGTTATGCTTTTCCAAAATCAACTTTTCGGCGAGCATCAGGCCCATTTTTCCGCCACCGGCAATGATAATGCGCATAAATCATCAGTCCTCTAATCTTTTAAGAATAAGAAGCGTAACCTGTTTTCAGAATATCGGATTTACATTTCGAAGGCTAACGCCTTGCGCTTTTTGCGGAGAGCAGCCTCTGGGGAATCAATGTTTTCGGATTTCGTCCGTGTTTACAGGCTGCCAGCTTTCTGCGCCGTTCGCGCTCTTTCAGCCGTTTTATATACATTCTCCGCCTGTGCAAGGCTGCGTATACGTTCATGCCGTTTCCGACTGCCACTGCGCCTGCGGCTGCAAACTTGATAACCTCAAACAGGTTGAAAGCGGAGAGGATCAAGGAATCCGTAGGCTTGTAAAAGAGAATCAGCACGCATGCCGGTACGAAAAGAAACGCAGTTTTCCATTTGTTGTGAAGGAACACGGCGATTACGGAAAACAAGGCGATCAGGCAAAGATACGCGGGATTTAGCCAATCCTGACGGGCTTTGGGCGTGTTCCAGATGTTTGAAAATGCGTCGGGAAGCGATAATTTTCCATCTTTGACAAGGTTAAAATATGCCCTGGTCATTCCGTCCATCGCATCAATCCGAACCGCGCATTCCCATACAGCCCATATGAGCATAACAAGCGCGCCCAGCAGTATCAACTTTCCGCCGGGCAGGGGAGTGCGGTAGATGGCCGCCCGCAGCGCCCTGTTTTTTTTCATCGGTATATCCTTTCCTGATTTATTCCGTATCGATCAGCAGGTAGTTTTTTTGTAAAGACCTAAGAAACCCGTGAAAGAAAGTTTCTGCATCCATCCGCAGAGAGGCTGTGTTTTCAAGCGGATGGAAGATAAGCGTCTTTTCGGCAAGAAGCTTTCTGTCGATGAGCAGCGAAACGTCCTTCGCACTTTCGAAGATCAGCCCAAGGGGACTGACTGCGCCTGGATGCGTATGAAGCATTTGCTTCAGCGCCTCCTCCGATCCGAACGACAGCCGCGACGAATTTGCCTGTCGGCTCACATGGGATGTTCTGAACGGACTTTCGGGATGCAGGATGAACAGAAATGTGCTGGAGCCGTTTCTCGGCTGAAGGAACAGATTCCTGGGCATCAGGCCGCCCAGCAGCGCTTCCGAAACAACGCAGTCTTTGATTGCGCTCACGCGGTGATGGCGGGCCAAACGGTAGCAAATCCGCTTTTCGGCGAGATACCGGTATACCGCTCTTTCTTCCGCTGTCATATGCGCCTCAGATCCTTTCCCATAAGACGCACGGAGTCGGTGACCGATTTATCACACAGCCTGGACATAATGCGTTCGCCATATCGTTCCTTAAGCATTGCGGGCGTAAGGTTCGTAGCGATTACGGTATGCTTGCGCTTGATGATTCTATCGTTTATCAGAACGAACAGATATTCCTGTGTGATGTTTCTCAGCATCGGTTCGCACCCGAGATCGTCAATCAGGAGCAGCGGGCAGTTCATCAGTCTTTCAAAATCACCGGCGCTTGATTCCATATGGAAATGCTTTTCACGCATAACCTCAATCAGCTTATAGGCGCTTACGACAGTGGACGGATATCCGCGTTCCTCTACGCGGCCGGCAATGGCGCTTAAAAGGAAGGTTTTTCCAAGGCCCGCTTCGCCCATCAGCATCAGGTTGGGCTTATAGGTGTTGGGATAAGCATTTGCATATTCCTCGCAAAGCTCTCGAATTCTGCCGGTCAGCGCGCGCTGGGTTACTTCCCCGGTTACGACTTCGTCCGGGATCCGGTTTTCATCATAAGCCTCAAAGCTTTGGCTCGAAAGATCCGTTACGCCGTCCGCCTCGCGCTCAACCTCGCGAAGACGCTTCGCAAAGCATTCGCACATCTGCTGGGGAACGCCGTCCGTATAGCCGGTATCCCGGCAGAGAGGGCATTCGTATCTGAGCTTCAGATAGTTTTCCTCAAAGCCCGACGCTATGAGCAGCGCGCGGATTTCAGCGTTCAGCCGCTGGCCGTTTTCCCGCATTTTCTTTGCGATTTCCTGTGCGTGCGCCTGATCCGCCATGGCCATGCGCATGCTTTCAACGGGCAAAGCCGCGCGCGCTGCCAGCAGGCGGCCGATTTCGGGATTGGCGTTTACGGCCTCCAGTTCCCTTGCGCGCAGGCGGTTAATCTCCCGCGTCTGCTTTTGCTGGTATTCGTCTGTAATCAAACGGATGGCTTCTTCGCGCGTCATTCATCTGCCTTCTTTCTGTTCATTACGTCCACAAAGAATCCCGTTTCAAACTCTTCATCGGTAACGTTCCTCTGCGCGTATGCTGGTTTTTTTGCGCTGCCAGTCGGCTGGGTGGTTTCCCTAAGCTGCTTGTATTCCTTCTGCGCGTTTTCAAGCGTCCGTATTCCCTTCGCGCTCCAGGAGGATACGAGCTTGTTTATGTATTTCATCGGCGCCTGCGTGCCGTTTGCACATTCAGCGGCAAACAGGATAGCGTCAAGCTCAATCAGCGCCGACCAGATTTTCACAAGAGAGATGTCGCTTTTGGTAACTTTTTTATCGACGCCGCACCGTTCAAATATGGAAAGCGTTATGTCGGTGAACTGCTTCTGTACGCGCCTTTCTTCTTCGATGTCCTGAAGCGTGAAAGCGCCGATTTTCTTCCATTGTTCAAGCTTTCTGGCAATATCTTCAAAAGTGTTCCGGTTGTTTTCGCCGCACCAGATGGCAGCCTGTTCGATGGCTCCGAAATCAAAGCCCATCTCCAGAAACGCTTTATAGGCATTAAGCTGTGCGCTGGTGGGGCGCGTCATGATGCCGAGGTGGTTTATCAGCCTTTTGACCTCCTCGCGCAGCTTTTCATCGTTTCCGTTTTCCATGCGCGAAAGAAGGATTTTATCCAGATAAGCGAAGGAAGGATTGGCGCTTTTTACGGTATCGGCGCAGGCGCGAAGGATATCCTCTTTTGTAAGATTCCATTCGTTGGTCCATTTTTCCGCGAGCTCTACTTCGTCTTTGGTCGCTGCGCGGGAAAGGCCGAACTGGCGAATAACGGCGCTTGCGTTTTGCTGTGCGGCGCTGCTTTTGAGTGCGAATTCCTCCGCCTGCTGTATAGTCTTTATGCCGGCCTTCGCCCATTCGAGCGCCGTTTCGTTCAGATGCTTAAAAAGCGTTCGGGGAGAGGGGAGTTTTTGGCCTCTTCGCGCGACCTCGGCTCTGACCATCAGAATGACAACGTCCTCCGGAAGCTTTAATATGTCCAGCCACTCGTTGGCAATCCGGATTTCGTGGCTTTCCAGCATCATGCCGGGCAATGCCAGCTGAAGCTCCTGATTGAAATTCCGGTATTTGTATACTTCGTCCATCGGTTCGCCGGAGGCTACCTGATGACTCAGGGATATGTATTCAAACGACGGAGGATTGTCGGATAGCTTCATGACAAGCCCTTCGCGCTCCCAATAGCGATAGGCGTTTAAAACCGTATCCCTGTCTACGCGCAGCACGCGCGCCATGCTGTCGATATCCTCGTTCATCTCCGGGTGATGGCAGATCATGAGCCCGTAAAGGAATACGCGCACAAAATCTCCGGGCGCTGCCGGCATGTATTCCAGTATGAACATGTTCTCAACGGGCGTTGAACCGAACATGGCGTTCCCTTCGGCAAATGAACAAAACGACATTCGTATTTGGCTCCTTACAGATATAATTCCAGTCTATATCATATCACAATCTTTGCAACAAAACAAGAGATCAAGGGCTGCAGCCGTTATGATCGATACAGCACAAAATCGAGCGCTTCATGCATAAACCCTGCCGAAAGCAATTCCTGTCTTGCGCATTCCGGCCAGCATTTTACCGTGATCTTCCGTTTTCCTGTAAATACGGCGTTTGCGTTGAACGAATGAACGAAGCAAGCCAGCGCTTCCTTGAGATAGTTTTCATCATAAACGGAAAGCGTCTGACCGGATTTTTCGAAGGTAAGCACGGGCTTGCCGGAATGAAGAACCACGGCGCAGGATGAAAGCCTTGTAAAAGAAAAATCGCTCTCGTGCTTTAAAAGGGCGCCCCACGGCTGCAGGGGATCGGACGCCGTCAGGCACACGAACATTTCGGATGGCGACGCCAATATAAGCTTTACCTTTTCATAATCGCATTCGCGAACAAACTGCATGCCGCTGAGTCCTTTTACAAAATAGCCGCGCCTGACCTTTCCGGCGTATTCCATTTGCCGAAGCACCTCAAGAAGCGCGGGCCAGTTATGGTTTCTTGCCGTTTCTTTTGAGGCAATCAGATAGGTATCAAAGATTCCATCAAGAATTTCAACATGAGTTTTTTCTTTCAGTGGACGGCAGATTTCCCATCGACCCGCATCCATAGTGTGAATACGGCTCCTGACGATGGTTTTGCTTGCACCCTTTTCTTCCTTGAACCACTGACGAACAGGCGCAAACCGGTCCTGACGGATATAGCCTTTCTCAAACAGGGATTTCAGCGCCTTTCGGACATCTGGTATGCCGGCGCCTGCGGAGATTGCGCGCGCAAAGCTTGCGCCGCGGGCTTTTAAAAACATGAACACCTGTTTTTCGCAATCCGTAAGCGCTTCCGGAATTTCAGGATCCTGTTGTATGTCCTCTTCCTCCGGCAGATGGAAGGATATGAAAGGCTTTTCGCCCGGGTGCACCGCATAGAAGAACCTGCCTGTTGACAGCTGGTCATCCAGCATCTGCGGGCGGTATCCCGTCACTCGGGCGGGCAGGATATATTCCTCCCATGCATCATAGGGGAATGGGGTGAGGATGAGCGAGTGAAGCGCGCACGTAAGCTGCTCGATTGCGGATGTGCCTGTACGCACGCGCGACGTAAGGGCGTCGGCGTAGCGCTCGGAGGAGAGGGTCTGAACCTCTCTGCGCCGGATGGCAACAGTGTGCTGCCGGGCATTTTCGTATACATCTTTATGAACATAAATGTCTTCAAACGGAATAATATCGCCTGCTTGCGAAAGATCTGCTATTATACGCTGCGTCCGCTCTTCGTCAACGCCGTATCGGCTCATGAAGCTGCCGATGCTCTGTCCGTTCGTATAGCGCGTGAGCCGACGGATAATCCGGGACAAAGCAATATCCGATGCCCGCAAAAGCGCATCTTCATATTCCTTTTCGTGCTCCCGGGCAATCCAGAGCCCCGGCTCTATATATCTGGCGCGTCCTTTTTTGGAAAGTTCGATCAGCCAATCAACCGGAATTTCTGTTTCGTGTGGCAGTATGTCGCCCCTTTGCATGAGAAGCGTATGGGCTTCTTCTTCGTTTCTTGGATGCTTCAGTACGTCCGCGGCTTTAGAAACGGCAGCGGGGAGGGGAGTAAGCGAACCCTCGTTGGCCTTCGAAATCATTCCGGCGGCGGAGGGGATGACGCTTTCATACATAAGATCCGCTTCCACCTGGCGGCGAAGGTTAAGACACATGGGCGAAGGCGTTTCGTTGTGTATTTCCAATACGCTGATTCTTCCCGTTTGTACTCCGATGAGCACGTCCTTGAGAGCGTCAAGATCCAGTATGTGTTCCGCGCATTCGCGCATGGTTTCCAGGATTATGGGGTGCTGATTGTATTTTGCCGCTATGGACAGCGTTTCCGCGCCCCGTAGGCGCTGTATCCAAAGCGGCGACCGCTTGCCGCTTCTTGCGCCCATCATCATGGCGCGCTGTGCGTTATATCGGAACTGCATTGTAAACATGGGCGATACGGGCAGAAGGGTGCATATATCGTTTCGGACAGTTTCCGGGTTCAGGGAGTATATCAGCCCATCGGGTACTGCTTTTCCGCCGATCAGGCAAAGGAGGATGCCGTCGTCATCATCGTATGCACGTACATCCGTCCCCGTAAGCCTTTGCGCTTCTTTCGCCAGCAGCATGCCGAGCGCGCGGTTTACGCGGCCGCCGAAAACGGAATGGATCATCAGCTGGTGCTCGCCCGCTTCATCCTTGAAATGCTCGAAGATAACGGTTTGTTCGGTCGGTAGGGCGTCTGTATAGCTGAGCTGTTCAAGCAGAAGTCTTGACGCGTTCATGGCGGCATTCTCTGTAAGGTGCATATCCATCAGCGCCTTAATCAGCGCATGCTTTCCGTTTTGCGCGCTTTCCGACAAGCGCTTCATATGTTTTCCGAATGCGATTCCGGTTTCGTATGCGCGCATGGCGCCGTCGCCCTTCCAGAACGGAGACTGTGCGCCTGAGCGCGTGGTTTTCTCGACAATCACCCGGTCGCGCGTGATGTTTATGATTTTCCATGGAAATGCGCCCAGCAGAAACTTGTCGCCGATTCTTGCTTCAAACACATATTCCTCGTCCAATTCTCCCAAGCGCGTGCCGTCTGCAAGTGTTACGGCATACCAGCCCCGGTCGGGAATGGTGCCGCCGGAGGAAAGCGCCAGCATATCGGTATAGCGATCGCCCGTAACGGTTCCGCTGAGCCGATCATATAGGATCCGGGGCCTGACCGGCTTATCCTCGCCGTGTTCATAATCGCCCGCCAGCATGACGAGTACGCTTTTTACGATGTCCTCCGTCAGGTTTCGATACGGATACGCTCCGGAAAGTATGCGGACGGCTTCCGCTACTGTATATTCGCCGCCGGCAGACGCCATGGAAACCAGATGCTGAGACAATATGTCAAGGCTCATTTCGCACGCGTGGACACGCTCGATTTGTCCGAGCGATGCGGCTTTGGCTGTCAGCGCACAGGAAACGGCGTCGTAAGCGGTTTTTGGGTATATGCACATGCGGCTCACCCGACCGGGGCTATGCCCGGCGCGGCCCATTCGCTGCATAAGCGCGGAAACGCTCATCGGATTTCCGACCTGAACAACCTGATCGATATCTCCGACGTCTATGCCCAGTTCCATGGACGAGGTGGCGATCATTGCCTTAAGTTCGCCGTTTTTCAGGCTGTTTTCCGCTGCCAGCCGCTTTTCCTTTGAAACGCAGCCGTGATGGGTCAGCGCATATTCGCCCTTAAGCTTTTCATTGATATTCTGCGCCAGCCTTTCGCAGCTGGCTCTGCCCTCTGTAAAGACAAGGGTGGTTTTGCTTTTTTGCATATGGCGGATCATCCGCTCGGCAATGGAAGGCCATATGCTGTTTTCCGGAAGAATGCGCATATCCTTTTCGGAGCTGTCTACAATCAGCTCCGTCTTCTTTTCGGATTCGGGGCTGATGATTTCACATTCTGCGCTTCCGGACAGCTGCCTTTTAGCTTCATCAAGCGGCCTGATCGTTGCAGACAACGCGATTCTCTGAAGCCGTCGTGCGCACAGATTGTCCAGCCTGGCCAGCGACAGGGAGAGATGCGTGCCTCTTTTTGATGATACGGTTGCGTGAAATTCATCGATAATCGCACATTTGGCGGTTGACAGTATGCGCCTTCCGGATTTGGAGGAAAGCATAAGATATAGTGATTCCGGCGTTGTGATCAGTATGTGCGGAGGATGAACGAGCATCTGTCTGCGTTCGCTCTGCGAGGTGTCGCCGTTTCTGACGGAAACGCGCACGCTGTTTTCCAGAGACAAGCCCGAAAGGGGGCGCATCAGGTTTTTCTGAATATCGTTTCCCAGCGCCTTGAGCGGCGAAATGTAGATTACGCGAACTTCGTCCGGAATTTTTCTTTCCATACTCTCGCGCTTGAATGCATCCAAAAAATACAAAAACGCAGCCAGCGTTTTGCCGGAGCCCGTGGGCGCGCACATCAGCGCGTCCGTTCCCGAACGGATGGCGCGCCAACCCAGCGTCTGTACGGCTGTGGGCGTGCCGACGGATGATGAAAACCAGTTTTTGGTTTCGGTAAGAAAACCGTTCATAGCTTTGCCTCCGCGTTTCTTTGAATAATTCGATTATACATTCGTACAGGTCAAGTGTCAAACGCTTGCTACGCACTGCAATATAAGGTATAATATATACAGTTCAATATTTGTAAGGCGGGAGGAATCATAATGGAGTTTGTGAAAATATATCCGAAATCTGTAAATGCGCTTGAAGGCGCAAAGGTATATATGGCGGATATGGGCGACAGAGATGTGCTTGTTTGTGAAGGAAAGGCGTATTTTGGCGGAGAAGATGGTCTGAATGTGTATGAGCTTACCCATGAAACGGCCAATACGCTGCGCGCGCTGTTTCCGTTTACGGCGCCCGTTCCGGTTCTGAATAAGGATCGTTCCGTTGGCGTGGGCGATCGCCTAGGAATTGCGGGACCCGGGCATATCCGCGTATTTGAAAAATACGACGCCATGCCGGTTTTCGCTCAGCAGTCCATTCGCGAACTGAACCTGACCGAGCGCACTTACGAGGATGTACTGGATGCAGCAAGCTTCTATGTGTTCCGCGAAAACTTTACGCGTGGCTTCGGCGCGGACGGCGACCATCTGAAAAAGCCGGAGGATATCGAATACGCGCTGTCTCTGGGCTTTACGATGATTACCCTCGACCTGTCCGACCATATTCATGCCGATGCATCTGGCGCATACAGTCAGGATGTGAAGGAGATTTATCTTGGGAAAACCTTCAGCATCGAAGGAAATGAAATCGCCTTTACGGAAGTAGAACTTGCACGTGTTTCCGGCATTTATGGCGACGCGCTGGATTTTGCCGTGAAGATGTACGATGAGTTCCTCAAAGACGGAAAGTACAAGGCGGAATTTGAAATTTCCATCGACGAAACCGGAACGCCTACCAAGCCCAGCGAACACTACTTTGTTGCCAGCGAACTTACGCGCCGGGGCGTTTCGTTTATGACTATTGCGCCTCGTTTTATCGGCGAATTCCAGAAGGGTATCGATTACATTGGCGATACGGCTGCGTTTGACAAAGAAATGGCCGTGCATGCCGCAATCGCCCGGCATTTCGGCTATAAAGTAAGCGTACATTCCGGCTCTGACAAGTTCAGCGTATTTGCATCCGTCGGCGCGAATACCCGTCAGAAGTACCATGTAAAGACTGCTGGTACCAACTGGCTGGAGGCTATGAAAATTGTTGCCGCCAATGATCCTGTGCTGTACCGTGAAATTCACGCCTATGCGCTGATTGCGTTTGAGGAAGCGACCAAGTATTACCATGTAACGACGAACCTGAACAACATTCCGGCCATTGAAACGCTTGCGGACGCAGAGCTGCCCGCCCTTTTTGAAAACGATGATGCCAGACAGCTGATTCACATTACCTACGGCCTCATCCTTTCGCTCAAGAATGAAAAGGGCGAAAGCGTATTCCGCGCACGACTGTATGATTTCTGGCGCAGACACGAAGAGGAATACGCCCTCGCGCTTGAAAGCCACATCGGCCGCCATCTGGAAACGCTAGGCTGCCCGAAACTGTAATAAACGCTGATAATACGTACGGAGCCTGTTACGCAGAAAATGCATAACGGGCTCCGTTTTTTGTTTATATCTGCATGGACGGTTTATGAACGGGTCAGTGCCTGTCTGGCCAGAATGAGCGCCCCCGTTACGCCGCTAGCATCGCCAAGGCCCGGGGAAACAATGTAGTGTTCGATATCCCTGATCAGGGCGTCCGATTGTATATAGCCGTTCAACAGCCGCTGAACGCGCTGGCGGATCATGGGGAATATATGAGTTCTGTGCATGACGCCGCCGCCCAGAACGATTTTCTCGGGTGAGAAGCAAACAACGGCGTTTACGCACATCTGCGCGAGGTATTCCGCTTCAAGCGCCCAAGCGGGATGCCCCTCTTCGAGCGTTTTTGTGCTTTCGCCCCAGCGCTTTTCAATGGCGGGGCCGCTGGCAAGTCCTTCCAGGCAGCCCTTGTGGAATGGGCAGAAACCGTCTGGCGCGGGATCATCCGGAGACGGGCGGAGCAGCATGTGTCCGAGTTCCGGATGAACCAGCCCGTGTACCAGATTGTTTTCGATTATCAGTCCGCCGCCGATACCTGTGCCGATGGTTACGTACAGGCAGCTTTTTAGTCCCTTTGCTGCGCCTGCAGTGAATTCCGCCAATGCCGCTGCATTTACGTCGGTATCAATCAGCGCCGGTACATTCAGCGCATTTTTCATGTCGGTAAGAATGGGGGTGTTTGCCCAATGAGGCTTTGGCGTGGTTGTTATGTAACCGTAGGTATCTGACGTTTCGTTCAGATCAACCGGTCCGAAGGTGCCGATGCCAAGGGCGGAGATGCTGTGAGAACGAAAATAACGGATCATCTCCGGTATGGTGACGTCGGGCGTAACGGTAGGGAATACCGCCCGGTCCAGAATGTTCAGGTTTTCATCGCCGATGGAGCATACCATTTTGGTGCCGCCGGCCTCCAATGCGCCGAAAAGCATGCTGACTCCTCCTTTTTCTGTTATCCGAAGGACGTGGAAAGGCCCTCGGCTTCTGCGTAAGTGATTTCATGGTTCAGAAGATAATGAAACAATTCGTTTCCGATTACCTGTCGCGCCATTTGCGCGGCTGCTTTTTCATCGGGCGTGTCCATGGCGCGTACGGATTCATAAATGGTTTTTTTCGCCGATGCCACCGGGCTTGCTTTCATCATACCGGCGGATACCTAGATTTAAACCGAATTCGCGCAGGTTATCCCGATAGGAATGGTGCATCATCATATCGCAGGTTGCAATGTTTAGGGCTTTCATGTAAGCAAGACAGAACCGGATGGATCTCGGATAAAAGCCGCCCGCCCTCGATCGGTACATATTCGCGTATGGTGAGGTTTGATGCGTTAGGCGCTGTATAAAAGATGATCTCGCTTTGTGAAGCCATAATTCTGACGATGGCCATATGCATTCCTTCCTGCTGCTTTTTCTAAACTGTATCATAACATTGCGTCCGACGCAATAGATAAAACCTCGGAACGGGAAATTTTTGCCATTCTGTCAAAGCGTTTTTACAGCGAATGGGTTTTTTCGGTTACCGGTTGTAACTTCGTTATAAAAAATAAAGGATGACTTGACAAGTATGGACGCTTAAGATATAATTTACTCGTTACTTTACACATAAAACGTTTTCGTAATTTGATGATATGCCTAAGAGGGTTATGTACAAGCCTTTAGGGATGATAGCTTTTAAATATGGTTCTCCCGGCTGCTGAACGATCAACAGCCGAGAAAATAATTAACAGGAAGGAAGGATCCGAATGTCTAAGAAACTCGTCGCTCTCCTTCTCTCGTTGTTAATGGTGCTCTCCCTTACTTCAGCAGTTGCTGAAACTGTAGAGCTTCCCCGCAACGAGACCCTGTACTTCGCTGGTCAGCAGTGGGGTACCGTAAACAGCTGGAACATCATTGGCACCAACCAGAACAACGCCATGGCAATTGCCGGCGGCCCCTCTGGCTATCGTACCCTGATGTTCGAAACTCTCTACATGTACAACTTCATGGACGGAAGCCTCACCGGCCTCCTCGCCAATGACGATTGGGCATGGAACGAGAACATGACCGAGATCACCCTGACCATCAAGGACGCTGCCAAGTGGTCTGACGGCACCCCCGTTACCGCTGCTGACGTAAAGCGCACCTTCGAAATCGGCGTTGAAATCGGAAACGGCACCGGTACCGGCTACAAGGCTTATGTTGCCGGCATCGAAGCCGACGGCAAGAAAGTCACCTTCAAGGCTGCTGTGAACGAAGCCGGCCAGCCCGTCAACCCCCTGAAGGTTGTTGACTTCACCACTGGCGCTCCGATCGCACAGGCTGCTTGGATCGACACCGTAGTTGCCCGCAACAACAATGATCCCATCGCCATCCTGAACGATGCCGGTGAAGACGTTGTATGGTCTGGCCCCTATACCAAGTACTATGCAGACGATCAGAAGGTCGTTCTCGTACGTGACGACAACTACTGGGGACAGGATGCTTCCATGTGGGGCAAGCTGCCCGTTCCGAAGTACATTGCCCATGCAATGTATGCCGACAACGCCGCTGGCGAAGTTGCTCTGAAGGCCGGCGAGGTTGACGTTTGCCAGCAGTTCATCGGCAACGTTCAGAACCTCTGGCTCGAGGACGAGCTGCCCATCTCTACCTATTATGAAGAGGCTCCCTATGGAGTATGTCTGACCATGCCCACCGCATGGTACAATATGAACATGCCGGTACTGGCTGAGAACGTTGCGCTGCGCAAGGCCATCGCAATGGCAGTTGACTATGACACCATCATCGCCAACGCCATGACCAACCAGTCCCCCTCCTTCGCGGATGTACCGCGCTCCCTGATGAACCCCACCGCCGGCGAGCAGGCTCTGTACAATCAGGCTGAAGTTGCCAACCTCCAGTGGGCCGGAATGGATTACGCCGGTGCAAACGCCCTCCTCGACGAGGCTGGCCTCCTTGATACCGACGGAGACGGCTGGCGCGAGTGGAACGGCGAGAAGATCGCTCTGAACGCTGTATGCCCCAACGGCTGGTCTGACTGGCAGGCTTCCATGGAAGTTGTTGCTGCTGCCGGCAAGAACATCGGCGTAGAGATCACCACTCTCTATCCCGAGTACTCCATCTATCAGACCGTATTCACCAACCCCAACCAGGTTGAGTATGCGATCTTCATGTGGTCTCCCGAAGCTGCTTCTCCCTCCAACCCCTGGACTCGCGTAAACCAGTTCCTGGGCACCGAGTATGTTGGCGTAGAGAACAACTGGAGCGGCAACTGGGGCCAGTATGTAAATGCTGAAGCCGATGCCCTCATCAAGAAGATCCCGCTGGTAACCGATACCGAAGAGCTGAAGGCTCTCTACACCGAGCTTACCAAGATCTACCTGACCGAGGTTCCCAGCTTCTCCCTCATGTATCGTCCTTCCGTATTCCACGCTGTAAACGAAAGCGTTTGGACGAACTACCCCGCTGGTGACGACGGCCGCAACATCCCGCCGGCTGACTGCACCGACGGTTACGGTATTGCCGCACTGTATGAGCTTGAGCTCGTCAATCCGTAATTTGTAATTGTAGAAGCGGCTATGCTTCGCTCGTCGGAGCATAGCCGCTTCCTTCATTAGGGGGGAATGAAAGATGAAGGGATACCGCAAATATTTCGGGAAAAAAATACTATGGTTTGTCATTACGTTTGTCGTGGCTGTTATTCTCAACTTTATGCTTCCGCGCCTGATGCCGGCGGATCCTGTTGCGGCCATTACCGGAAAACTGACGCAGGGCATGACTGACGCCAGTGCCGTGCAGGAAGTTTATAAACGCTATGAAGAAGAATTCGGCACCAATAAGCCGATGATCGTGCAATTCGGTGTATTCGTAAAGAATATGTTCAGGGGTGACTTCGGTACATCCTTCAGTCAGTATCCGCGCTCTGTATCCGATATCATTTCCAGTGCAATTCTCTGGACAATTGCGCTTCAGCTGCCAGCGATTATCGTAGGATGGCTGATTGGCAATTTTCTGGGCGCGCTGGCTGCTTACATTCGAAAGGGCTTTGACAAGGTACTTATGCCCTTGTCCCTCTTCCTAAGCAATATCCCCGCTTTTGGTATGGCGGTTATCTTATTAGTATTGTTTGCCGTTAAACTTGAAATTGCGCCTCCTTCCGGCGGTTACGGGTTTGACCTGATTCCGACATTCAGCTGGAAGTTCATAAAATCCGTCATTTCGCACTATCAGCTGCCGTTCTGGTCGATTGTTCTTGTATCCATCGGCGGACAGGCTATCGGCATGCGCTCCATGTCCATTTACGAATTGAATGCAGACTACGTAAAGTATGCCAGATTCCTTGGCATCAAGGACCGTAAAATTGTAGGGTATGTATTCAGAAACGCTATGCTGCCCCAGATTACGGGCTTGGCGCTGTCGCTTGGAACCATGATCGGCGGTGCGCTGGTTGCTGAAATCGTATTCAGCTATCCTGGCCTTGGAGATACCATGTATACCGCTGTGACGGCGGCGGATTACCCGCTGATCTCCGCTACGACGCTGATCATAACCGTAATGGTTCTGCTGGTCACGTTCTTCCTGGACATTATCTACGGCTTTATCGATCCGCGCGTCAAGGCTGCGCAGTTTGACTGAGGGGAGGGGTAAATGTGAGAAATACGATTCGGCAGGTTTTCCACTCTCCACGGTTTGTAATCGGATTTTCGATTTTTGTGATGATTTTGCTCGTAATGCTGTTTTACCCTTTGTTCAATCCGGGAAGTCCATTGGAAATGATTGGCGTAGGTACATTTGCAAAACCCGGCACATACGTTTCCCTGTATGATACTGTAGGCGCCAAGACGGAAACCTTCCGTCTGCCCGATGCGGAAGATAACCGAATTCGTAAGCTCCTCAGCGACGCCGACAGGATCAGTATGCTGGATTGGTTTGATACAATGGGCATTGATACGTCGTCAATATCGGATATATCGGATACGGATGCCCTGATCGATCTTTGGCTTGCAAATTACGATCCGTCCATCAAGCCCAAGGGAATGACGATGGCGAAGCGCAACTACTATAAGCGCCTGAACAATTCCATTCTTGAAATCCGTGCTTCCGATAAGCTGTATGTGGCGGATCTGAACGAAGAAACCAAACAGCTTGAGGAAATAAGTTCGATTTCCAAAACGGATTACGTCAATCTGAATGAGATCGCAAACGTAAAGCGGCTTCCGCTTGGAACCGATAACTTCGGACGCGATGTATTGAAGGAGCTTGTTTCAGCATGTGGAACATCGATCAAAATCGGTTTGATCGCCGGCGCGGTAGCGACGTTTATCGGCCTTCTTCTGGGCTTGCTTGCGGGATATCTGGGCGGCTTCGCAGACGATCTGATCATGTTTATCACAAACGTGTTTACGGTTATTCCCGGTTTCGTGCTTCTCATACTGATTTCCTATTCCATTGGTCAGGAACAACGAGGGGCGAATGTTGTTGCGTTTGTTATCGGCCTTACCAGCTGGACGTGGACGACGCGCTCTGTGCGCTCTCAGGTAATCAGCCTCAGAAATCGCGATCACGTGAATCTTTCCAAGCTGTCCGGCCATAGCCTGATTTCTATCATCATGAAGGACATACTTCCCTATATCGCAAGCTATGTCGTGATGGCCTTCATTCTTCAGGTGTCAAGCGGCATTCTCAGCGAAGCGCAGCTGTCCCTGCTGGGCCTTGGCCCCAAGACCACGGAGGTGCCTACGCTCGGCCTTATGATGAACTGGGCAATGCTGTATTCGGCTCACACGAACGGCTCCTGGTGGGCCTACTTCCCGGTTATTCTTACCATTACGCTTATTTCATTCTCTCTGAACTTGATGAATACCGGCCTTGACCAGGTATTTAATCCGACGCTTCGCGATTAAGGAGGAGACAGACATGGCAAAAACGATACTGGAAGTCAATGGATTGACGACCAAATATATTACGCGCTTCCATGAAGACGTATACGCCGTGGATCATGTTTCCCTCAAAATCGAGGAAGGCAAGAGCCTTGGCATTGCAGGCGAGAGCGGATGCGGAAAATCTACGCTGGCTCTGAGCCTGATGGGCTACTACTTTGCGCCGCTTCACTATATGTCCGGCGATATTATCATTGACGGTGTGAACATATCCGGTATGAATCCCGATCAGGTTCGCAGAAATATACTGGGCACAGAAATTGCCTACATCCCCCAGGCAGCTATGAATGCCCTGAACCCGACGATCCGGATCAAGGATTTTATTGTGGATGTTGTACGCGCGCACAGACCCAAGGAAGACGAGCGGAAAATACTGGCTATGGCTACAGAGCGCTTTCGGGAGCTTGGTCTTCCCGTGCAGGTGCTTAAGCGCCACGCGGTAGAACTTTCCGGCGGCATGAAGCAGCGAGTTGTTATTGCAATTTCTACCATTCTTAACCCCAAGGTTCTGATTGCCGATGAACCCTCCTCGGCGCTTGACGTTACCAGCCAGAAAATGGTTATCAAAATGCTCAAGGATATGATGGACAAGGGGTATATCAAGGCTATGATCTTTATTACCCATGAGCTGCCCCTCTTGTACAATGTCACCGACGATATAATGGTTATGTATGCCGGTCAGATTGTTGAAAAGGGCACGGCTAAGGAAATGGTATTTGATCCCATTCATCCCTATTCCAAGGGCCTTATGAATTCGATACTAGTACCGGAGGATGGTATGCGCGCAAACAAGCTGACCGCCATTCCCGGAACGCCGCCCAACCTGAAAAGGCCTCCGTCTGGCTGCCGCTTTGCAGAAAGATGCAAGTATGCAACGTTCCAGTGCAGAGGCGGCTCCGTGATCATGACCGAATTTGGCGACGGACGCAGCTACCGATGCGGCATGTCCGTCGACGCGCTCAGGGAGGTATACGCACGTGAACAGCAATAAAGATTTGGCAAAGCGCCCGATTTGCCTGACTGGCAGGGGTGTAACCAAAGTATTCGGTTACGGCAAAAATGCAGTCACGGCGGTCAATAATGTAAGCTTCGATTTTCGTGAGGGCGAACTGGTCAGCATTGTTGGCGAAAGCGGCAGCGGCAAAACGACGCTTTCCAAAATGCTTCTTGGCCTTCTGAATCTGACTAAGGGAGAAATTTACTTCCAGGGCAAAAAGCGCGATATTTCTACCCGCATAGCCAAGAAAAAGTATTGGCAGGGCATTCAGGCGATATTTCAGGACCCGTTCTCGTCCTTCAATGTATTTTCCAAGATTGATACCGTGCTTTTGGATTGCATACACATGCGCGGCGGACGGAAACTCCCTCAGGCAAAGAAAATTGAAATGATGACAGAGGCGTGTTCATTTGTAAACCTGAAGTTTGAAGAGCTTACGAATAAGTATCCGTTCGAGCTTTCCGGCGGTCAGATGCAGCGCTTGATGATTGCGAGAATTTTCCTTTTAAAGCCCAAAATACTGCTTGCGGACGAACCGACCAGTATGATCGACGCCTGCTCCCGCGCGACGATACTCGACATGCTTTTGCAGTTGAGGGACGAAATCGGAATGACCATTATTTTCATTACCCACGATATCGGCCTTGCTTATTACATTTCTGATACCGTGTACATTATGGAACATGGAAAGTTTGTTGAAAGAGGCAGCGCGGATGAAGTGATTCTGAATCCGCAAGCCGCTTATACAAAGCGCCTGATTTCGGACGTTCCGAAGATTCATGAGCCGTGGGATCTTTCTACGGTAAGCGGAGGTTAAGATGGATATTAAGAAAATCATTTCCGAAATGACGCTTGAAGAAAAGGCATCGCTGCTTTCCGGCCTCGATTTCTGGCATACCAAGCCGGTTGAGCGGCTTGGCATTGCAAGCGTGATGGTATCCGACGGCCCGCATGGTCTTCGCAAGCAGGATGAAAGCGCGGATCATTTGGGTATCAACGCAAGTGTGAAGGCAGTTTGCTATCCCACAGCCTGCGCAAGCGCGGCGAGCTTTGACCGCGAGCTGACCAGAAAGATTGGCGAAGGCGTGGGCGATGCCTGTCAGCACGAGCGCGTGGCTGTAAACCTCGGCCCGGCTGTCAATATCAAGCGTTCTCCGCTTTGCGGAAGGAATTTTGAGTACTTCAGCGAGGATCCGTATCTGGCGGCAGAGCTGTCCACCAGCCTTATTCACGGAATTCAGAGCAAAAACATCGGTGTGTCCGTAAAGCATTTTGCTGCCAACAGTCAGGAACACAGGCGCATGTCATCCGACAGCATTGTGGATGAGCGCACGCTTCGCGAAATCTATTTCCCGGCGTTTGAAAGCGCTGTGAAAAAGGGAAAAGCGTGGACGGTGATGTGCTCCTATAACCGCATTAACGGCGAATTTGCCTCGCAGAATCGCTGGCTGCTTACCGACCTTCTGCGCGGCGAGTGGGGCTTTGACGGCTATGTCGTGAGCGACTGGGGCGCCGTAAGCGATCGTGTAAAGGGCGTTCACGCGGGATTGGATCTGGAAATGCCAGCATCCGGCGGCGCAAACGATAAGAGAGTAGTGGAAGCGGTAAAAAAGGGCGAGCTTGATGAAAAAGACGTTGACCTTGCAGTTGAAAGGCTGCTTACCGTTCATAATCGCTATCTTGAAAACGCAAAGCCCGAAACGGTTTGGGATAAGGATGCCCAGCACGAAGAGGCAAGACGCATGGCGGCGGAGTGCATGGTGCTCTTAAAAAATGAAGACGGTGTTCTTCCTCTGAAAAAGGGTGAAAAGGTTGCTGTAATCGGTAAGTTTGCTGTGCAGCCGCGTTTTCAGGGCGGCGGAAGCAGCCACATTAACTGCCATAAAATTACCAGCCTTATGGATGCCCTCGAGGGAGAAGCGGGCATTACTTATGCTCAGGGCTATGATATCGTAACGGAAACGCCGGATGAAACGCTGATTTCGGAAGCTGTTCAGGCGGCGCGCGCGGCAGATAAGGCTGTGATTGTTGCGGGTCTTCCGGATTTGTTTGAATCCGAGGGATACGACCGAACGCATATGCGCATGCCGGCCTGTCAGGTGCGCCTGATTGAAGAGGTATACAAGGCGAATCAGAACACAATCGTTGTTTTGTATAACGGTTCTCCCGTTGAGATGCCGTGGATTGATTCGGCCAAGGCGGTTATTGAAGCGTATCTGGGCGGTCAGGCTGTGGGCGGCGCTACGAAGGATGTGCTGTATGGCGATGTGAACCCTTGCGGAAGGCTTCCGGAAAGCTTCCCGAAGCAGCTGTCCGATACGCCGTGCTATCTCACCTATGGGGGAGAAGGCGACAATGCGGTATACAATGAAGGCGTATTTGTAGGCTATCGCTATTACGATAAGAAGAACATGGACGTATTGTTCCCCTTCGGTTACGGCCTTAGCTATACGGGCTTTGAATACTCTAACCTTACCATTGATTCGGACTGCATTTGCGATACCGATTCCGTGAAGGTCAGCGTGGACGTTACCAACACCGGCCTGCTTCCCGGTAAGGAAGTCGTTCAGCTGTATGTCGGCGATAAAGAATCTTCTGTTTTCCGTCCTGTCAGGGAGCTGAAAGGCTTTGAAAAGCTGTTCCTGAATCCTGGCGAAACGAAGACGGTTGAGTTTGAACTTGATAAATACGCATTTGCATACTGGAATGTACAGCTTCACGATTGGCATGTGGAAAGCGGCGCGTTTGCAATCGAGATCGGAAGAAACAGCCGGGACATTGTACTGTCCAAGAAAATCAATGTGGAAAGCACAGTGGAAATCCCCGTTCAGTTTACTGTAAACAGCATTGTGGACGACTTCATGAAGAGCCCGAAAGCGATGAAGGTTCTTAAGCCCATGATCGATGGAATGATGGCTGGCATGGGTTTTGATAAAGCCGATGAAGGCGGGGAAGGCGCGATTTCCAAGGATATGATGGCGGCAATGATTCGCTATATGCCCCTTAGAAGCATCGCAAGCTTCTCCGGCGGCGCAGTTACCTATGACCAGCTGATCGGTATGGTGGAGATGATCAACCGATCCTGACATAATACGAAAGCTTGAATAGGCGTGATTCGGCGGAGCAAACGAAAGCATATGCTCCGCCGAATCCACAAAAGCGCTTTTACCGCCGCGCTGTTTACATATAAATAATATAAAAAAGCTATTGCAATTTAGATGGCAGCATGGTATAATATTATGCGTCGGGTAAAGAAAAGCACAATTTCATATTTCACATCGACCTGTATGGAGGAGTCGCCTAGCTTGGTCGAGGGCGCACGACTGGAAATCGTGTAGGCGTCAAAAGCGTCTCGAGGGTTCGAATCCCTCCTCCTCCGCTCAAAGCTTGAAGCATTTGTCTTCAAGCTTTATTGTTTTTATTGAAAATACTGACTTTTTGGTACGGGTATGGTACAATGGAATCGGGAAAGAAAAGTGAGTTGAAGGTATATGAAAAATCTGCTGATTACCGGCTTTGAGCCGTTTGGAGACCAGGGGATGAATCCGTCATGGGAAGCCGTGAAGGCGCTTCCTGATGCCGTTGAGGGCGTTTTGCTTACAAAGATGCAGCTTCCGGTCGTGTTTGGCAAGGCGGCCTGTTTGGCGATAGAAAAGGCGGAAGTAATCGGTGCGGACGCTATAATCATGGTAGGGCTCGCCGGAGGGCGAGACGCAGTTACGCCGGAAATGGTGGGCATTAACCTGAGGCATGCCGCGATTGGCGACAATGAAGGAAACCAGCCGCTTGATGAAAGAATAGCCGAAGGCGCACCGGATGCGTTCTTTTCTACATTGCCTGTAAGAAGGATGGCAGAGGCGATATCAAAGGCGGGAATTTCGGCGAAGGTTTCCTACTCCGCCGGAACCTACGTGTGCAACGACATATTGTTTACGGTGCTGAATCACTTTAAGGACAGCCCCGTACGAGCTTGTTTTATTCATGTGCCGTATACGATTGGCCAGAAGGAAGGTGCACCGGAGTTTGCCCTTTCGGATCTTGTGTGCGCGCTTACAGTTGCAATCGGAGCTATTGACGAATAACGCTTATTCTGAAAGTACAACAAAACGGATGCCGTTGGAATTTTGCGGCATCCGTGTCTTTTTGGAGTATGGGAAATGATTAACGATACAGCAGGCTTTCTTCGGTCTGAGGATCAAAAAGCTGAATAACCTTGCTGGGGAAGGTGAAGTAAAGCTTGTTTCCTGCAGAGAGGGAAGCGCGCTGCTGGCTGGTAAGGTCGATGGTAGGAATGCGCAGTATGATGTTTTTGCTGGTTCCTGCCGCTACGTGCAGGTGCAGCTCGCTGCCCATCATTTCGTTTACGGTAATCTCACCGGTCATGCAGTTATTTCCGTGCTGGAACTGCGCGGTCATATGCTCGGGACGAATGCCGAGCAATACGTTCATGGAGGAAATGTTTCTGTTCTTCAGGAGTTCGCACTTTTCAGAATCGAGAGCGATCTTGTACCCGAGCACTTCTACGCTGTAGCCGTTTGCTTCCTTATTCAGCTTGGCTTCGAAAATATTCATTTGGGGAGACCCGATGAATCCGGCAACAAACAGATTATGCGGGGTTTCGAAAACCTCCTGCGGCGTTCCGACCTGCTGAATAAAGCCGTCCTTCATGATAACAATGCGGTCGCCCAGCGTCATGGCCTCGGTCTGATCGTGGGTTACGTAGATGAACGTGGTGTCCAGGCGCTTTCTGAGCAGGATGATTTCGGCGCGCATCTGGTTTCTGAGCTTTGCATCAAGGTTGGAAAGGGGTTCGTCCATCAGGAATACCTGAGGATTGCGCACGATTGCGCGGCCGATGGCTACGCGCTGGCGCTGTCCGCCGGAAAGGGCTTTGGGCTTACGGGCGAGGTATTCGGTAATGCCCAGAATCTCGGCAGCCTGGCATACGCGGCGATGAATCTCTTCTTTATTCATTTTACGGATGCGCAGAGAGAAGGCGAGGTTCTCGTATACGCTGATGTGGGGATACAGCGCGTAGTTCTGGAATACCATTGCGATGTCTCGATCCTTGGGCTCAACGTCGTTTACAACGCGATCGCCGATTTTCAGCGTACCTTCGGAAATGTCCTCAAGGCCTGCAATCATTCGGAGCGTCGTGGATTTTCCGCAGCCGGAGGGGCCTACGAACACGACAAATTCCTTATCTTCAATCTTCAGATTAAAGTCCTGAACCGCAACTACGGAGTTATCATATATCTTTTTTACATGCTCAAGTGTTACGCTTGCCATAAGTGAATTTCCTCCTTAACCCTTTACGGCGCCGCCGGTGACGCCCTCAACATAATACTTCTGCAGCATCAGGAACAGTGCCGTGATCGGTATTGCAACCAGAACGCCGCCGGAGCAGAACTTGGTAAAGTATCCCTGATAGTCGTTGGTATTTACCCAGTCATACAAGCCTACCGCAACGTTGTAGCTTTCGCCCTTACCGAAGGCCACGTAGGATGCGAACACATAATCGCCCCAGGGCGCCATAAACGCCATCAGTATGGTATAGATGATAATGGGTTTGGAAAGCGGCATGATGATCTTTCTGAATACCTGAAAGCGCGTTGCGCCGTCAATGCGAGCGGATTCGTCCAGCGACTTCGGGATGGTGTCGAAGAACCCTTTGGAGATGTAATAGCCCATACCGGAGGATGCGCAGTAAATCAGAATCAGGCCGGGCACCGCGCCTTCCTGCGTAAGGCCAAGCTGTTTAAGCAGGGTGTAAAGGGCGATCATGGTAAGGAAGCCGGGGAACATGCCCAGCACCAGTACGCTCTTCATGAACAGCTTTCTGCCGCGAAAGCGCATACGGGAAAGAGAATAGCTGACAGAGAGCACGATAATGGTTTGAAGTACGGAGTTGAAAAGCGCGATGATGAGCGTATTTCCGTACCAGCGGAGGAACTTGGTTTCCTGAAGAATGAAACGGTAGTTTTCAAGGCCGAAGCTCTTGGGAATGATATAGGCTACCTGTCCGCCGTATTCTGTTCGAAAGGACTGAAGCACAAGCAGTATGAACGGGCAAAGCCAAATGATGCTCATGGCAATCAGAATGGCGTAGATTGCACCATTCACGCGCCGTTCGTGCGCTTTCTTGCTGCGAAGCTTCGGCTGCTTTACTTCCCGTATAACGCCTGCTTTTTCATCGATTACAATATCGACTTCGGGAATCTGATTTTTCGTAGCCATTATTGGAAATCCTCCTCATTCTTGACCGACGGAATCATGTTGTACACGACAAGGTTAATGACTGCGCAGACAATAAACACGATAATGCCAATACAGGCGGCGATTTTGAAGTTGGAGTTGTCTACAGTAAGCGAATACAGCCATGTTATCAGAAGGTCAGTCGTTCCGGCAGAATTGCCAAGGGTGTCGGGCTTGCCCTGCGTGAGCAGATAGATAACGTTGAAGTTGTTGATATTGCCGATAAAGGATGTAAGCAAATAGGGGCCGGTTACGAACAGCATGTAGGGGAGGGTGATCTTTCCGTAAATCTGTACAGCGTTTGCGCCGTCTATGCGCGCGCTTTCATACAAATCTGCGGGAATGTTCATCAGGATGCCCGTTGCAATCAGCATAAGGTAGGGAATACCGATCCAGATGTTGACAGCGATTACGGTTACGCGCGCCCAATTCGGCTTTGTCCAGAAAGGAAGCGCCTCCTTGATCCAACCCCATTCAAGGAGCAGGGAGTTGATCAGACCGTCGGCTGCGAAGAGCTTGGATACATACAAAAGCGATACAAACTGCGGAATCGCAATGGTCATGACCAGAATGGTGCGCCACATTTTCTTGAAGCGGATTCCCTTTTTGTTGATCATGATGGCTACAAGCATTCCCAGGAAGTAGTTCAGGAACGTTGCAAAAAATGCCCAGATCAGCGTCCACAGAAGGACCTGTCCGAAGGCGTCGCCGTAGTTTGCGCTGCCGGAGGAAAACAGGGTTTTAAAGTTATCAAAGCCAACCCAGGTAAAAAGCTTTCCGGGCGGCTGATGCGTCGCATCGTAATTGGTAAAGGCAACCAGAATCATAAACACGATCGGAAGCACGGTAAATGCAAAAATGCCGAGCGTGGGAAGCGCGAGAAGGGTTTTATGGAACTGATTGTCCGCCAAAGAGGCTATGTCGTCCTTGGCGTATTTCAGCTTTTTGCCGGATTTCAGAATCTCTTGCGAGATTTTATTCTGACGAACATTGGCCCGCCAGGTATAAATAAATGCGATAATAAAGAAAATGGTCAGTATACCGTACAGAAGAATCATGAAGGAGTTGTCGCCGTAAACGGTTTTACGGTTCACCTTCGTGGTGGCAACGGTGCCAAGCGTACCAAATTTAGCCAGATACGCACCGCCAAAGAAGACAATGTACAGATTAAACACTGTCTGGAATAGGAAAAACAGTAAGCCGCGGAAAATCTGTCCGCGTGCAATGGAGCCAAAGCCCATTACGGTATAGGAAACGCGAGTTTTCCAATCGCCGTGCACATAAGTCAAAACGATATCCGAAAGTTCGGCATATACGCATTTGGCAGCCTTGACCACCAGAAGGATCAGCTGTCTGAAGAAGTTCAGAATGATCGAAGGAGCTTGACCGATCTTTGACAGTTTGCTTTTCAGCTTGTAAATAAGCTTTTCCAATCTGCCCATTTTCAGGTAATCCAAATCCGTCATGATAACACCAACCTCATACTGTGTTGTTCAGAAAATGAATATGGGCTGGAGGCCGTAACCTCCAGCCCATGAAAGGCGCTTTTACTTTACGATGTAGGAAGCGGCGGTATCCTGGAAGTTCTGGAGAACTGCGAGGAGCTCTTCGTCGCTGGCATTGTCGTACTGATCAGCGATGATCTGATCGCCGAGGGTGGTGGCGAGAGACCAATACTCGTTGGGATACTGGCCCTGACCTACGCAGAACTCGAGCTGAGCAGCGAGAGCTGCGAGAGCAGCGTTCTCCTGGATGGCGTCGAGCTTCTGAGCTTCGATATTGGAGGGGCCCCACTGTACTTCTTCGTAGCGAGCCTTCTGAACTTCGCCGGAAGCCAGGTAGAGAGCCAGAGCGTCGCAGGCTGCGAGCTTCGCATCGTCAATCTGGGGCTTTACGCCGAGAAGTTTGAAGCCGCCGAAGCCGCCCAGCTGATAACCATCAACGGTGGGGAGCTTGGTAGCAGCATAGTTTTCGCCGAGGATACCCTGCATGGCAACTGCATCCCAGGTGCCGTCAACGATCGCGCCGATGTTGGTGGCATTGGAAGCGGAGGAGCCGTTTACGAAAGCGGGGCTCTTGGAAAGCTCGATCATGGACTTGAGAGCCTTCACACCGTTTTCGGAAGCATAGTCGCAGGTGCAGGCAATCAGATTGCCTTCGTTGTCAACAGAATACTCGATGGTGCAGCCTGCGCCGAAGAAGAACGCAGTCTGATACCAACCGGAGTTGATTTCCATATAGAAATTCTTGCCGGCGGCTTCGCAAGCGGCGAGAACAGCTTCGAGGCTGGTGGGATCGGTGACAACGCTCTTGTCGTAGTAGAGGAAGTAGCCGTTGTCAGAGGTGAGCGGATAAGCGTATACGAGATCGCCGAGGGTAGCGGCAGCTACGGAACCGCCGTCGTTTTCTACGGATACGATTGCGGCGTTCTCTTCGGAAAGCTCAAGCAGAGCGCCGGCGGCTACGAGGCGGGCCAGCTGGTCCTGAGCAAAACCATAGATGTCTGCACCGGCTTCTACGTCGGTGATCATGTTGGTGGCGGCGTCGCCTTCGCCAACAGCTTCAATAACAACGGTCATGTTTGCGTACTCGGGATTGGCAGCTTTGAAAGCTTCAACCTGAGCGGTGGTGAAATCAACGATTGCTTCTGCAACCCAGATCTTGATTTCGCCGTCGAAGCCTGCTTCGGCACCTGCTACGCCGCAAACGGACAGAGCAAGCATGAGGCACAGTACGACTGCAAGCAGCTTTTTCATGGGGAGTTCCTCCTAATTAATTGGCGCGTTTTAACGCACTCAGAATTATGATACGAGATATACCCATACCACTAAATAGTATAGCTATAATATATTTAAAATGCTATATTATCATTGTGTAATCTGTGTAAAATGTATGGACGGTTTCGCTATTTTGAAGAATTCAGTTTTGCGTCGTCAATCTTTCCCCAGGCGCCTGCGCCCGCGCATTTTACATAAATGCCAATGGTGATCTCATCGCCCGCAGCTACCTCAATGCCTTCGATTACCGGCGTATGCCATGAGTTGTAGGAGGTGATTTTTGACGGAGCTGTATGGATGATTTCGCCGTTTCGCTTCACATAGCTGTATATATTCGTTTCACCGCCGTCTCCGCCCTGAATGGATATTTCATAACGATAGATTCCTTCGGGCAAAGCTTCAATCTTCTGCTCCAGCGTAAACTCGGTGCTGTTTCCCTTGGCGGAATAAAAATGGTAATGTCTTACGCCGGTTTTCGCATCGGCTTTTTTGGTTTCCGGATACAATTGCTCGGTAGAGGAAAGGTTTACAGCCGTCCACATGCCCGTGTCGTCCTCTTCGAAGCTGTAGTTTTTGACATAGTTGTATTCCACCATGGACACATAGCACATTGCCTGCATGCCGTCCGCAATTCCGGTGAATACATAATCTTTAACGCCGCCCGTTCGCAGCGCTTTTTCATCGATATCCTTCCAAACCACAGGCACCTGGCGCGTGGATGCATCGTTCATTACGGCGTTTACGGTTTCAGGGAAGCAGATTTCGCCGTTCAGGTCAAACGTCAGATAGGTGTCTTCGATGGCGTCCGGCATGACGGGCACGGCGTTGCCCTCCCGAACCAGCTTGAATACCTTGATAGATTCAAGCGCATGGCCTGATGCGTCAAACATCGCCTGATTATCGCATGCGCATCCGCCGTAGTATATTCCTGCGTCGTTTGGGTCATATTCGCCCGCTGCCTTTGACGCCCAGCCGCTACCGTAAGCCTCCCATTTGGCGCTGTTTTCTTCGTAGGAATCGCCGCCTACGGTAATCCAGGCGCCCTCCCAGTAGAATACGCCGATGCCGCCTATATCGGTCATGGCCTGAATTACGCTGGCTGTATGATTGGCTTGCCCCTGAACCGTGAAGGGGAATGATTTTTCGATGGAAGAGGAATCGGAAACCGTATTTCCGCTGAAGTCCGTATCTTCTGTTGTGTATGCATAGCTGGTTTCGGCGACCATTACGCTTTTTCCGTAGGTGGCCTGGATGTCGCCGAGCACTTTTTTCAGGTTATCGAGAGTGCCGTGCCAATAGGGATAATAGCTTGTGGCAAAGATGTCATAATCCAAAGAATAGTAGTCGAGCTTAAAGGCATAAGAAAGGAAGGAATCGTAGCTTTCGGGATTGGTGAAGTGTACCGCAATCAGGATGCTGGGATCCACTGCGCGAACGGCCTTACTACCGGCGTTCATCAGCTTGTAGATATTCATCCAGATTTTTTCGCCGCTCATTTTGCCGTTGGTTTCGTTTCCGAGCTGAACCATACCGACGTCAACGCCTTCGTTTTTCAAAAGCGTCAGGCAATCATAGGTATATTCATACAGCTTTTCTGCTTTTTCGGCAATCTTCATACCTTCCCAGGCCTTGGGCGTCTGTTGCTTTGACGGATCGGCCCAGAAATCGGAATAATGGAAGTCCACCAGCAGCCGCATGCCGGCCCGTGTGGCCCGCTTTCCGATTTCAAGCGCGGTCTGAATGTCGTTGTTGCCGCCGCCGTAGCTGCGCCCGTCCTCGGTATACGGATCGTTCCACACGCGTACGCGGATATAGTTAACACCGTTTCCTTTGAGAATCTCAAACAAATCCCTCTCGTTTCCTAAATGATCGTAATACTTTACGCCGCTGTTCTCAAGCGCGATTACGCTGGATACGTCCATTCCCATGATGAAGTCTTCCGGAAGCGAATCGATTTTCCGAACATACAGGCTGCTTTCGTCACGGCCTTCCGAACTGGCTGCGGAAAAAAGCAAGGACAAAACCAAAAGTACGGCAAACAGATAACGCATAAACAACACTCCTTATTTTTGAATCAGTATGATCAGGGAATAGGGCGCCAGCGTCATGTTTGCGCCCGCGTCGGTGATTTCGCAGACGGAAACGGACGATGATGCATCGAGTATACCTGCGAGAGAAAGAGAGGGAACGGAAAGCGTATATTCTTTCGTCTGCTTTGCGGAAAGATTGATCGCGGCATAACTGGTTTCCGCTTCGCTCGTCTTTTTGAGTATGCATAGAGAACTGTCGGCAAACAGAATCTCCGTTTTTCCTTGCGCGATGGAAGGAACGGCAATTTTCAGATGATTAAGCTTCCTTATATAATTAAGCAGGGAGCTTTCATCTTTCAACTGCTCATCAACGGAGGGATATGCATATTCGATACTTGTAACGCCCGGCGGCTGCAATGTCATATCGCTGTCGTTCCAGTACATTGCCAGGCGCTTGTTGGGATCGTCCCCTGATCCCACCATACCGATTTCTTCGCCGTAGTATGTAAAAACTGCACCGCCTATGAGATTGACAAGGCATTCGGCGAATTTGGCCCGCTCGGGGGCGGAACGAGCCTGCAGACTTCCGACGGCGCGGCCGGTATCGTGATTTCCAATAAATGGCGCGAGTATGCCTTCGGGTATGGCTTCGTATACCTGATGCAGGTATTTTTCATAGGAGGTTCCCGGGCTTCTGGCGCGAATGGTTCTTGCAATGTAGCCTTCGGCCTGAGAAGCGGGGAACAGGAAAAAGCTGTCGATTCCGCTTTCATAATATGCGGCGATATCCGTAAGGCTCGTCCACGCTTCACCGACAAGGTAACTGCCCGGTTTGATTTTTTCGGCAATTTGTTTGATGCGCGAAAGCGTTTCCACGTTCTTTTTTGTGTTGGAGGTGTAATAGCTGGTAACGGCGTCCAGCCGGAACCCATCTACGCCCATGTCATTCAGCCAGAAAGAGAATATGTCTTCAATTTCCTTATACACAGATTCATTGGAAAGGTTCAGATCCGGCATATTTCCGCCGGCAAACTGTTCCTCGTAATACCAGCTGCTTCCGGATATGCGTATGTACTTCGGTTCCGGGTTCTCTGTGAGATTGTAGTACGAAATATAAGGGCTGTCCATGTTCCTGCGCTGTATGGCTTCTGCAGCTGAAAGGAACCACGGATGCCGGGTGGAGGTGTGATTCAGGGGCATATCGATAATGATGCGGATGCCGCGCTTATGGCATTCGTCTATCAATGCGTGCATGTCCGCAAGCGTACCGTATTCCGGATCGATATCTTTGTAATTCGTAACATCGTATTTATGATAGCTGGGGGAGGGCATTACCGGCATCAGCCATAGGCCGTTGAAGCCCATAAATTCGATATAGTCCAGAGATTGAATCAACCCCTGTATATCGCCGATCCCGTCGCCGTCAGAATCACGGTAGGAACGGACGAATACTTCGTACCAGTTGGAATAATGCCAATCGCTCTCGCATAAGGACGGCGTACAAATCAGCGTCAGGCTCAAAATCAACAGGATTGACAAAGCTTGCTTCAAGAAAAACTGCCTCCTCTTATTATGGATTCTTTAAAAACAGTATAAGGCAAACAAAGGGGAAATGCAATTGATTTTTGACGCCGTATACACGGGATATCATTTAGAAAACTTAATTTGGATTTGATGTCTTTATGTGTGGACATGATGCAGGGGATGTTATATACTTACCTTATCACGATAGGATGAGGTAGTTTAATGACTTCGTTTAGGAATGCATTTCATTCTCTTGCCAATACGAGATTTGGAAAAAGATATATCGGCGACCGCGCGTTTTATATGACGGTGCTGGGTCTGATTGTACCGATTATTATCCAGAACAGTATCACCAATTTTGTCAGCCTGCTTGACAATATCATGGTAGGCTCTGTATCTGTCAATGCGATGAACGGCGTATCCATGGCCAATCAACTGGTGTTTGTATTTAACCTGTTTGTGTTTGGCGCGGTTTCGGCATCGTCCATATTTGGCGCGCAGTTTTATGGCGCGGGCGATAGTGAGGGTGTACGATATTCCTTCCGGTATGGCTTAATGGTTGCCCTTGGCGTAAGCATTGTCGGTTCCGCAATTTTTGCGCTTTTCCGCGAGCCTTTGGTCAATATGTACATAACCACTGACAATCCGGAAGATGCAAAGGAAATGCTGGCTGTCGGAACGGATTATGCGCTGATCATGATTGCGGGCCTTTTTCCGTTTGTGATTTCGCAGGCGTACGCCGGCATTCTGAGAGTTACGGGGGATACAAAGCTGCCCATGCTGGCGGCGGTGACCGGCGTAATGGTAAACTTTGTGCTGAATGTTGTGCTGATCTTTGGCTATCTGGGCTTTCCCGAGCTCGGTGCGCGTGGCGCGGCGATTGCCACCGTGGTCAGTCGATATGTGGAAATGCTCATCATTGTGCTGATGGCTCATGCGAGAAGCAAACATAATCAGGAATACCCCAGCTATCGGTTTTTGAAAGGCGCATACAGGAACTTTTCCATACCGATGGATCTGGTCAGGCGCATTTCGGTAAAGGGCTTTCCGCTGCTTGCCAATGACGGCGTATGGGCGCTGGGTATGGCAATGCTTGCACAACTGTATTCCCGCCTTGGATCGGATGTAATCGCAGCCAACACAATTACATCCACATTTTCCAATGTTTTTAATGTCGTCTTTATATCAAACGGTACCGCGGCGTCGGTTCTGGTCGGACAGGCGCTTGGCGTGAACGACATGGAGGGCGCGAAGCTGAGCGTAAGGCGCATTATCTTCTTCCAGCTGGTGCTGTGCGTGTGTATTGGCTCGATTATGTTTGCCGTATCGCCTCTGCTTCCGTACTGCTTTGGCGAAGCGGATGCGCAGATTCGTCATATTGCTACCGGAATGATCATGGTATGCGCTGCGGCTATGCCCATCAACGGCTTTGCGCATTGCGCGTACTTCATACTGAGATCCGGCGGAAGAACCGGCATTACCTTTATTTTTGACAGCGCATACACCTGGCTGATTCCGATTCCCTATGTCTATCTGTTGGTTACGCACACCGATCTTACCATTCTTCCTATCTATGCGTCGTGCGTGTTACTGGATCTGATTAAAGTTGCGCTCGGCTATATTCTGCTTAAGAAGGGCGTATGGATGCGGAATATTGTATCCTGATTGTGTAAGGAGGCAGTAAATGAGAATCGGAAGAAAGGGATTTACTCTTAGTGACATTCGTTCCATAAATCCGAAGCGCATCGGCAGAATGCTATTGGACGGTATGCTGGAGGGATGGTATTTCAGGGGCGATCCTGCCAGCGAGGATCGAAAACGGCTGCTGATGTGCAACTATACCGCCAACGTTATTGCCAACCTGATTGGCGGTACATTCTGGACGGGCCTTCTGATCGTGCTGAATGCCGATGATGCGTTTATCGGAACCATGAGCATGATTTCAACATCGGCCAATATGCTCCAGTGCCTGTCGCCGATTCTTCTTGAGCGTTTTCCAAAGCGCAGAAAAATGCTTTCTATTCTGCGCGCGGTCATGTATTTTATCAACGTGCTCATGATCGGCCTGATTCCGCTTTTCCCCGTTGGCAAACAGACAAAACTGTACTTTACCGGCATCGGCATATTGATTGTAAATCTGATCAATGCCTTTATTGCGCCGGGCATCAGTATATGGCATGTGCAGAGCCTGCCCAACCGCGTCAGGCGAAGCTACTTCTCGGTGATTACCATGACAGTCGGCGCGGTTGTTGCCATCTGCAACCTGCTGGGCGGCTGGGTGGTCGACCTGTTTGCGGCTTACGACATGCAGTATTACGGATTGCTGGTTTTAAGAATCATTGCCGCAATTCTGTGTGCATTCGAGATTTGGATGTATTTCCACATCAAGGAATATCCTTACGAGGGCGGTGGCTCCGGCTTTACGGTCAAGGATTTGCTCACCAAGCCTTTTAAAGAGAAAAAATACCTGCTTACGGTTGCCGTTACCTTCCTGTGGAATTTTTCCGCCAATATTCCCGGCTCCTATTATTCGATGTATCTTCTCCGGGATGTCGGTATGTCCTACTCTATGCTTACGCTGATCAGTATGATCAACGTACCGATTGTTTTGTTCCTTACACCCCTGTGGCGCAAGGTGCTTACCAAATTCGGCTGGTTTAAAACGCTTTATATATCGATAGCGGTATATCTGCTTGACTATCTTGTTTTGGCGGTTGTTACCAAGCAGACGGTATGGGTGTATCCCATTTCTCAGCTGATCGGCTATATATTTGCAATCGGTATCAACCTGTCCTTCACCGGAATTCCTTACGTGAATATGCCGGAAAAGAACCAGACTGTGTTTATCGGCTTTTATTCCACCGTTGCAAACTTTGCGGCGCTTCTGGGCGTTACGCTGGGTAAGTACTTTATACTGTTTACCGAGGATGTGTCCTTCAATATGCTGGGCCTTGTGATCGGAAACAAACAGCTGGTCGTACTTCTCGCGGCGGCTATGATGTGCTTTGCGGTTCTGGGTATATATTTGATTTCAAAACGCGTGAACTCAGACTGCTGATTGTGTTGCCTAAATAAAAAAATCGTGTTATAATTCATTAGTATTTCTGTTTGCTAATCCGTGGAGGTGCATTGTAATGAAAAAAATCACTACATTCATACTTGCGATTCTGTTTTTGACTTCGTTGGCGATGGCAGAGGATATCAAGCGTGCAGACACGGCGCTTGACGAGCGGGAATTGTCCAGATATCTCAGCTATTCAGAGGATGAAAACGGCTGCTTCAGCGTAAAGAACGCCAAGGCTGCGGCAATCGAGCAGTTGTTTTATGATAAGCTTGGAACGCTTGGTGCAAAAGGGCTTCTGGCTTTCTATACGGAAGTAAACGGCAGTGCAAATACGCGTATATCCTATCCGGTACTGAAGGTTCTCTATGCCGGAAACGATGATATTCAGGCAGATTACATTTCTTTTGCGTTTGACGGCGTCCGTTATGATTTGTGTTGCAGTCACGAAAGTGAAAAAATCGGCAAGGTTATTGTTCAGAAGCATACCGTATATCTGGATCAGGCGGGGTTTGATTTTATCAGTAAGCTGGAGAATGCAAAAAGTGTTGACGTGGCGCTTCTTGGAAGCGGGCAGTACATGCAGGAAGTTGATAAGAAGGACGCTTACGGAACGAACGTCAAGCAGGAACTGGCCGGTGAAAGCCTGAAGGCACTTGGCATGGTAACCGGTGCGCCCGATTATGCGGCATATGACTTTGCAGAGGACGCAAAGGCGGTTTTTGAAGCGAAATACGGGAAGAAGTATCTCGTGAACACGTCTGAACTTACGACGGAATCCGTAATCAAGCTGGATGCAGAATTCGGGCTTGTAGTAAAGGAAAGCAACACTGCATCCATCCGCGCGGTCCAGAAACTGTTAAAGAGCGCGGGCTTTTATCAGGGTGCAGAAGATGGAAAAATCACTCAGATACTGCTTGAAGGCGTGAAGAGCGCGCAGGCATACTACGGCCTGCCTCAGACGGGTTATGCGGATGCATTGTTGATTGAATATCTGAATGGTAAAGAGTATCAGATGGCGAGGGAATCTTACGCAAGCAAGCCTCAATATGATTTTGTTACTGCGCAGGCGCAGTTTGCGCTGAATCGCTGGTGGTTAGCGGATGAGGTCCAGACCACTGTGCCCGGAAACGGTGTGAAGGTAGTGAATAAGGACAATGTTCTTGTCGTTGCCGATGGAGACATACTGTCCATCAACAGCAGTGCAACTTCGCTGTCCTGGGAGATCAGCGCGAAGCTTGTGATCAATGAGTCCTATACCTTCCCGGCAGTTTTGTATGTTGAAGCGCAGAACGGCGAAGTATTTCAGCCGACACTGGATATCTACCAGCAGTCCAGACTGGTGTTCGTGTCGGAAGTGCCGGACTATATGCTGAACTCTAACAATGTACTGAAAATCCGGATCAGTTCGGGCGACGAAGAGTTTGTTATGAAGCTTGTCAGATAATGCAGGTAATGGGGACGGACAAAGCGCGGAAAACGCGCTTTGTCCGTCTGTATTTGTATAGAGGCTTATATGCGCGGCATATCTTCCCGATAGGGGGGTGAATTGCGCATGAAGCTGTTTATCGCTGTATGTCTATGTGCGTATTTGCTGGCATTTCCGGGTCAAAGTGTGGAGAGCGCAAGGGCTGCCATGGCGCTGTGGGCTAGCCATGTAGCGCCGTCTATGTTTCCGTTTATGGTTCTTTTGCCTGTGCTCACGGGCGAGGAAGCCGCTAAAGCGTACCGCCGCCTTTTTGGACGGCTGCTCCGGCCTATGTTTCAGCTTCCGGAGCAAGCGGCGCCGTCGATTGCAGTCGGTCTGGCTGCCGGAAGCCCCTCGGGCGCAATTTCTGTGGCGGCTTCGTATTCAAAGGGAGAAATCAACCAGCGCGAGGCGTTGATTGCGGGCGTTCTGGCTTCTGGTGCGGGGCCTGTGTTTCTGGTGGTAACCGTTGGCGCATCTATGTTTTCAGACGTCCTTGCGGGCGTAAGAATTCTGCTTTCAGTATGGTCGTCCGTGTTTGTAGTAGCCTTGATTCTTTCGCGTATGCCGGATAGGCTGCTTCCTCTTATAGCGTCCGGAGAAACTCAACCGGCGGAAGCAGCTCGGGTTTCATCGGTTTCGGGTGCTGTCGGCGGGATATTGAATGTGTGCGGGTATATGGTGGCGTTCGGAGTGTTTACATCCATGCTGCCCGCCTATACCCGTCTTGTGACGGAGATTTCTTCTGGCTGTCAATGGGCGGCGCACATTCAGAACGAAACGCTCGCTGCGTTTTGCGCCGGTACGGGCGGCGCATGCGCAACTGCTCAAAATGCGGCATACCTGCAAAAAGCAGGGATAAAAACAAGCGGTTTTTTTGTTGTCAAATTGATTGCGGGCATTGTCAGTATGGGGGCACATTCCCTGATCCGGCTGATCCGACTGCCTGTTTACAATTGGCCGAATGCGGATGCGTTTCAAACCGGCGCACGGATTGCGCTGATTCTGGCGCTGTTTGTTACGCTTCTGGCGCTTTTTTCATCAAAAAATGGGTGTTCTTCCGAACATCAAATACGATAAGAAAACAGGGGGGAAAATCAATTGGCTCTGATGCATGTGGACTTTTTTTCGGATGTATTGGGTATGTGTGTGGAAATGGATGTGATCGTACCCGAAAACACACAGGGACAGATTGGAATGGAGGGAAAAGCCAAAAGCGGAAAGTGGAAGACGTTGTATCTTCTGCACGGAATGAGCGATGATCACACCATTTGGCAAAGGCGAACCAGTATTGAACGATATGCCTCCGACAAGGGAATCTGTGTGGTAATGCCTTCAACGCAGCTTGGCTGGTATACGGATATGTATATGGGTCCGAAGTGGTTCAGCTATATTTCCGACGAGCTTCCCAGAATCTGCCGCACGTTCTTTCCGAACATGAGCGACAAGCGGGAGGACACGTTTGCCTGCGGGCTTTCCATGGGCGGTTATGGCGCGATGAAGCTTGCGCTTCGGGCGAGCGATACGTTTGGCTACGGTGCATCGCTTTCGGGCGGTTTAGACGTTAATGCGATTGTGCATGGCCTGGGCTTGGGAAATCCCGGTTATTGGGAGGATGTTTTCGGCCCGAAGGATGCGGTGAAGGGTTCCTTCAACGATCTGTTTCAGGCAGCTGAGGATTTGAAAGCCAGCGGGAAGCCGCTTCCGAAACTGTACATGTGGTGCGGACAGCAGGACTTTCTCTATAAGCAGAATACGGACATGCGCGATCATCTGAACGCGCTTGGATACGAACTGATGTATGAGGAATCGCCCGGCGATCATCAGTGGAAGTATTGGGACGAAAAGGTGCAGACGGTTCTTGGCTGGCTGCCGCTTTCAAAGGAGGGCAAATAATATGGCGCTGATTCATGCGGGTTTTTTCTCTAACGCGCTTGGTATGTGCGTATCTTGTGATGTAATTCTGCCCCAGAAGTCCACCAATCTGATCGGTATGGATACCGCCGGCAATGACGGCGCGCTTCCGGTGCTCTGGCTTCTGCATGGAATGAGCGATAATCATACCATCTGGCAGCGCCGTACCAGCATTGAACGCTATGCCGCGCCGCTGGGAATCGCTGTGGTAATGCCCAACGCGCATCTTTCCGGCTATGCGGATATGGCGCATGGAAATCGATATTTTACCTATATTGCGGACGAGCTTCCCAAGATTATGCGCGGCTTTTTCAATTTCAGTGCTAAGCGTGAGGATAATTTTATCTGCGGTCTCTCCATGGGCGGCGCGGGTGCAATGAAGATTGGCCTTGCCAGAAACGAAAACTATGGCGCAATTGGCTGTCTGTCTGCAGGAGCGGTGAACCGTACGAAAAGCGATATGGAAGCAACGGGCGAGCTTAAAAAGCGCATGGATATCCGATTTGGAGACAGAGATCTGACTGGAACCGAAGAGGATGTATTTGGAAATGCGGAGCGTATCGTGCGGATGGGCGAAAGCAAGCCGCGCATTTATCACGCCTGCGGAAGCGAGGATTTTCTTCTGACGCGCGCGCATGAAACCAGAGATTTCTTTACTGCCTTTGACGGCAATCCCTTCGACTATACCTATGAGGAAGATCCGGGAGCGCACACCTGGGAGTTTTGGGATGACCATATCCAAAAATTTCTTGCATTTTTGCATCTAAATAAGCAAAGTGATATCAGAAATTGATAGAAAAATGAACGAATCGTTTTCGAAAACTGCATATTGTTGTGATAATTCATGTGATATAATCACTATGGTTGTTCTGAACGATAGGGGGTGTAATACATGAAAGCCATTACAATTGGAAACGCAGTGAGACGCGTGAGCTATCCCGGCTGCGGAATGATTGCCGGAAAGAGCGCTGATGGGCTAAGCGCAGTATTCGCTTATTTTTCCATGGGTCGTTCGCCGATCAGCAAAAATCGTTTGTTTATTGAAGAAGGAAACGGCGTTCGCATCGTTCCATTTATCAAGGAGGCGATGAGGAACGAATCGCTGCTCGTATACTCCCCGGTGCTGGCATTCGAAAACAAAATCGTGATGGGAAACGGCCTGCAGACCGATTATATGTACGAAGCGCTGTTGGCCGGAAAAAGCTTTGAGGACGCGATAGCCGTATGCGGGTATACGCCGGATGCACCGCACTTTACGCCGCGTATTATGGCGTTAGCGTCGATGGACGGCGTGGGCTTCAAACTGAAAATGAGCCTGATCAAGTCCATGGATCATGTAGGAGCCGGTACCGGAAGGTTCATTTTCGATTATGATAATCTGCCCAACGGCGTGGGGTATTACCTTCATACCTATGACTGCGACGCCAATCCCTTGCCTGCTTTCCAGGGCGAGCCGATTCAGGTTTCCGTCAATGGCTCAATTTTCGATATCGTAGCCGATATATGGGAAAACCTGAATGCGGAAAACAAGGTGTCGCTTTGGGTGCGCGTGGTCGATCTTTCGACGCACAGGAGTATGAGCCGTATTATCAACAAAAACCGCTAAATAAAGAGGCTGCCGATTCGGTATGCAATCAGTGCAAAAAGGTATGCCATTGCAGTTTCCAAAAACAAAAGTCTCAGAAGCATCCGGCGCGAGTTCAGCTCCCGCCGGATGCTTGCTGTTGCGCAAATGCATGGCGGGTATAAAAGGACAAATACCAGAAATGCATACGCTCCTGCGCTGCCTGAAAACGCGCTGGATAGCGAGGCAGACAATGATGACATATCAGTTGCTTTGAACAGCACCTGAAGCGTTGATATGATTCCCTCCTTTGCCACCAGCCCTGAAAGGAGTGCGCATACGGCTTCGAAGGACGAAAACCCCAAAGGAGCAAAAGCGGGACGCAGAAACGAACTGATTGCGCCAAATATGGATTCGGACATGCTTCCTGCCGGCGACAGCCTTATGGTGAAGTATGAAAGAAACCATGAAGCAACGCTCATGATGACAATCACGTTTCCTGCCCGCTTTGCAAAATCACCTACCCGTACCGAGACTTTTTTGCAGATGCCAGAAGGCGTGGGAATGCGGTAGGGCGGAAGTTCCATAATGAAGGCACTGGTTGGTTCTGTAAGCGAAGCGCTTTTTAAAACGATGGCTGTCAGAACCAATGCGGCAATGCCGATGATGTACAGGCTTAACACCGCCCAATGCGAGTATCCGGGGAAAAACGCACGGGAAATCAGTGCATAAACCGGTATTTTTGCGCCGCAGGACATGCATGGGGTCAGCATAACTGTCATTTTGCGTTGGGATTCATTATCCATGAGTCTGGCTGCGCATACGGCGGAGGCTGTGCAGCCATATCCCATGATCAGAGGGATAATGCTTTTGCCGGAAAGGCCCAGTTTATGAAGGGCGCGGTCTGTAATGAATGCGGCGCGGGCCATATACCCCGTATCCTCAATAAACGATAACAGCACATACAGAATCGACACCTGGGGTAAAAAAGTCAATACGCTTTGAAATCCGGAAAACGCGCCGTCAAGCAGCATGGAGGCCAGAGGACGTGGAAGAAACAACAGCGCGTCCTTCAGGAAGTAGTACACGTTTTTGGAAAGCAGTTCTATTATACCTGTCAGATATGTACCCGGGACTCCGAAGGCCATATAAAATACAATGAGCAGTACAACCAGTAAAATGGGATATGCTGTAAAACGCCCGGTAAACAGTTTGTCCAGCGCTTTTTGCAGTCGGTTGTTCTGGGTTCCTCTTTTGTATCCGGAGGCCTTGAGGATCAGAAGAATGCGATGATTCCGTGCCTTTGCGCTCGATTCTTCTGAATCATTACGAAAACCCGGGCGGCTTAAAGCAGCTGTTTTTTCCATCATCTTCTCAAGCTCGCTTAAGCCCGTTTTCTGTTTTGCGCTTACCAGTACGGCGTCGATGCCGAGCGCTCCTGACAGCGCGTTTATGTCGATAAAACCTCCGCCGGAAAACAGCTCGTCCGCCATATTGACAACGAGAATCATGGGCTTGTTTAGGGAAAGAAGGCTTAAGGTCAGAAGAAGGCTCCTTTCAAGACATGCGGCGTCCAATACGTTTATGATAAAATCCGTCCCTTCGCTCTTCAGGAATTCCGCCGTTACGCGTTCCTCCAGAGAGGAAGCTTCTAAAGAATAGGCGCCGGGAAGGTCGATTAGGGAAATGTCCGTATTTTTCAAATGAACGATGGCTTCTTTTCGCTCAACGGTTACGCCCGGCCAGTTGCCGACGGAATAATTCAGCCCCGTAAGCGCGTTGAGCAGCGTGGTTTTTCCGCAATTTGGATTTCCGACAAGCGCCGCTGTTTTCATAGGAATTGCCTCCGGCTTAGTTTGTCTCTTCAAGCAAAGCATCTTATGCTTTCGGGACCCGGGTTCATGCAATAAGGAAAAACAAAAGTATGACAAAATTTGTACTTGACAACTCCTATATTTAGTGATAACATCTTTCTATTCTTTTAATTTTAGAAACGCGATGACCAGAAATAAGTAGAGCACGCTGATTCCTTAAGAGAGCCGCCGGGTGGTGCGAGGCGGAGGAAAGGCGACGTTTGAATACGGTCTGCGAGCGGCGCACCGAACGGCGTAGGCCCTGTAGGCTGCGACGAAGTCCTGCGCGTTAAGCGGGGAATGCGGCTTTGGCTGCATTCGTTAAGGCTGTTTGCCGCAAGGCTTCGGCGTATTGAGGTGGTACCGCGGATCGATTCCGCCCTCTTGCATTTGCAGGAGGGCGATTTCTTTTATAAATGACCGTATTTGCGATGGAAGGGGAGTTTGACATGACGTGGAAAAATGAACGCTGGGGACGATTGGCATTTGCCTGCATTACGCTGCTGATGGCCGGTGTGATCTATGCATGGAGCATACTCAAAGCGCCCTTGGCGCAGGAATTTGGCTGGTCGATGAAGCAAACCCAATTCTGCTTTACGCTGACGCTTTGCTTTTTCTGCCTGGGCGGCCTTGTGTCGGGGCTTCTGTCCCAAAAGCTGTCCAGCCGCATCCGAATGCTGGCGGCTGCGTTTCTGATCATCTGTGGCTTCACCATTGCGGGTACGCTGAAGGGAAACATATGGCTTATGTATCTGGCGTACGGCGTTATGGCCGGCGGCGGTATTGGCATTGTGTATAACGTTGTAATCTCCGCAACCAACGCATGGTTTCCTGATAAAAAGGGACTTGCCTCCGGCGCCATGATGATGAGCTTCGGTTTTTCCGCGTTGATTCTCGGAAAGGTTTCCGATGCGCTTTTCGCTATGCCGGGCGTGGGCTGGCGGAATGTGTATCTGCTGTTGGGCAGCATTATCGGCTGCGTGATCATGCTTGCGGCTTTTTTGATTAAAGCGCCCGAAACTAAAAAGAAGGCGGACGGCCAAAAGAGCGAAAGCGATGTTGAAACCCGTGAAATGATCCGGAGAATCAGCTTCTGGAAGCTGTTTGTATTCTTTACGCTTCTTGCCGCGGTCGGCTCTGCTGCGATTGGGTTTGGAAAAGACTTCTTTATCGAAACCGGACTTTCGGAAACAAGCGCCGTAACCGTGGCGGGTCTTCTTTCGATTTTTAACGGTCTTGGCCGGCTGGTGTCAGGCTATATGTTTGATAAGCTTGGCCTTAGAAAAACGCAGTATATCACCAGCGTTGTTGCAATTGCAGCGCCCGTCATTGCGTTGGTTGCGCTGGTTGCAAACGCGCCTGTTGTCGGCGTGATCGGTTTGATATCCTGCGCATTTCTGTACGGCTTTTCGCCTACGGTGTCCGCTGCCTTCGTATCGGCGTTTTATGGTCCCAAATCCTTTGCGCTGAATTTCTCTGTGCTGAATCTGGTGCTGATTCCGGCTTCGTTCGCATCCACGCTTGCTGGGGCGCTTGTGGAAGCGTCGGGCGGCTATGTTACCACGTTTATCATGCTTTCAATAATGTCGGCAATAGGGCTGATAGTAAATTTATCCATCAAAAAAGCGTAATCAGGGAAAGGAAGAAACCCATATGCCTATTATGAAATATCTGGAAGACAATGCAAAGCGGTTTCCCAATATGACTGCTCTTGTCGAATTAAACCCGGAAGTACAGGAAATCAGGAGAAGCACCTGGAAGGAATATGAACTGATTGAGCAGCCGCGAGGACGCTCTTACAGGCGTGAGATTACTTGGCGTGTGTTTGATGAAAAGGCAAATCGCTGCGCCAATCTGCTTAAAAACCGCGGCATCAAAAAGGGCGACAAGGTTGCGATCCTGATGATGAACGGCATTGAGTGGCTGCCGATTTACTTTGGCGCACTTAAGGCCGGCGCGCTTGCCGTACCGATGAATTTCCGTTATACCGCGGATGAAATCCGCTATTGCCTCAATCTGTCCGACGCGGATGCGCTTTTGTTTGGCCCTGAGTTTATCGGTCGCGTGGAAGAAATTGTCGATCAGATTCCTAAGGTCAAGCTGCTTTTCTATGTCGGCGACGGATGCCCCGGCTTTGCCGAGAATTACCTGCATCTTGTGGCTAACGAATCCAGCGAAAGCATCGATCTTGAACTGACGGACGAGGATGACGCTGCCATCTACTTTTCCTCCGGAACAACGGGCTTCCCCAAGGCAATTCTTCATAAGCACAGAAGCCTTGTGCATTCGGCAATTGTCGAACAGAAGCACCATGGCCAGCAGCATGACGACGTGTTTCTCTGCATTCCGCCCCTGTACCATACGGGTGCGAAAATGCATTGGTTCGGCTCTTTGATATCAGCCAGTAAGGCGGTGCTTCTGACGGGTGTGAAGCCCGAAACGATCATTAAGGCTGCGTCTGACGAGAAGTGCTCCATTGTATGGCTGCTGGTTCCGTGGGCGCAGGATCTGCTGGACGCCATTGAGTCGGGCAGGATCAAGCTTGATGAATACGAACTTTCTCGGTGGAGGCTTATGCATATCGGCGCACAGCCGGTGCCGCCGAGCCTGATTCGCCGCTGGAAGCAGATATTCCCGAATCACGACTATGATACCAACTACGGCTTGTCCGAATCCATAGGCCCCGGCTGCGTGCATCTGGGCGTTGAAAACATACACAAGGTGGGCGCAATCGGCGTTCCCGGCTATGGCTGGGAGATCAAGATCGTTGATGAAAACGGCGTGAATGTGGAAAAGGGCGATGTAGGCGAGCTGGCTGTAAAGGGCCCGGGCGTCATGACGTGTTACTATAATGATGAAAAAGCGACAAATGAAGTACTGAAGGACGGTTGGCTGCATACGGGCGATATGGCCATGATGGACGAGGACGACTTTATTTTCCTGGTTGACCGTAAGAAGGACGTCATTATTACGGGCGGAGAAAACTTGTATCCCGTTCAGATTGAAGATTACCTGCGCGCCAATAACAAGATCAAGGACGTTGCCGTAATTGGCCTTCCGGATACGCGCCTTGGCGAGATTGCAGCTGCGATTATTGAAGTAAAGCCCGGTCTGGAAATGACGGAAGAAGAAGTGAACGCATTCTGCAAGGCGCTTCCCCGTTACAAGCGTCCGCGCCGCATCATATTTGCTGATGTTCCCAGAAATCCCACCGGAAAAATCGAAAAACCGAAGCTGCGCAAGATGTATTGCGGTGAAAGCCTCGTGAAAACACAGATCACCGGCTGAGTTTCGCTGGTAAGCATATATCCACATTCACTTAAGCACGAAAAAGGAGCCTTAAACTGTTATGAAGAAGCTTTTACTTGGAAACGAAGCCATAGCGCGAGGCCTTTATGAGGCTGGCTGCCGGTTTGTTTCCTCTTATCCCGGCACTCCGAGTACGGAGATTACGGAATTTGTTGCCGAATATGACGAAGTGTATGCGGAATGGGCGCCCAATGAAAAGGTTGCCTGCGAAGCGGCGCTCGGCGCATCGGTTGCGGGTGCGCGAAGCTTTACTTCCATGAAGCACGTGGGTCTGAACGTTGCGGCTGATCCGCTTTTCACATCGGCTTATACGGGTGTAAACGGCGGATACGTGATTTGCGTTGCCGACGACCCTGCGATGCATTCCTCTCAGAATGAACAGGATTCCCGTCACTATGCGCGCGCGGCGAAGCTCCCCATGCTGGAGCCTTCCGACAGCGGAGAGTGCCGCGATTTCACCAAGCTTGCCTTTGAGATTTCGGAGTCGTTTGACACGCCTGTGCTTCTTCGCACCTGTACGCGCGTAGCGCATTCGCAGAGCCTGGTGGAACTGAATGACCGCGTTGAAGCGCCGGTAAAAGCGTATGAAAAGCAGCCGGCGAAATATGTCATGAATCCGGCAAACGGCTTTAAAAGGCACGTGGTTGTGGAGGACAGGCTTGAAAAGCTGATGAAGTACTCCAATGAATGCGGTCTGAACCGCGAGGAAATCCGCGATACCAAACTGGGCTTTGTTACCTCCGGCACCTGTTATCAGTATGTGCGCGAAGTATTCCCCGAAGCCAGTGTGCTGAAGCTGGGCTTTACGTATCCTGCGCCTGTAGAGAAGCTGCGCGCATTTGCCGAAAAGGTTGAAAAGGTGTATGTGGTTGAGGAACTTGATCCTGTTATTGAAACCGATATGCGCGCAAACGGCATCCGCGTGGACGGCGGGAAGGACATGTTCGGCTTGATTGGCGAACTGTCCCAGACAAAAATTGCGAAGGCGTTCGGCATCAATACGCCGGATACGCGCGATTTTGGCGAGGCTGTTCCGCCGCGTCCTCCGGTCATGTGCGCCGGCTGTCCGCACAGGGGCGTTTTCTATACGCTTTCCAAAATGAAGCTGACTGTGCTGGGAGATATCGGCTGCTATACGCTGGGCGCCGCCGCCCCGCTGTCTGCTGTGGATTCCACGGTTTGTATGGGCGCCAGCATTTCTATGCTGCACGGCTTTTTGAAGGCGCGTCCGGAAAGCGCGGACAAGGCTGTAGCCGTGATCGGCGATTCCACGTTCCTTCATTCCGGAATTACTGCGCTCACCGATATCGCCTACAACAGAAGCATTGCTACGGTTCTGATTCTGGACAATTCCATCACCGGTATGACCGGCCATCAGCAGAATCCTGCTACGGGTTATACCCTGAAAATGCAGGCTGTGCCTCCGGTTAGCCTTGAAAAAGTCTGCGAGGCCGTCGGTATCCGCCGCGTGCGCGTGGAGGATCCTTCCGACCTGAAGTCGCTTGAAAAGGCGATAAAGGAAGAACTTGCTCAGGATGAGCCTTCCGTGATTATCTGCAGAAAGCCGTGTATGCTTCTTAAGACCGTTAAAGCCAAGCCGGCGCTTGTTATCGATAAGGATATCTGCCGCGGCTGCCGCGCGTGTATGCGTCTTGGCTGCCCCGCGATCCGCTTTGAAAACGGTAAGGCTGTTATTGATAATACCCAGTGTGTGGGCTGCGGCCTTTGTAAGCAGCTGTGCGCGTTCGGCGCGATTGGGGAGGCGAGCAAAGTATGAAAGTAACTTCTATTATGATCGTTGGCGTAGGCGGTCAGGGAACGCTGCTGGCTTCCCGCCTGATTGGCCATGTGTTGATTGAAAAAGGGTATGATGTAAAGCTCAGCGAGGTGCACGGCATGTCGCAGCGCGGCGGATCGGTTGTAACGTATGTGAAATACGGAGAAAAGGTATATTCGCCGATTGTCGATCCCGGAGAAGCGGATTTCATACTCTCCTTTGAAGCCATTGAAGGCGCAAGGTGGGTTTCCTGCCTGGCGCCGGATGGAAAGCTGATTACCAATACTCAGAAAATGTATCCGATGCCCGTGATTACCGGCGCGATGAAATATCCCGAAAATGCCGTTGAAAAGCTTTCTGCACTTTCGGATACCGTGTCGGTGGACGCGCTGGCTATGGCCAGGGAAGCAGGAAGTCCCAAGGCAGCAAACACCGTGCTTCTCGGCGTTCTTTCCAGATATATGCCTGAGATCGACCTGGAACAGTGGATGAAGGCGATTGAGAACGTAGTGAAACCGGCATTTGTGGAAATGAACAAGAAGGCGTTTCTGATGGGCAGAAGCATCTGAAAGCCGTTTAAAAGTATCTTATTTGATGGAACAGGGAAGCGTTTTTTCTTCTCTGTTTAGGAAAAATGAGCGATTTCGTCGTACATACCGCCGAAATCGATGGATAAAGGAGCGGGGTACGTTTCTTCTCTAAACCTCTCCCGGAGCTTTGCGGATGATTTAACCGCGCGTATATAGCTTATACGCGCGGTATTTTTAACAAAAGGGATGAAATGAATGTTAACGAATGATGCATATTGCACATAATAGTTTTTAAGATAAATATCTTTTCTGAATTTGTTAAAAAACTATTGACATATACGTGGGAATGTGGTATGATTAAATCGAGCCAAGGAAGAAGACGCAATTAATGAGAAGCTAGCGCTTCGATTCGAAAAGCTCATGATATGTATGAAAGGGGGGCGATGCCGTTGGACCATAACATCACACAACACTCTTTCTGCTTCGCCCGAAACGGCCACTAAAATAAAGTTTAGATTGGACCGGTTCCCATAAAATATTATTAAATAGATCTTGGGCAAAAGGCGAAAAAATCAGAACTCATCCGGTATTTGGATAGGAATATAAAAGTGGTAAACAAAGCGGATGGGCGAAGCAGAAACGGGAACAACGAATGTGAGGCAAGCAGTACCGAACCAATGTTATACCCAAAGCGAACCGTAAAATGACGCTGAGGACGCTGTGAATGGCTGAAGAAGCATTTGCGCTTGAACCCGTCAATCGGAAAAATCGCAATCCATACGACAAACGGAACTTGTAACGTTATGAATCGGTGGATGGGGAATCATTTCAAATGGAAAAACGGTAAACCTCAGCGTTCAAACCCGAAAAACACAAGAATATAACTTCATAATAAATCCTCCTGGGCCGCCGACGAGTTGTCGGCGGTCTGTTTTTGTTAAAAAACCGGGCGCAAAAGCGCCCGGCGGGAATACTTGGGTTATAATCGATATTTCTGCGTTTTTCGATCTGAGGATTACGCATACTTAAGAGCTTTGGGGCTCAGTTAAAGTACACAAGCTCTTCCTCCGGTTTTTCGGCGGCTTCGTAGCTTTGTTCAATCAGTATAACGGCGTCCCGTCCGTGAATGGGGCTGAAACCGGCTTCCACTTTAGCGGTCAGCATAATCCAGCTATCTTCCTTCGGACGCTTGCCTGAATACTGGCAAAGGAAGCCGATTCCGCCGATATCGTCCGCGCAGCAGGTCATGGCGTAACGGCCGAAAACATAGGTTTTTTTGGGCAGATCATCCATTCGGAAGGCTTGTCCCTTTATGCGGATGATGCGGTCGTTATAGCGGGCGGGATGCTCCATGCAGTCCAGATACCAGGTGCCGAAATGTGTATCGGAAATCTCGATCACATCGGCTTTCATATCGTAGGGCAGATCTTCCTCTCCTACGCCGTCATCGCTGGTTCCGTCGGTGTTTTCAAAAATGACATTGCAGGTGGGATTCAGCGCCTTGACGGTTCGGCGGTACTGGCTCTTTTTGGTGTTTTCGTCGCAGCGGTTAAAGATGATCAGATCCGCAAGCTTGGGCGCTTCTGTCATCAGGTTGCGCATATTGGTCATGTAGTTTTCAAATGTGGCTGCATCGATCATGCATACCATCTGCGCAAGCTCCCAGTTTCCGGGTTTCTTAATGCGGAACAGGTTTTCAATGCCCCAAACGCTGTTGTACTCGATAATGATGCGCTCGGGCTCATATTTTGCGTCCAGCGATTTAAAGAAGCTTTCGGTAAGATCCTCAAAGGAATCGACGATTTCTACTACTGCGTTAGCCTTGCGCAGCAGGGACTTTTCATATTCCTCGATGCCTTCTTCGCATACGAGCACCAGCGTGCGTTCACCGCTCGAAAAGCCGTCGTCTTCCAGCATATTCTTAATAATGCTGGTCTTTCCGCTCTCCAGAAAGCCGGTAATCAGATATATAGGCGTTTTATAGTCTTCTTCATACTGTGCCATGGATACTTTCCTCACATACCGAGAAGCGCGAGAATCTTCTCTTTATTCAGCTCTACGCCAATAATACAGAGGCGTCCGGTATAATCGGCTGCGCCGTCCCTTACGTTAATTTCGCCAGGTACATAATCGAAGTGAATCCATCCGCCATCCGTCGATTCGACAATGCCCTTCATGCGAAGGATCATGCCGCAGGACTCATCCTGATCGAGCGTCGTAAGTGCGTTTTCAAGCTGCTCTTTGGAAACCTTCCGGATGGTTTCGATTCCGATGTTTTCAAAGACCTCGTCTGCATCGTGATCATGATGGTGATGGCCGCACTTACACTTTCCATGCTCATCGTATTCATGCTTGTGATGATGTCCGCAGCTGCACTCGCCGTCGTGGTGGTGATGCTCGTGCTCACAGCACTCGCCGTCGTGGTGGTGATGCTCGTGCTCACAGCATTCGCCGTCGTGGTGGTGATGCTCGTGCTCGCAGCATTCGCCGTCGTGGTGGTGATGCTCGTGCTCACAGCATTCGCCGTCGTGGTGGTGATGCTCGTGCTCACAGC
>JAZSRC010000086.1:0-12825 GCA_045538305.1 Clostridia bacterium | reverse complement strand
TCCTCCTTCTTGGTTTCGCTGAACAGGATGCGGCTTCCCATGGTACCCTTGAGTATGCCCAAGGGGCTTACTTCCAGCGCCCGGGCGATGATTTCCATCACGCGTGGCCCGCAAAAACCGCCTTGGCATCGCCCCATACCACTGCCTGTGCGGCGTTTGATGCCGTCCAGCGTCGTAGGCGGGATGGGCGAGTGAAGCGCATCGACAATCTCGCCCTCGGTAATCGTTTCACAGCGGCAAATTACCCGGCCATATAAAGGATTGCGCTTGATTGCTGCTTTCTTCTCTTCCACTGAAAGCTCTTTGAACCGGATGCGTTTTCTGGTCAGGGTAGCGTTGGGTTTTTCAGAAAGCGAAAGACCATTCTCGGACAGAATTTTTACGGCCTCCTCGGCGATGGCAGGCGCGCTTGTAAGACCGGGGGATTTGATTCCTGCAAGATCGAGGAAGTTTTCGCTTACCATACCGATGATAAAATCCGGCTGATCAGTATTTGCTCTGATGCCTGCAAAATTACGGATGGCATTTCGATAGTTGATGGAAGGAACGGAGCGAGCGGCGGCTTCTTTTACATAATCCAGACCTTCGCGCGTCGTGTTCACGCGGTGCGGATCTAAGCATGCAACTGCGTTTGGTCCGACAATCAGGTTGCCATGAACGGTTGGCGATACGAGAACGCCTTTGCCGACCTCGCTCGGGCATTGGAAAAGAACCCGCTTGGCGCGTAAGGCTTCTGATTTATCCATCAGATAGTAATCGCCGCGACTGGGTTTAATGGTAAAACTCTTTTCGGCTACCATCTCGTGAATCGTCTGACTGTCAACACCGGCAGCGTTTACTACGTATCGGGCTTTCAAAGGTTCCTGACTGTTTACGGTGATAAGATAGTGGCCGTCCTTTTTTTGAATATCGGTTACTTCAGCGTTCAAACGAACCGTAACGCCGTTTTTTACAGCCGTCTCCGCCATAGCAATTGCGTATTCCCATGGATTGATGATGCCGGCAGAGGGAGCATATAGCGCGCCGATTACCTCCTCCGATACGTAAGGCTCCATTTCATGCACTTCTTTGGCGTCAATCACTCTGAGCCCGGGGACGCCATTTTGGACGCCGTTTTCGTAAAGCTCTTTTACGGTTTCCAAATCGGCTTCAGAAAATGCAAGTACGAGTGATCCGTTATTGATATAGGGAACGTCCAATTGCTTTGAAAGCGACATTGCCATTTCGCAGCCTCGTACATTCAGGCGGGCCATCAACGTGCCGGGCTGCGGGTCATAGCCGGCGTGGATAATTGCACTGTTTGCGCGCGTTGCGCCAAGCGCAATGTCGTTTTCTCTTTCTAAAACCACAGTATTCAGCTGATATTTCGAAAGCTGAAAGGCGGTTGCAGCGCCGGTTACGCCGCAGCCAATGATTGCAACATCGTACATGAAAATCCCCCCTGTAAATGTGCATAAAAAAGAGCATGATAAACACACCCCACAGGATGTGTACCTCATACTCTCTGAATCTCCGTAATTGGCAATCCGTATTATAATTTTAACATGGTATTGTTAAGATTTGTGGTGAAAAGGGGGCAATCATCATATTTTTGCCCAAATCTGGGGGTCGGTTGACGATATGGCGCGTGCACCTGCCTGCAGCGCATTGATGACATCGGACGAATCCCGAAGCAATCCGCCTGCGATCACGGGAATGGATGCATCCTCGGAAATGATTTTGATAATCTTCGGCATTGCGCCGGGGATTACCTCAATCACATCGGGGTTGTTTGCAGCCGTTTGCCGGGCAATATTGGAGAGAGCGAGCGAGTCCAGAAGGAAAAACCTTTGAATGGCAAGGAGTCCAAGCTGCTTTGCACGTTTGATGAGTATGCTTTTTGTAGAAATAATACCGGCTGCCCGCGTTTGAGCGGCAATATAATCGACCGCTGATTCCCGCGCGGCAAGTCCGTCGATCAGATCGAGATGAACGATGGCAATTTTATCTGCTTCGGTTATTCTATTTACAATCATCGGAATGTCAAGAAGCGATCCGTATAACACGAATACAATCCGACAGTTCGAGGGCAAACAAGCGTTCAGGCCGTTTTCATCTTTAACGGATGCAATCACTGGGTACGAATCCAAATACGTTTGGAACTCTGTTAACTGCATAGGCAACCTCCGTTAAAGCGAATGATTTGAGATTCCGAATAAACGAAGCCCGTTTTCAAAGGTGATGCGAGCGGCTTCTTCCGGCTCCATATTTCGTATTGATGCAATTTTTTCAAGCACATACCGGACATAGGCCGGCTCGTTGCGCTTTCCACGCATAGGAACAGGCGCCATATAGGGGCAATCTGTTTCGATTAGAAGCCTGTCAATGGGCATGCTTTCCGCCACCTGTGTCAGCTTGGGCGCATTTTTAAATGTGACGGCGCCTGAAAGGGAAATATATAGGCCGAGATCCAGATATGTTTTTGCGCTTTCCCAGCTACCGGTATAGCAGTGCATGACGCCCTTGGGCATGCGTCCCCTCCGGGCTCTTTCTAGGAGCATGTCTGTTGCATCGCCATGGGCTTCGCGGATGTGAAGGATGGCGGGCATATTCAGCTCATATGCGAGATCAAGCTGTAAGTCAAACACCTTTCTCTGTTCGTCGCGCGGGGAAAGATCGTAGTGATAATCAAGGCCGATTTCGCCAAGTGCTACAACTTTTCTGGTTTTCATCCACTCTCCGATAAGCGCAGGATGGTTTTCGGTCCAAAGACTTGCATCATGTGGATGAACGCCGACAGCTGCGAAGAGGAAATTGTGTTCGCGCGCAAGCTGAACCGCTGTGGAAGGGTCTCTGGCGCCATCGCCGACAACAACCGCACACTGAACTCCGGCTTCTTTCATGCGCTGTATGGTTTCGTGACGATCTTCTTCAAATCGTTCATCGTTAATATGGCAGTGCGTATCAAAAAGTATCATATAATCCCATCCTCCGGATTCATTATATCTATTGTATGGGAAAAACGTTGCATTTGAAAGCGCAAAACGGAAAAGATTGAGGTGCTTGACAGTTTTAGAGAATAAGGTATAATTTTGGTAAGGCGAAGAAAAACATTTCACATGAGAATCAAAACAGAAGGGGAGAGATTTTGCATGACATCCAGAGAACGCGTATTTCGTGCGCTTTCGCATAAACAACCCGATCGCTGCCCTGTAGATTTCTGGGCGGAGCCATCGGCGCTTAAAACACTGATGAATCATTTCGGCGCGAAGACGGAGCAGGAGCTGTACGATTATCTCGATGTGGATCTTCAGTTTGTATTTCCGGATTCCACGTTGCCGCCGCCGGAAATACTGGAAGACGGAACATGGTATGCCCATGACGGCGCGCATATGCGTCTTGTGAAAAATGAGTTCACTGAGTATGCAGAATATATTTCCAGACCGCTTGCCTTTGTTGAAGAAGTAGAAGACTTTGAACAATATGATAAATGGCCCAATGCAAATGACTACGATTGGGAGCATTATTCCGATAAGATAGGGGATCTTCATGAAAAACGCGTGATTAAGCTGCATACCGGCGGTTTCTATGAAACGGCATGGATGATGCGCGGGCAGGAGCAATTTTTGATTGATATGGCGCTCAATCCGGAAATCGCTCACTATATTATGGAGAAGATATGCAATTTCTGGTGTGAATTCATCAAAAAGGCGATGGAGCATGCGCAGGATAAGATTGATATTGTTTATACGTATGACGATATCGCTACCCAGCGTACATTGATCATGTCTCCCAAAATGCTGGAAGAATTCGTATATCCGTATCACAGACGAGTGAACGCATTGATCAAAAGCTATGGCAAAAAAATACTGTATCATTCCTGCGGTTCCATTATAACGCAGATAGACAACCTGAAAAAACTGCCGATTGATGTGCTCAATCCCCTTCAGCCGCTGGCTGTCGGTATGGACTTTCAATATATAAAGGATACGTGGGGACAAGAATTGTGCTTCCATGGCGGCATGGATGTACAGCATACGCTTCCAAACGGGAAGGTAGAGGAAGTAAGGGAAGCGGTCAAACGGGCAATATCCATTCTGGGCAAAGACGGCGGTTACATTATGACGTCTGCACACTATATTCAGAATGACACGCCGATTGAAAACATCCTCGCCATGTACGATACTTCCATTCGTTAGTAAAATGCCCCGGCAACCGCTAAGACGATTGCCAGGGCTCTGCTTTAATATCCTTGTACGTACTTGACCCAGTATGTATCCCGGGCTACCTGACCGCGTTTATCGGATTTCGATTCTTTATTTGACGGCCGTTCATAATTGTAGCAGAAATAGTAACCTGCATCATACGCACCCTGTACGGTATTTTCGATCTTTAAAAGCGCCTTGTGATAAAGCGTGTAGCGCGAATCCAGATCATAATCCAGATATCTGAGCTGACCTTCCAGCGACATCGGATCGTAACCACGTTCCTTACACCATGTTTTAATGGCGCTGAACCGCGAGGAACTCCACTGACATAAGCCTGTATAGCCGCCTCCGCTGGAAACTGCCTTTGGATTAAAGCTGGATTCTGCTTTTATGTTAGCCATAATGCCACATGCGACAGCGGGATTATAACCCATTACATTCACAATATACAGGTAGGTTTTCTTTTCGTTGGAATAATCGCTTGAAAAAATTGCTTCTGCTGTTAATGTTGATGGGCTAGGCGAGGGTTTGGGCGTCGCAGTAGGCTTCGGCGTCGCGGTAGGCTTCAGCGTGGGGGTTGGAGTGGGAGCCTCCTTAAGCCGTTTAAGCCCCGAATGCTTGCAGTACCCATAGTTCCCGTTCAGACTGATGTGAGCCCATGTTTTATCGTAGCCATGTACGTTTACAACGGTTCCCTTTTTAACGCGTCCCAGATACTCCGAGCTTTCGGATGCGGATGCATATACGCGTACGTAGCTGATGATGGCTTCCGCGCTGAATTCTTCATAAACGAATTCGTTCTCCGGCTTTGGCGTCGCTGTTGGCGTGGCTAGAGTAGGTTTTGGGGTTGGAGTGGGGGTATTGCCGGATAGACGTTTCAGGTTTGCATGCTTTGCGAAACCGTAATTGCCGTTCAGACTGATGCGGGCCCACGTGCTGTCATAGGAATGAACGTTAACAACCGTTCCCTTTTTTATGGTGCCAAGATTCTTTGAAGACGTAGAAGCGGAGGCATACACTTTTACGGATGAAGCGGATACAATTGCACTGAATTCTTCATATACGGTTTTATCTTCCTTAACCGAGGAAAGGCAGCTCGTTTTAATGTAAGCAACGTTACCGTTTTTTTCAACCAGCGCCCATCTACCGGTAGTAGCTAGCAGGTTGACAATTGTATTCTTACTGATTCGTGTGCGCTTGGAGGAAGATGACGCCTTTGCGTATACATAGGTCTGTTGGTTTACCATACGAGGTTTGGCAAGCTCATCAGCATAGCTGATTCCATCGGAATCAGCGTAACCTGTATTGCCGTTTTGATGAATGCAGGAAATGCCGCCTGAGGACGAACTGACAGTAACGACTGCCAGTTTTTTGAGTGTACCGATGCGGGTTTTGCATGCGCTTTCTTTGTAAACATAAAGTCGGTCGGCTGTGACGATCGCCAGCCTCTCTTCGGCATAACCGTTTACGGGCATGATAAATACTAGCGAGAATATCAAAATCAGCGAAGTGATTCTTCGGATAACGGAAAAACACCTGTCCATGAGATCCCTCTTTTGTTTCTGTTTTATATATAGGTATGAAGTAATTATATCAAATATATTTCTAAATGTCAACGAGGGGTGAATCTGCATAGGCAAATGAGGAATGTATTGCAAAAAGGGCCGAATTGATATATGATATATCAAACTGCTTTCGGGAGATGAATTGGAATGAAAGAACAGCCAAGACTTGCGGATATGATAAAGAATGCGGCGTTTGATGGATTCTTGCTGGTCAGAAATGCGCAGCAGCGCACGGCGTCGAACGGAAGCAAGTATCTCGATATGACGCTTACCGATATTTCTGGAGATGTAAATGCGAAGATGTGGGATGGACTTACGCCCGCTCCGGCTTCCGGAACGGTAATCCGTGTTCGCGGCGTTATGCAGGAATACAATGGCCGAGCCCAATTCAGGGTGGATAAAATGCGCCAGTCAAATTCCGATGACGATATTGATATGCAAAGGCTTATTCCCTGTGCGCCCAGACCCGCGGACGATATGCTGGATGAGATTCTCAATCGTGCGGATGCAATCAGGGACAAGGAGCTGAAGGCGCTGGTATTGATGCGCCTGGAGGAAGCGGGAGACAGGCTGCTGCTTGCTCCTGCGGCTGTGAAACTGCACCATGCGGAAAGAAGCGGCCTTTTGCATCATACCTCGACAATGTTAAAGGGCGCTCATATGATTTGCGAACTGTATCCGTTTCTGGACGCGGATCTTCTTGCTGCGGGCGTAATCCTTCACGATCTGAGCAAGCTTGACGAGATGAAAGCGGACGATCTCGGAATGGCTACGGACTATACGCGCGAAGGGAATCTTCTTGGACACTTGGTCATCGGCGTAAGCGAGCTTGCCAGATGCGCCAAGGAGATAGGCGTTCGGAAAGAACTGGTTACCATGCTTCAGCATATGATTTTATCGCACCATGATCTGCCGGAATACGGTTCGCCGAAACCGCCTATGTTCCCGGAAGCGGAAGCGCTGCATACGCTTGATGTACTGGATGCCAGAATGAATGAAATGCAGAGCGAATTGAGTAAGGTTACGCCCGGCGGGTTTACCGAACGCATATGGTCGCTTGACAGAAAGCTGTACAGAAGGATGGAGACGGGAAGCGGCGAGGAATAGAGGATTTTTTGAAGAATAACGGAGGCAGACGGAATGAAAACGCTTGTTGTTGCGGAGAAACCATCGGTTGCCCGCGATATTGCACGCGTTCTGGGCGTGAATGGAAAAGGCGAGGGTTGTATTGTCGGCGAGAATACCGTTGTTACATGGGCGATTGGCCACCTTGTTACGCTCAGGGAACCGGATGAAATCGACGATAAATACAAAAAATGGCGCATGGATACGCTGCCGATATTGCCGGAATGCATTCCCCTTAAAGTGATTTGGAAAACGAAGGATCAGTATCATTGCGTCAAAAGCCTTATGAACAGCCCGGATATTGAAAGCATTGTCTGCGCTACGGATTCCGGGCGTGAAGGCGAACTGATATTCCGCTATATTTATCAGCTGGCAGGATGTCATAAGCCAGTAAAGAGGCTTTGGATTTCTTCCATGACGGACGATTCCATAAAAGCTGGATTTGAAAAAATGAAGCCGTCAAAGGACTATGATTCGCTGTATTTGTCTGCAAGGTGCAGAAGTGAGGCTGACTGGCTGGTGGGGATGAATGCATCGCGGGTGTTTTCATTAAAGTATAATGCGCTTTTATCCATAGGCCGTGTGCAGACGCCAACATTATCGCTGATTGTAAAAAGAGATCTTGAGATCAGCTCGTTTATACCGGAAGATTATTACGAACTCACTGCGGATTTCGGAGATTATAAAGGAACCTGGTTTGATGAAAAAACTCAGAAATCCAGAATTGATTCTGAAAAGAAAGCAAAAGAAATAGAAACGCTGGTAAAGGGAAAAGAGGCTGTTTGCGTTGAAAGCACCCGGGAGGAAAAACGAAAGCCGCCGGAAAGGCTTTACGATCTTACCACCCTTCAACGTGAAGCAAACAGAAAATATGGCTTTGGCGCTGATAAAACGCTGAATATTGCCCAAGCGCTGTATGAAAAACATAAGCTGATTACCTATCCACGTACAGACAGCCGCTATCTTACCAATGACATGGAGAAAAAGGTAGAAAAAACGCTACTGAACCTACCGGAACCATTTCAATCGTTTGTGAAAGCTATACTGCCGATTCGAAAAGCGGAAAGAATCTATAATGAAGCGAAGGTAAGCGATCATCATGCGATCATTCCCACGGAACGGCGCGCGAATTTAGGCGCACTTTCTGCGGATGAAGCCAAAATATACGATATGATCGCCAGAAGACTTGTCAGCGCACATTATCCGGATTATGTGTATACTGCAGCGAAGATCATTACGGATGCAGTTGGCCAGAAATTCAAGTCCCTTGGCAACATGCCGCTTCAAGAGGGCTGGCGCGCATTATACAAAGATGATGCCGGCGATAAGGAAGACGACGAAGAACTTCCGGTAATAAATGTGGGCGATAAGCGAATGGTAAAGAAAACCAGGGTGAAGGCCCAAAAAACCAAACCGCCGAAGCCGTATACCGACGATACGCTGTTAAAAGCAATGGAGGATGCGGGAAAAACCATAGAAGATGAAGAGCTTCGCGAGGAAATGAAGGATTCAGGTTTGGGAACCCCTGCCACAAGGGCAGCGATCATCACGCGCATTGTGCAGGTTGGTTATGCAAAGCGGGTTGGCAAAAAAATTGAGTCTACCGAAAAGGGACGCCTTCTGATATCGGTTGTACCGGAGGAATTGAAAAGCGCTGCGACTACCGGAAAATGGGAGCGCGCGCTTACTAAAATGCTCGGGCTGACTGAACGGGAAGAAATGGATTATAAGGAAAAGCGCTTTATGGATAGCATCCGGCGATTCAGCTGCTATCTGGTGGACTACGCAAAGACGAAAGCGCCGTATGTAAAATTTCCTGAGGAACAGTATAAAAAGAGAAGGAAGACAACGTCTTCACCGCAGACGAAAGGCGGAAGGAAAAAGGAAAATGGATGAAGTAAGAATGGCAATTATGGAGGCTGCAAGGGCGATCAAGGAAAATGCAGAAGGGGAAGCTCTGTTTCAATCGCATGATTGCGGACTACCCGATAAAGCGGAAGTGATTCAAATTACGGAAAAACTACGGTCGCTCATGTTTCCTGGCTTTTTCTCGGAAGTCTTCCGCTCGGGCGGCGACTATTCATATGGCTTCTTGTTAAATGACATCTGCGAAAAGCTTGAAAGGCAGCTGATATCCGCATTCGGCTACAATGGAGAATGCGGATGCGCGCCTCAAAAAGCAAAGGCGGTTGTAAAGAACTTTGCTCAAAAGCTTCCTGGCGTTCAGAAAATGTTGCTTCAGGATGTTGAAGCTGCTTATGACGGCGATCCGGCAGCAAAATCCCGTGCTGGCGTCGTGTTTTCCTATCCCGGGCTTTATGCAATAACGGTTTACAGGCTTGCCCACATTCTGTATACGGAAAACGTACCCTTCATACCGCGAATTATGACAGAGCATGCGCACAGCCTTACCGGTATTGACATCAATGCTGGCGCTGAAATCGGCAGTTACTTTTTTATCGATCATGGAACCGGCGTTGTTATCGGCGAAACGACTGTAATCGGAGACTTTGTAAAACTGTATCAGGGTGTAACCCTTGGCGCGCTATCCACGAGACAGGGACAGAAGCTAAAAGGCACAAAACGCCATCCAACAATCGGAAGCCGGGTGACGGTTTACTCGGGCGCATCGATATTGGGCGGCGAAACGGTAATCGGAGATGACTGCGTCATTGGCGGCAACGCGTTTGTAACTTCGTCTGTGCCGCCAAGAACCCGCGTAAGCGTAAAGAGTCCGGAACTGACGTTCAGAGATCTGAATAAGAATATTTGGGAAAAAGCATAGATAGGAGAGATTTAAATGGTATCCAAGGTTTATTTTACAAACATGCGCACGCACAATGAATTGAGCCTGCCCGAAAAATTCCAAAAATTGATCCGTGCCGCCGGTATTGGAAAAATTGATCTCAAGAATAAGTTTACCGCAGTTAAAGTTCATTTTGGAGAAGAGGGAAATCTTGCGTATCTGAGACCGAATTATGCGAAAGCGCTGGTAGACGTACTGAAGGAGCTGGGTGCAAAGCCCTTTGTAACCGATTGCTCTACGCTGTATGTGGGGACAAGAAAGAATGCGCTCGACCATTTGAACGTTGCGTATGAACACGGCTATAATCCCTTCTGTCTCGGTTGTCATGTAATCATTGCAGATGGCTTGAAGGGAACGGATGAAACGATCGTGCCGATTGATGGAGAATATGTGAGAAATGCCAAAATCGGTACTGCGATTGTTGATGCTGATGTAATCATTTCGCTTTCGCACTTTAAAGGGCATGAAGGAACGGGTTTTGGCGGAGCGCTGAAGAACCTCGGAATGGGCTGCGGATCAAGCGCCGGAAAAGCGGAAATGCACGAAAGTGAAAAACCGGTTGTAGATAAAACCATTTGCGTTGGATGCGGTGTATGTAAGAAAAACTGCGCGCACGGGGCTATTGAAATCGCAGATAAAAAAGCGCAGGTTCAATACGATTTGTGCAAGGGCTGCGGAAGATGCATAGGCGTATGTCCGGCAAAGGCAATGAAGCCCGGCGAAGAAAACGGATGCGAAACCCTTGCAAGAAAGGTATCGGAGTATGCATGGGCAGTCGTCAAGGACAAGCCGCATTTTCACATTTCGTTGGCGATTGATATTTCTCCCTTCTGCGACTGTTACGGAAACAATGATGCGCCGATTCTGCCTGATATCGGAATGTTTGCATCTTTTGATCCCGTGGCGCTTGATAAAGCCTGCGCAGACATGTGCAATAAAGCGCCGGCGATGGAAAACAGCCTTCTGGGAGAAAAGCATACCTGCTGCCATCCGGACCATTTTCATAGACTTCATCCCGATACCAATTGGGAAGCAGGCATAGAGCAGGGCGTAAAAATGGGTATGGGAACCGATGAATATGAACTGATTGAAATAGAATAAATTGCGCATATGCCCGAAAATATGCCGATTTCATCGGCGAAAATTTCGCATATGCCCGGAAAAGCATTGACAAAACGCAAATATCACTGTAGAATACATATTAGAAAAGGAGAATAGTGTCGCAAGACATTGAATTCTTCTAATTAAAGAAAAGGGGATTGACTTATGAAGACCTACGAGATTAAAATGTCCCGTTCCCGTTGGATGAGCCTTCTGATCGCAGTTCTGCTGGTCATTATGCTCGTTACGCTCTGCAAGCCGTATTTTGAGTATGGCAAAGAAACTTCCAAGTTCATACCCGCCGATAAGAATGCAGTCAATCATCTGAAGGAAACCTGGGTACTGAATGACAAGCTTCCTGAGGAAGACGGCTACAAAATGATCGAAATGACGGATAAGACCATGACCGTCAGCACTACCAACATTATCCGCGTACATCAGCTTGCTGCCGATAAGGCGGTAGACGACGCCAAAGCTGCCTATGAAGACGCTGCGAAATATACCGTTGATGCCGAAAAAGCAATGCTCACCATCCAGAAAAAGGTTCCCGTACTCGAAGAAATGAATGCATTCATTCAGCAGTACGAGCTTCCTGAAGGCGCAGCAATAACTGCCGAAGAGCTTGAAACATTCAAGGCCGATGCCCAGAAGCAGTATGAAACCGCTCTTAAGCAGCCTGAAAAGGCCGTAAAGGGCTATGAAGAAACAAAGGAATATGTTGCTAAGATGCAGGAAGCCGTAAACACTGCACGTGAAGGCGCAGTAAAGACGTATTCCGCAGACGCTTCTTATCCCTGGATCACTGAGACGACGGAAGCCTATGAAAAGGCAATTGCCGAAGCTTATCCGGATGCAACGGAAGAATTCTTTGCTTCCATCAGCGCAGAAGAGAAGGACAGCGTCATCTATAAGAAGCTTGCCGATGAAAAAGCCAAGGCTGCAGAAGGCTATGCTCTTGCCAACTCCACTGTGAAGGGCGTTTCTGATGCAAACAGTAAATCCAAGAAGAGCTCTGAAAACGCAACCAAGGCGCTTACTGCCTTTGATAAGCCCTTTGACAAGGTAAAAGATATCGCTGCAAAGATCGATCCTTCCAAGGTATTTGATGTCGATCTGGACGTTGTCACTACTCCTGTTGCCGAACTCGTATTTGAAGAATATGAGAAGACCTCTTCTGAAGAAGAGATGATGAAGACCGAAGGAAAGGTTGCCTATAAGGACAACAAGAGCGAACTTACTCTCACCTTTGCAAACGGTGAAAAGATCGTTACCACCTTCGCTCCTTCTGTTGAATACAATGACGTCAAGGAACTTTCCATTCTCGGTTACATCGCATTCCCCTATAAGGATGAGATTAAGGAATTCGAGAGCGAAATGATTTACAAGATTCATGAGTATTACATCAACGATGTAATCCTTGTTCCGATTGCTCTTCTGGTTCTTGCCATTCTCGGTATCATCGTTTGCTACATTAAGAGAGACAAGATGAGCGCTGCGTTCCTGCCGCTGGTATTCTCTCTGGTTGGTCTGATTGGCTATTCTACCAGCGAATTCCTGAAACTTGCTGCTGATGCTCATATCAAATTCCTCGGTCTCGAGCTTACGGTAGATAGATTCTACCTCCATCTGATCGGCTACGCAGTCGTTCTGATTGTATCCGCACTTCACATTTTCATGTCTGCGAAGAAGAAGGCTGAGTAACGAAAAGGAAAGGGGCTGTTGCAGAAGCAAAAAATCTGCAGCAGTCCCTTTTTGCATGCCATAGACAGGCATAAAACTTACCAATCATCGTTCAAGCAGGAGAGAAATCTGTCTGCAGGCAGCAAAAAGCAGACGTAAACCAAAGCCAACATCGAATCGCTTGTCCGAAATTTTGGCTCACATCTTTTCAATTCTCGGCTTTCTGGAAATTCAGAATTTCAGATACGCTGCCGGATGAAGAATGTGGGTTTCCTTCTTTCCGGTGTTGCGTTTCGATATGACCTTCTGAATATTCTGGGATATCGCCAGCAGCATCAGTTCGATTTTGACCTTTACGTTT
>JAZSRC010000083.1:0-10967 GCA_045538305.1 Clostridia bacterium | reverse complement strand
AGACAAGCTGAAGTCCAATACCACCCAGGATTCTGGCACGTAAATGTGGCGGGTACATGGAATGAAGGTTGTTGCACCTTATCCGGGGAGGTCTGGATGGAATGCTCTGATAGGAGTAACCCTCATCGTGAGGTGAGGCTGGACATCCAGAAGTCAGTCTGGACCATAGTACCGAAGAAGCTGGTGAAAGCCAAAGGAGGGAAGGGTCCGGCGCTTGAAGGCGAGTGCGAAACAAAGTGCGTACTGCGGTGAAAACAGTTGCTCGCGAGAGGTTGTCTGCCTAAGGATAGACGAGAGGTCGAAGGCAGGGCAGAAACGTTGAGTGGTACGAAACTTGAACAGAGATGGCATGTTTGACTTCAGCTGAACCGCCGTGTACCGAACGGTACGCACGGTGGTGTGAGAGGACGGGGGTTAGCCGCCCCCTCCTACTCGATTTTATTCAAAATCAGCGTCTCCGCTTTTTCCGCCAATGCGCGCATGCGCGCTGCGTTTACCTTTAGTACTTCGCGATCGTAGGTATAGAAGCCGTTGATCTCATCCTCAATGTCTGAAACCTGCGTATATATCATGCCAGCAAGGCCGTCCGGAATGGAGGGAAACACCATTTCTTTCCACATAAGCTCGATCTTTGCAGTCAGCGCTTCCTCGGTGTCGGCAGATCCATAGCCGTATTTCCTGTTCGGGTTAAAGAGGTGACCGGGGATTTGCCGGACATAGCCGCCGCATTCCGAAAGCAGAACCGGACGCTTTTTACTCTTTAGCTGCTTATTCCGAAAATATACATGATAGCTTTCAAAATCACTGTCTTTCCCCCAGAACCAACCGGACGTCGCATCATACAGACGGGAAGGGTCGTTTTCCTTAAGCAAATGGTAGTGTTTGTCTGCGTGGAACTGGCCCCAGCCCTCGTTGAATATGGTATAGGCAATGATCGACGGATGGTTGTACAGGTGCTGCTGCGTGTCAAGGCAATGCTTGGTAAAAAACGATCTGCGATTTCCGGAGGAAAAGGCGCGAAGGTTGTCCTGCATTTTCTGAAGGCCGATGGTGGGAAGCGCAGTATCGCGCAGAAAACTGTAGCCGCCGCTGTTTACCATATCCTGCATGACCAGCATGCCGATTTTGTCGCATTCGTGATAAAAGCATGCGGGTTCGATTTTGATGTGCTTTCTCAGAAGGTTTATGCCCAATGCCTTCATGTTCAGTATATCATCGCGATAATTTTCCGGCGATTTAGGCAGAAAAATGCCTTCGGGGAAATATCCCTGATCCAAAACGCCATTCAGGAATACTGGCGAACGGTTCAAAAACACGCGCTGCTTTCCGTGATAATCTCCGATGGATATTGTTCTAAGTGCGAAATAGCTTTCTACGGTATCGTCGCCTGCGGATACGGTCAGGGTATACAGATAAGGATCAGCAACTGTCCAGAGGTGAGGGGAAGGGATGTCGATGCGAACCGGCTTGTTTGCGGGAATCTCCTTCCGAATCGTGTTTGGTATATCAATGATGGCGTTTTCTGCTTTGGTACATACCTCTATGGTAATACCGGTCATATCGGGCGTAATCCTGAGGTTATCAACTGCCATTTCAGGGACGGCTTCCATCCACACCGTTTGCCAGATGCCGCTAACGGGCGTATACCACATGCCGCCTCGCTTGGTTTTCTGCTTTCCGTATGGGAATGTGTGGTCGAGCGCATCTGTAACGCGCACGGTCAGCGTGTTTTCGGAATTATTGAGAACCTTTGTGATATCGACGGAAAACGGAAGATATCCTCCCTCATGTGTAATCAGCGAAATGTTGTTTACAATCACTTCGGCGATCTGATCTACAGCGCCAAAATGGAGTATCAACCGATTGTTCTTTGGAAGGAAGCCGTCCGGCAGCCGAAAGGTGCGAAAGTAGGTCATTTCGCTTCTGATTTCGCCTGTATAGCCGGATGCTCGGCTTTGCGGCGGAAACGGAACCTGGATGGGTTTCCCATCGATCTGCCATTCGCCGTTCAGGTTCAGAAAGCTGCTTCGCTTAAGCTGCGGACGGGGGTAAGTATTCATCCAGCTCATGATTCCAATCTCGTTTCCGAATTAGTAAGGACTTTCAAATTCCGCTTCCGCCTTTTTTACAGCTTCAGCAAGCGTCATTCCGGTAAAGTGGAGCGCATTCAGATAGCGGCCTGACTTTCGATCGTCAACAAACGCGCCGACGGCAATACCGGGAATGGCGCTTTCGGGGGCGTTTGGCGCATGAGGGCCACCAAGATCCGTACGGCACCAACCGGGATCGGTCAGGTTGATCATAACATCCGTCCCCTGCACGGTGCTTCCAAGATCAATGGTGATTTTGTCAAGCGCCGCTTTGCTTGCGGAATAACCGGCCTGGTGCGGATCAAGGCGGATTCCGCTGGTGGTATTTACAATACGGCCAAAGCCCTTTTCGATCATCTTAGGAAGAAAATGGTACATAATCATCGCCGGTGCAATTGTGTTTATCGCAAAGGAACTGGTAAAATCACTGACAGGGGTGGCGAGGGGCTCTGTTCTGTATGGCACCTGCATACCGGCGTTATTAAGAACTATGTCGACGTTCATATTAAGTCTGTCGATTTCTGCCAGCATGTCCGTTACCTGTCCGGGCTCACTCAGTTCGGCCTGAACTGCATATGCCTGAACGCCCATGTCCCTGATTTCTGCAAGGAGTGTGGCAGTATGCTCAAGATTTCTGCTGTGCAGAATCAAATTTGCGCCCTGCTGCGCCATGAATTTTGCCGTCAGGCGGCCGATTCCGCGAGCAGCGCCCGTAATCAGGCACCAACGGCCTTTCACATTCACCATAATAACACCTCCGCTTTGAACTATGAGAAAAAACATAAATAAAAAGGCCGACCCATGTGGTCGGCCTGTGGAGCTGATGACCGGATTTGAACCGGTGACCTCATCCTTACCAAGGATGCGCTCTACCGACTGAGCTACATCAGCATGTTGAATTGCTCAACACGCGTATTATTATATCAGACAGTATCAAAAAAAGCAATATGTATATAGGAAATTAACGTTAAATGCAAAGAAAAAAGCAGCGGGAGCAAGGGCATGCTCCCGCCTCAGTACAGTCAAAGATACTGCTTGACACCGTACTGCTCCCAAATTCCGCCATACATTTCCGACAGGCGATTATAAGGCGTTTCAACGGTATAGCCGTCTATGCGCCTAGTGCCGAAATGGTTCGCGCTGTCGGCATCCGGAACAAACTTGTAGGTAATCTGCACATTGGCAGGCGAAGGAATTTCAGGCAGGGGAAAGCATTCGCCTGCCAGCAGACGCGTTACGGCTCTTTTGGCGCATTCATATACGCGGGCTTGTCCCATTTCGGGGGAAAGGCACAGAGCAGATTGTCTTCCAAGGCCTTGTTTTACTTCGGCGCATTCAATGCTTCCAAGCCAGCTGCGCGCCTCCTGGCACAAATAGGTATCGCCCGAAACCATAACGACGGGAACGCCGCATTCTGCCGCTATTTCTGCGTCAATCCCCACTTCTCCATAGGGCTTTCCGTTTACGCAGAATTTGTGATAAGCCGCGCTGGACATGGTATGCTCAAGCAATGCGTTCGGTGTGCCGGCCATGGCGTGATATCCCAGCAGAATTACGCCATCTACGCTTTTATCGAGGAATGGGAAACGCGGCTGATGCGGAACGCCTGCCAGCAGCTTGGCCCGCGGATCGAGCTGCTCTACCAGAATGTTCCCGGAAGCGGCATGCATGTCTGCGACGATTACTTCGTCTGCGCCTGCGTCAAATGCACCGCGAACGGCGGCATTCGCATCCTGCGTCATAAGGCGCTGCCCTTCGGCATAGTGTTTTCCTGCAGAAAGTACAAAGTCCGGACAATTGATGCCGCTGATGCCCTCCATGTCGACCGAAATGTAGATTTTCATGATTTCGCCTCCTGATGGTTGTACGATCTGCGATTTGCAAATCAAATCCTTTCGCCTGGTTCAAAGTGTCCATTTCCCCAAAGGTTATGTTTGGTTATTCTACTTTAATGTGCGCTTCTCCTTCCTGAAACAGAAAAATGGTTTAAGATATAAAACTGCAGAAAAAAACTATTGATTATGTATTGACATACTCTGCCATTCATGATGTAATTATTTTTAATGTTTGATGATATATAGAGACCGACCTGCTTCGTAATGTGAAGGAGGCGTTTTTTATGGCCATTATCAACTTTTTCCCGGTTATTGACCTTCCCGCAACCAGTCGCAGCATCGAGAGGCGGCGCAAGGAGGCCGGGCTGAGCGTGCGCGACATTCAGACCTATTTTGGGTTTGAATACCCGCAGGCCGTCTACAAGTGGCAGCACGGCGAGTGCCTGCCTTCGGTGGACAATCAGTTGGCGCTGTCGTGGCTTCTGAAAGTGCCGATGGAGGACCTTCTGGTCTATGAGGACCAGGAGGTCCATGTTTTTTGGCTGTTTTTTTACATAAAAATACTCCTTGCCGGAGTAAGAGATTTTGCAAAAAGCTGCGTCAGTTTTACTGGAAGGCAGTGTTTGCTCTCTGGCAGGAGCGAACAGCACAGGTTCTTTAATCATTAAGATCGTCGGACTTGCGCTTACGATTGTATAGTTTTTTACTGGCAACCTTACGCGTGATGGGGGAGATCTCCCAGCAGACGCGCTTCGTGCTGTCCAGCTTTTTTCTCGCCTGACGGCTCAGCTTTTCTCTTGCAATAAACTTTTCCATGCTCCCCCTCCTTCAATTCGAAATGCACCCATCAATAAACCGGCGGACGATTTGTATGTGCTGGAATCTGGCTGCAGAAAGCGCAGATATGGACTTCAGACGTCGAAAAGGTTCAATGAACGGCTGGCTTCCGGGCATTTTAATGTCCGTTCATTGACTCACAAATTTTCAATGATTTTGATTTGATCTTCCATGATCTGGGCTGTGTGCGTGGTGCTGTTGGAAAGAATCATATCAAAGGCAGCGGTAAAGGAACGGTATCCTTGCTCCACTGGCTGCTGACATACGACGGCGCGTACCAGTCCCTTCTGGATCATCTCCCGTGTGGAGGGCACATCATCGTAGGCGATAATACGCAGATCATGCTGGCGGCCTTTGTCGATCACGCCGCGGCACACATCCTTCACGCCGGCGGCCACCACAAAAATCGTGTCGATTTGGGGATGGTCCGTCAGCATTTTACAGGTTTTGAAATAGGCTTGTTCAGGATCATCGTTTGCGTTTTCAGCAGCAATCCATTCGATTTCAGGGCAGATGCTGCGCAGATGATCCTCAAAGCCTTTCATACGCAGCACATGTCCCATGAGCGTATCTACGCCTTTGATGATGCCCAGCTTAGCCTTTCCATCGGTGATGAGCGCCGTCATCCCGGCAGCCACCGCGCCGCCGCGTTCATAATCGCTTCCTACATAGCAGCTGCGTGCATTGCTGTCGATATCGGTGTTGACGGCAACGACGGGAATACCCTGATCCAGCAGCGTTTTCAGGCGGGCTGCGATGCGCTTGTCGTTAATCGGCTGGATGACCAGCGCGGAGATGGAATTTACAAGGCCTTCGATCAGAAGCAGCTGAGAAGCAACATCGTGACCATACATGGTGCGCAGAAGCATGGATACGCCATAGTCCTGCAGATCGTTTTGAGCTTTGTAGAATCCTGCGATCACATCATCGAAAAAAGGGTTTCCCTCGCTGCAGAGCACCACGCCTATGACGGGTGCGCATCGCTTTGTGCTGAGCGCTTTACCAACAAAGTTTTTGGTATAACCCATTTCTTCTATGGTTTTTAAAATCAGCGCTTCGGTCTCCGGCTTAACCTTGCCGCGCTTGTTCAGCACACGGTCAACGGTGCCACGGCTCACACCGCACAGACGGGCAATCTCCTTAATGGTCACCGAATGGTATCTCCTTTCGAATTTGCTAACGATTTTGTTTGTATTATAGGTTGTGTATACACCGTTGTCAATAAAACAGATGCCGAAATCCTTGACAATGAAACCATGGACTGGTATAATAAAAATACTGTTAAGTTTTATTTTAATACAGGAAAGTGTGCTCGAGCACACAGAGAATAATGTACCCCCGGCTTCCGGGACGCGGGAGCCTGAATAAATAAAAGGAGAGTATGCCCATGAAGAAACTCGTTGCGATCCTACTGTCTCTCGTTCTGGTTATGTCTATGACCAGCGCCCTCGCCGCCGGTAAGGTTGGCGTTGCAATGCCCACCCAGTCCCTGCAGCGCTGGAATCAGGACGGCGCCAACATGAAGGCCCAGCTGGAAGCTGCCGGCTACGAAGTAGATCTGCAGTATGCCAACAACGACGTTGCTGCCCAGGTTTCCCAGATTGAAAACATGCTGCTTGGCGGCGCTGAGGTTCTGGTAATTGCCTCCATCGACGGCGGCGCTCTGGACACCGTTCTGGGTATGGCCAAGGACGCTGGTGTTCCCGTAATCGCTTATGACCGTCTGCTCACCGGCACCGCGAACGTGGATTACTACACCACCTTCGACAACTACGGCGTTGGCGTGATCCAGGGCCAGTACATTGTTGACAAGTTCGACCTTGCCAACACCGACAAGACCTACACCATCGAGTTCACCGCTGGTTCTCCCGACGACAACAACGCCGGCCTGTTCTTCGCCGGTGCTTTCGACACCCTGAAGCCCTACATCGACGCTGGCAAGCTGGTTTGTGTTTCTGGCCAGACCGAGTTCGAAGTAGTTGCCACTCCCGCCTGGAAGTCTGAAACTGCTCAGGCCCGTATGGACAACATCCTCACCGGCTACTATCCCGACGCCCTCACCGGCGGCACCAAGCTGGATATCTGCCTGTGCTCCAACGACTCCACCGCTCTGGGCGTCACCAACTCTCTGGTGAACTTCGGCTTCACTGCTGAAAACATCCCCGTAATCACCGGTCAGGACTGCGACGTCAACAACACCAAGAATATGATCGCCGGCCTGCAGGCCATGTCCGTGTTCAAGGATACCCGCACTCTGGCTGCCCAGACTGTTGTCATGGTTACCGCCATCCTCGAGGGTCAGGTTCCTGAGACCAACGCCACCTACGCCAACGGCGTGATGGATGTTCCCTCCTACAACTGCACTCCCGTGTTCGCTGATGTGAACAACTACGTTGAGCTGCTGCTGGATTCCGGCTACTACACCGCCGAACAGCTGGCCAACTAATTTTTAGCACACCCGTCAGGGGGGGCGGGCGGTTTCCGCCTGCCCCTGTTTGTATGATGCCGGCCGGAGCCGGCTGGATGACTACCCGAAATAACAAAGCCATTGCATTTGATATGAGTGGCTAAGTTAGGGGGAAATGAATTTGGGTTTTCGAAACAACAATCAGGCCCGGAATGTGATCCTTGAGATGAAAAACATCACCAAGGAATTTCCTGGCGTCAAGGCACTGGATCAGGTCAACATCCAGGTATGCGAAAAAGAGATTCACGCTCTGTGCGGTGAAAACGGCGCTGGCAAGTCAACGCTGATGAATGTACTGAGCGGCATTTATCCCTATGGAACATATAAAGGCGAAATTTTCTACCAGGGCAAGCTGTGCCGTTTCCGCAACATCAAGGACAGCGAGCGCATTGGTATTGTCATTATTCATCAGGAACTGGCTCTGGTGCCTTACCTGAGTATTGCAGAAAACATGTTTTTGGGCAATGAGCAGGCAAAGGGCGGCGTGATCGACTGGGACGCCACCTACCAGAAAGCCGCCGAATACATGGCCATGGTTGGCCTGCACGAAAATCCGCGTACGTTGATCAAGGATATCGGCGTGGGCAAGCAGCAATTGGTTGAAATTGCCAAGGCACTGGCCAAAAACGTTAAGCTGCTGATCTTGGACGAACCAACTTCCTCCCTTAACGAGGGCGACGCTAAAAACCTGCTGGATCTGCTTTTGCGTCTCAAGGAGGATGGCATCTCCAGCATCTTGATTTCTCACAAGCTCAACGAGATCAGCTATTGCGCCGACAAGATCACCGTTATCCGCGACGGAAAGAGTATTGAAACCCTGAACCGCGAAGAAGACATCTCTGAGGAGCGTATCATCCGCGGCATGGTTGGCCGTGAGATGACCAACCGCTATCCTGCGCGCGTTCCCAACATCGGTGAGGTGTGCATGGAAGTGCGCAACTGGACGGTGTATCATCCCCTGTATTCCGAGCGCAAGGTGGTGGACAATGTATCCATCAACGTGCGCAAGGGTGAAGTGGTGGGCATTGCCGGCTTAATCGGCGCCGGACGTACAGAGCTGTGCATGTCTATATTTGGGCGTGCTTATGGCACCGGCATCTCTGGCCGGCTGTTCCTCAACGGCAAGGAAGTCCGCCTCCATGACATCCCTCAGGCTATCAACGCCGGTCTGGCCTATATAACCGAAGACCGTAAGGGCGATGGTCTGGTGCTCACTAATAGCATCAAGCATAATGTCACTATGGCGCGCCCGGCTTTCATCAGCAAGTACGGTGTCATCGACAAGGACAAGGAAACCATGTATGCCAAGGAACTGCGTCAGCAGCTGGGCATCAAAACGCCTTCAGTGGAGCAGGTGGTCGGCAACCTGTCCGGCGGCAACCAGCAGAAAGTGCTTGTCGCCAAATGGATCTTTGCCAAGCCCGACATCCTGATGATGGATGAACCCACCCGCGGCGTGGATGTAGGCGCCAAATACGAGATTTACGAAATCATCAATGATCTGGTGGCGCAGGGCAAGAGCGTGCTGATGATATCCTCCGAGCTTCCGGAAGTGCTTGGCATGTGCGACCGCATCTATGTCATGAATGAGGGCCGCGTTCTGGCTGAGCTGAAGAATGAGGGTGTTACGCAGGAAATGATCATGGGCTATATTATGGAAGACACCAAGGGGGATATAGGCGTATGAAGAAGAAAAAAATGTTCACCGGCAACATTCGTGAGCTTGCAATGCTGGTTGCACTGATTGTCATCATCATCTTTTTCTATTTCTGCACTCAGGGTAAGATCCTGAAACCCATGAACATCAGCAACCTCATCAACCAGAATGCCTACGTAGTGATTCTGGCCATCGGTATGCTTTTGTGCATTCTGACCGGTGGTAACATTGATCTTTCCGTCGGTTCCACCGTTGCGCTGATAGGCGCATGCGCTGCTATCTTCATTATTGAATGGCATTGGAATGTGTATGTGTCCATCATCATGTGCCTCCTTTTGGGTATTGGCATCGGCATGTGGCAAGGCTTCTGGATCGCCTACATGAACATTCCCCCATTCATCACCACACTCAGCGGCATGCTGGTATTCCGCGGCGCCACCCTGTTGATCCTCAAGGGCGGCGAAACCATCGGTCCGTTCCCCAAGGCGTACCAGAGCCTGTCTACCGGCTTCCTGCCGGAAATCGGCGGCACCATCACGCTGTTTAATCAGAAGCTGAATGTGCTTGCGCTGGTTGTTGGTGCGATAATTGTGGCGGTATTCTGCATCTTGCAGATCCTCAACAATTTCAACCGGAAGCGCAAGGGTTATGAGACAGATGCTCCCATTGCCCTGGCTTTGAAGATGATCGCGATTTCTGCCATCATTTTGTTCCTGTTCTACAAGCTGGCAAGCTTCAAGGGCATTCCCACGGTGTTGATTATTCTGGGGCTGCTTCTGCTGGTCTACAACTTTTTTACCCAGAAGACCGTGCGCGGACGTCATCTGTACGCTATCGGCGGCAACATGAAGGCGGCTCGTCTCTCCGGTATCAAGACCAAGCAGATGATGTTCTTTGCCTATACCAACATGAGTTTCATTGCTGCGATTGCCGGTCTGGTGTTTGCGGCTCGCTTGAACTCGGCCAGCCCCGTAGCAGGTCAGAGCTTTGAGATGGACGCTATTGCCAGCTGCTTCATCGGCGGTGCATCCGCTTACGGCGGAACCGGCACCATCGGCGGTGCGCTGATTGGCGCTCTCATCATGGGTGTGCTGAATAACGGCATGTCGCTGATGGGTCTGTCGCAGAATCTGCAGCAAATCGTAAAGGGTCTGGTACTGCTGTTTGCTGTTGCATTTGATGTGCTGAGCAAGAGCAACATGATTCGCCTGCCCAAGTTTAACCTGCCCAATTCTAACAAGAAGGTATAAGGGGCAGAGTAAAAAAGTCAAAGGGGCTGTTGCAGAAGCAAAAGAATCTGCAGCAGCCCCTTTTCGCATATCACAAGCGAGCAGAAATACAGCCAATCATCGTTGAGCAGGAGAGAAATCTGTCTAAAGGCAGAAAAAAGCAGACATAAACCAAAGCCAACATCGAATCGTATGTCCGAAATTTTGGCTCACATCTTTTCAATTCTCGATTTTCTGGAAATTCAGAATTTCAGATACGCTGCCGGATGAAGAATGTGGGTTTCCTTCTTTCCGGTGTTGCGTTTCGATATGATCTTCTGAATATTCTGGGATATCGCCAGCAGCATCAGTTCGATTTTGACCTTTACGTTTCCTGCTGTCAGAAACCGCACGAATCCTCGGTTATGCTTCAATTGCCCAAAAGCTCCCTCCGCTTGTATCGACCGGTTGACTCTGAGAAGCTTTCCTTCCTCCGTGGTGAGTCTCTTCAGCGATTCCTCACGGTATTCGTTTAGATCATGACAGATTGCGAGCTCTTTCTGTTTTTCCGGATCCTTCGCTTTACAGCACGCCGAACGATACGGACATTCCAGGCAGTCCTCGCATCTGTACCGCGCCACCTCACGCGTGCTTCCATCCTTACTTTGCTCCGTCGTTGTTCCGATCCGGCTCAGGATTCTCCCGTTCTTGCATAGATAGTAATCTCCCGGCGCATAATAGCTCATGTTTTCAGCCCGCCCGATCTGGCTTTTGTATTTCCGCGTACGGCTGCTCTCGTAGTTGTTCGGCTTGATGTATGCTTCCTGTTCACCGCAAACTGCACGTTGTATCCCGGTTTCAGCTGTCCGTTTC
>JAZSRC010000024.1:0-18630 GCA_045538305.1 Clostridia bacterium | reverse complement strand
ATCATGCAGATTCCGACCGGCAGCTTTATTTATATTTCCAATCAATTCGTGCCATCTGCTTGTCGCCGGCAATTGACAGGTCCGGCGTTTTGGCTTATACTAACAATGTTATAGAATACATTCAGGAGGGAAAGAATCATGCTTGTAATTACATCCGGCAAAGTATTTGACGCCGTTCATCCCGAACCCCGGTATGTAGACATCCTTATCGATCAGGGAAAAATCGTGGAAATCGGCGAAAACCTCCCTAAAGAGGGCTGCGAAGTGATCGACGCAGCGGGCCTTAATGTATATCCCGGCTTTGTAGAGGCGCATGGTCATATCGGTCTGGACGGCTACGGAATCGGCTATGAAGGCGCCGATTACAACGAATACGGCGATATCCTGACGCCCCATCTGCGTGCAATCGACGCCATTCAACCTCGTGATTTTGCCCTGAAAGAGGCGCGCGAGGCAGGCGTTACCTGCCTGAACGTAGGCCCCGGCAGTTCGAATGTTCTGGGAGGAACCTTTGCCGCCATTAAGCCTGTAGGAAAGCGCGTAGACAACATGTGCGTTAAGAAAGAAACTGCCATGAAGTGCGCGTTCGGCGAAAACCCGAAGCGCTGCTATCGCGAAAAAGGCAATTCCAGCCGTATGTCCACCGCCGCCAAGCTTCGCGAAATGCTGTTCAAAGCCCGTGAATACGCCGAGAAGCTGGAAAACTCCAAGGAAGATCCCGCAAAGAAGCCCGGTTTTGATATGAAGCTCAACGCGCTGGTTCCCGTAATCAAGGGCGAACTGCCCCTGAAGGCGCACGCCCATCAGGCGGACGACCTCTTCACCGCGCTTCGCATTGCCAAAGAATTCGGCGTAAAAATCACGCTGGAACACGTAACGGAAGGCCATCTGATTGCGGATGAACTCGCTCAGGAAAACGTCATGCTCGCCGTTGGCCCGACGCTCGGACACGCAAGCAAATTTGAGCTTCGCGAAAAGAGCTGGACCACGCCCGGCGTTCTGGCGAAAGCCGGCTGCCACGTTTCCATCATAACCGACTCTCCCGTAATCCCACAGAAGTATCTGCCCATCTGCGCAGGTCTCGCCGTAAAGGCCGGTATGGATCCGTTTGAGGCGCTGAAGGCAATCACCATTAATCCCGCAGAGCATATCGGCATCGCCGATCGCGTGGGCTCTCTTGAAAAGGGCAAGGACGCCGATATCGTAATCACCGACGGCTGCCCCTTCGAAATCGCTACTCAGGTAAAATACGTGCTGATCGACGGCAAAAACGTTCTCTGACAGCCATTTCCCAATACATCAGGGGCTCGATCCATTATTTAGGATTGAGCCCCTGATTCTTTTTGCATTATTTTGTCATTCTTCTTTTGCCTGTCAATGATTCAATCGTGATTTTCATCAGCGTTACGGCCTTTAAATGCCTTTCATCAAAGGCGTGTTCATGTTCAGGATCATATTTGCGCATCACTTCCTTAAGCGCCGTAATGCCTTCATTCCCCTCAACCAGCTCTATTCTGCCCTTACCGCACACGGATTCGTACTTCCATGTAGCGGCGCAGGCAACCTTCCCAAGAATCAATTCATGGCTGGTGCTCATGGAAAATGCACACCGGTTGTCGCGTGCAATCAATTCCAACTTCTTTCCTTCTTTTGCACCGTGCAGATAAATCACCGGTCTTTCGTCTGCAACTGCAAAACCAAAGTTCATCGGTATGACATAGGGATATCCATCCTCGTCATTCAGCGCCAGTTCGAGAACCTGGCATTTCTCCATAATCTCAAAAATTTCGGAAGGCACGGTAACTTCACGGTCGGCTCTTCGCATGACAAAGCCCTCTTTCGTCTATTTTTTATAGCGGATACTGGTAATTCCAAAGGTAATCAGCATAATCAGAACGCTCACAAATACAACGCACGCACCGGTAGGCAGCTGCACGCTTTCCACCAGATAGCTGATCAGCATACCGGTAAAAAAGCTGATCAGCGCAACGATCACCGCCCATACCAGCATACCCTTGAACGACTTGGCCAGCCGCCTTGCGGTCATAGCCGGGAAAATGATAAAGCTTGAAATCATCATTGCGCCCATTACGCGCATGCCTAAAACCACGGCAACGCTCGTTAAAAGCGAAATGATAAACTGGTACATGTCCGCATTCATATCGGTTGCGCGGGCATAGGTTTCATCGTAGGTAACGGAAAACAGGCGGTTGTACAAAAGAACAAACGAACAAACGACAATCACAGATAAGCCGACGGATACCCAAAGATCCGTATTGGTAAGGCCATAAATGCTTCCAAACATGTTGTTGTATACGCCGGAATAACCGGTGGTAAACACGGACGCCAATACGCCAACCGCAAGCGCAGCGGTTGAAAACATGCCGATTAATACGTCTCCGCCCACACCGCTTTTCTGATCGATACGCATAATCAGTATAGAGGACAAACACACCAGCGGAATCGCAACCACAAGCGGATACTGCCCCAAGCCCAGAAGCGCCGCTATCGACGTTGCGGCAAAACCAACTTCGCCAAGTCCGTGACCGATCAGCGCATAGTGCTTAAGCACCAGAATTACGCCCAACAGCGCCGCGCACAGTGACACCAGCGCGCCGACGATCAGGGCGCGCGATATGGTGGGGTTTGTAATCACGCGAAAGAATTCAGAATCGGATAGATTCAAAAGGCACATCAGTGGTGACATGTATGCTGTTCCTCCATTCCGCTCCAGCCGGACAAATCGCCGTAGTATTCCACATTGCGGTTCAGAACCAGCACGCGGTCGGCATGAGCGCGCACAAAATCCCAGTCGTGCGTCGCAATGGCAATGGAAACGCCCTGTTCGTCGCGCAGACGGCAAAACAGATGGTACAGTTCATGCGTAATACCCGGATCCAGCGCCGAACATGGTTCATCCAGTACCAGAAGCTCCGGATCGCCCGCTACGGCGCGCGCCAGCAGTACGCGCTGCAGCTGTCCTCCGGAAAGGGCGCTCACGTTTACCCTGGCAAGATCCGATATATCCAGCATCTGCATTGCCTGATTTGCCTTCTCGCGCTGCGCGGATGTATAAATCGGCGAAAAGCGTTTGGATCGGGTACCCGAAAGCACAATCTCCCTGACGGTCGCGGGAAAATCCCGTTCTGTTGTATGAATCTGCGCCAGATACGATATGTGAAGTCCGCGTCTTCGTTCAATTTCACCGCAGGTAAGCGGCATCAGCTTCAGAATCCCCTTCATCAGCGTTGACTTGCCGGAGCCATTTGAGCCGACGATCGCCAGTATTTCTCCCTTTTTTACCTCAAGGCTTACATGCTCCACCGCATCCTGACGGCCGGAGCCGTAGTTGATGGATACGTCCTTTACCTCAAGCAATATGTTTTCTTTCATCTATATCCCTCTTTACGAAAGCGCCTCGCGAAGATATTCAAGATTTTGCCGCATAATGGCCAGATAGGTTTTGCCCGCTGCCGCATCGTCTTTGGAAAGGTTATGGCAGGTATGGAAAGTAAGCACCTTCGCCCCGGTCTGATCCGCAAGCGACTGAGCAATCTGCCCGGACGACATTTCATCCGTAAAAATGACCTTTGCACCCTGCTGCCTCATTCTGTCCGCCATATTCACAATGGTTCGCACACTCGGTTCACCCTCGTCTGAGCAGGTTTGATAGGCTGTAACATAGTTCAGATCATAGCGCCTGAGAAAATGGCTGTACGCAAATTTTCCGCCGAAAAAGAATTCAGCATCGGGATACCCGGCAAACAGCGCCTGAAATTCCGCATCGAGTTTCATAAGCTCATCGATATACAAATCTGCATTTTTGCGGTATTCCTCTTTATGCTCGGGATCCGCCTCCATCAGGCTTTGGGCAATGTTTTCGCACATTTGAGCGGCAAGCATCGGATCCAGCCATATATGCGCGTCATAGGTATGAGAATGATCGCCCGCAAGATCGTGGCTGTGGCTTTCTCTGGCCTCCCACTCGTCATGAATGCTCTCAAGATCAATTCCGTCTGCACAGCGAACCACCTTTACATTGGAAAGGCCTTTTACAAAGGTTTCCACCCAGCCCTCCAATTCGCTGTCCGTATAAATAAACAGATCCGCCGCATCTGTGTTCAGCATGTTGCGCATAGAGGGTTCAAAGCCATGGCTGTCTACGCCGTTCGGCAAAAGCTGCGTTACCCGGGCATGGTTTCCGGCAATGCATCTGGTAAAATCATATTGCGGAAACAGCGAGCAGACAATTTCCATTTCCGCTGACGCACATGCGCCAAGGCACATAATCAGCGATATCGCAAGGGAAAAAAACCGCTTCATAGAATTCCAAAAAAGCTCCTTTCAGTCATTGTCATCCTTCTTGATTTTTCTGATAATCAGGTGAAGCGCATTGAATACTACCGACGCAATCACCGGGGCCTCTATTCCCAGAATATGGAAACCGGAAATCAGATAGTCCGCCGCGTACATCAATCCAAGATCAATCACAAGGCCGATCAGCCCCAGCGTCAGGCAGCCGAGAGGCTTGGTAATCAGGCGCAGAATTGGTCTGGCGATAAGATACATAACCGCAAGCACTGCGCCCGTACAAACGGCTGCAAAAAACGAATCCGCCTGAAAACCCGGAAGCACATAGGTAAACACAGGAAGGCCAATCAGAAACATCAGCGTACTGAGCAGGTGCGCAGCCCAACTGTTTTTATTCATAAACTCCCCTCCGTCAAAAATTCCTGAAATACCTGCCATGCGCCACTATTGGGCGGCGGACTCATAAAGCGCATGCTTGTTTTCATTGTCGGGTGTTCAAAGGACAGCGAATACGCCCAAAGCGCAATCTGCTGCCCGCTTTTTCCGCCGCCATAGCGCGCGTCACCCCAGATGGGATACCCAGCCAGCGCATGCTGCACGCGAATCTGGTGTTTCCTTCCCGTTTCAAGGCGGACATCCACAAGCGTAAGGCCATCGCGGACCAAAAGGGGCCTGGAAATCAGTCGCGCTTCCTTGGCGCCTTCGGAATCTCTCTCTGCCGCTCGTACCATTCCGCTTTTCTCGTCTGCTTTGAGATAATCTATAAGCTTCAACTCACCACGAACCTCGCCCCTGACAACCGCCAGATACCGTTTTTCCGTCGTGTGTCCGGCAAACTGCGTGCTCAGGCGCGATGCAGCCTTTGACGTTCTGGCAAACACCATAACCCCGCCTACCGGCCGATCCAAGCGATGAACAAGCCCCAGAAACACCTTTCCGGGCTTCATGTACTTTTTCTGAATATAGTCCTTCAGTATGGAAAGCAGGTCCGGATCGCGTGAAGAATCAGCCTGTACGGGCAGATTATTCGGCTTCACAACCACCAGCAGATGATTGTCCTCGTATAAAACCGGGATTTCCCATCCGGAAAACAATACATGATTCTCCATTTCAAAACGCCTTTTCCTGCTATATGCATTGATTTTAGCCGCACATGCCCATCAGAATTCTATGTGCAAAAAACCATTTATAAATCATGCGCGTATCTTCAAACACAAAACGATAGGCATTGTCGGGCGCAAATATATGCAAAAAGTCTACATCATTGAGAATAAAATACTGAAAATCCTTTTCCGTCCAGTGTTTGTTTTCCTTAGCGCCCGCAAAGGTCAACCCGCTTTTGTTCAGCGTAAGCACGCCTGTATCAAGAACGCGATAGCTTTTTCCTTCGTCTACCGCCTCTTTCAGAGTAACGTTTGCCGTGAGCGCAAACTGATCGTCTAAGATTTCCTTCTTGAGCGCTTCGTTTTGCAGATCCACCCATTCATCCATGCGCTTCGGGCATGCATCCGAATCAGACTGCAAAAAGCCATTTTTGTCGCGCCACAGTTCCATACCGCATGAGGCGCATTTCAGCTTCTTGCCATTTTCTTGCATAGAGCCCTCTTCTCCACAGACCGGACAGCGATAGAAAAGCCTCCACAGTCCGCGCACGGATTTCGCGCCTGCAAAGTGCGGTTTTTCTTTCTCCATCCAGTCCCACTCGTTAAAGGACAGCGCCCTTTCAATCGCCTGCTGAAGCGCATCGGTGCTCATGGCGCGCGCTTCCTCGGCTGTAAACAGCCGCTTAACGGTAACGTCCACGCGCCCGCGGCGAAGCTTATTAACATACCTTGGATAGGAAAGAAACGAACCGACGGTCATACCTACATACACGTTGGCAGACAGCATTTTGACAAGCGTTCCAGTACCGCTCTGCGGTTTCCAGCCCGGCCGGCCGTCGAAGCTGGTCATTCCCGCAGGGTACAGCGCAACGATCTCGCCCGCGCGGCAGGCGCGAACAATCTCGCGCACACAGGCAACGTCGGTTGTTCCCTGCTTTTTCGGTATAAAGCCCAGCGTACGAAGCACCCAGCTGTACAGGGCGTTTCGGTTGAATTCGAAGCTGCGCACGACAAAGCGAACGCGTTTGGGGAATATCGCGCTCGCCAAATGTGCGAAATCGAACATGGAAGCATGGCTCAGAAGCAAAACGGCATTTCCTTCAATAGGCTCGCTGTCCTTCGTTCTCCGTGCGCCGAACCCAATTCGTCCAAATGCGTAAAACAGAAAAAAAACGACTGCGCGGAATATACGAGCGAAAATGGCGCCCATTCTGACCTTCACGAGATCATCCCCCACAAGTATTCATATCCAAAATATTTTACCACATACCGTATAAAAAATCAAACAAGGGCCTGTTATGCCTGAATTTTTATCAAACTGTGCTTTCAAGGATCGCCGCCCAGGCATACAATAGAGTTATACAAAAGGAGGTTCTGAAATGGAGCTGTACCTGATTCGACATGGAGAAAGCGAAGCCAATTTCAACAACACGCACTCCGGTTGGTCCGCAGTCAACTTGACGGAAACCGGCCGCCGGCAAGCCGAAATGGCGCGAAGACATATACAGGGCATTCATTTTGACAAATTGTTTGTCAGCGATGTGCTGCGCGCCCAGCAAACCGCTGAAATCCTTTTCCCGGGTGCGGAGCGCACGTACATTACCATTGCAAGAGAAATCAACAACACCGCGCTTCAAGGCCACGGCCGCGACTATTGGTATGAAAAACTCGGCGAAAAATATCTGGAATGCCGAAAAGAAATCGATTACTCTCCGCTTGGCATGGACTGCGAATCGTTGAGCCATTTAAGCGGGCGCGCACAGGAGCTGCTGGACCTGGCAAGCAAAATGCCGGAGCATTCCAGAATCGCCGTGGTATGCCATGCTCTGTTTATCCGCGCGCTGACAGGCCGCGTGCTGGAGCTTGACCCCCGCAATCCTGCGCTGGTATGCTCAAACGCATCCATCTGCATTTTCCGCTGCAAAAACGGGCAATGGCAGCTTAAAACGTGGAACCTGTGCCCGGAGCACCCATAACTACAGAATTTCGGCAGCATTGATCAGATACATGCCGGATACCGTCATCACTCCGAAAAGCGTAAGTATAAAGCCCAGATACATCTTCTTTGCAGGCTTCGTACACAAAAAATAGGTAATCAGAACCAGCGAAAGCGCGATCATCGCATACATAACAAGGCTAATATCCAGCGACTTGTACCAGCCGATTAAAAGAATCCAGCCGCCCGCAACCACCGGTATCAGAAGATCCGCAAGACACGGCCCGCGGTATACGCAGTCCGCCAGAGCGCCCACAAGCACAGAAAAGGCAAACAGACTTGCATCCATAAACCATACAACCTGCGCTTTGGGCCACATCAGAATCGCCGACACACGTGCAAGCAGTATTAAGAAAAGAATCGTCTTTTCCCATTCTCGCCCCTTCGGCCCACGCACCATAAGCGTTCCCCAGAGGCAGCCGCTGGCCGTAAGGATAACATTGGGCAGATCTGCAGCCTTGATTTCGTCAATTGCCTTCCCCGCCGCCCCCATGTGATAACCGGTATCCAGCCAAACAGGCAGCGTAAGCAATACAACGCCCACAGATAACAGCAGCCTTCTGGAAGGCGAGGCGCAGATCAGGCACATAAGCCCAATAAGGCTTGCGCCCAAAAACAGAAAGTTGCGCGCATATTCCACAAAATTAATGCTCTTAGGCTTCAGAAGAAATTCAAAGCAATCAAAAAAACTGATATATAAAGCAAATGCGGGAATCAGAAGCAACCGCCAAAGAAAATGTGCCTCTCCTCTCTTTCGTGCCATATCCTCACCCCTCCTTAATCAAAACCTTCGCATGTATAGTTACTATAATGCCATTCTCCGGTAAGCGCAAGTAAATAATTGAAAATTTTCTGATTTCCCTGAAAACCCTATTGACAAATCCTCCCTGTCGTGATATCATAACTCTTGCGTTAAGCGATTACATCGCCAAGCGCCTCATAATATCGCGGGGTAGAGCAGTCCGGTAGCTCGTCGGGCTCATAACCCGGAGGTCGAGGGTTCAAATCCCTCCCCCGCAACCATCCGCCGGCGTAGCTCAGTTGGCCAGAGCATTCGGTTCATACCCGAAGTGTCATTGGTTCGAATCCGATCGCCGGTACCAATGGAAACAGTGCAGTTAGAGATAATTGCACTGTTTCTTTTTGTGTAGAATTTCCAACAACTGATGAATCTGCCCTAAACCAAACTTCATACATCCCTATAAATCATCCCGAGTAGCACAAACTCGGGATGATTCTTTATATATTAAACTCGAAGTTTAATCATTCAAAACCCGGATTGAACCAGCATTTCGTTTACCCTTTTGACTGCTTCCTGCTTCTTTTCATCTCTGGAATGAACGTAGCGGTTGATGGTTGTCTGAACATCTGCATGCCCAATTATGCTTTGAATCGTCTTTACCGAAACGCCTGCGTCATTCAGAAGCGTAGCATAGGAATGTCTGAAAATATGCGGCGTATATTGACAAAAGGAGCTATACTATGCCAAAGACATACGGTTCTGCGCGTTGTTCTCTCTCAGAAGAAAAAGGACAGGACATCAACATGCAAGTGCGCGAGCTCAAACAGGCAGGCGCACAGGAAATCATATTGGAGCGCGAACACGGCGACGCAAAGGTCAAGCAGAACCTTGAAATGCTGCTGGATGCGGCGGCAGAAAGCGATACCATCATTACAACGGAAGTCAGCAGGTTGAGCCGCAGCACCCAGCAGCTATGCGAAATCATCAATGTGGTGAAGGCAAAGAAGCTGCGGCTGGTAATACTGGGAAGCATTACGGTGGATTGCCGGAACGGTCAGATTGACCCTATGAGTCAGGCATTCATCCAAATGAGCGGCATATTTGCCGAACTGGAATTATCCATACTGCGGGCAAGGGTAAGGTCTGGAATGGAGAACGCCCGCGAAAAAGGCAAACATATCGGCAGACCGCAAACCACGAAAAACGACATTCCTTCTGTCTTCTACAAGCACTATCCCGCCTATATGGCAGGGAAGCTGAATGTGTCGGAGCTGGCGAGGGTATGTGGATTGAGTAGACCGACGGTGTATAAGTATTTAAAGATGGTGGGATGATTTTCAAGAAATATGTGTTAGACTATATCTGAAAAGCCGAAAACCCTGACATGTCAAGGATTTCGGCTTGCTTTTTGCGTTTTTGCAGCTTGAATTGGCAATATGATACTTAAAAATACCCACGATATGCAACGATTTCGTAATTGCCTTTTGTAACGTGTCATGTTAATATTTATAAGGATATTTGTGCCCATTTGTACAGATGGGTATAGTCATCTATGCTAAATTTCAATTAGATAGGGGCAAATTCACATGGCGAAGAAAGAAGCAAACTTCGATTTGTTCATTGCGCGTTTGCTTGATGAAGCACATATCAGCTATTCAACGCAGGGCAGTACCATCAAAGAAATTGATGATGCTCTTAAAACCGCTTCAAAGCATCAGACCGGCAATAATGGTTCACCGGAGTATGTTGCTGTCGTAAAAGATTTTGTGCTTGTACTGGAAGATAAGGCAGACCGCGCCAATCTTTGCCTGCTTGATAATGGTATGATTTCCCAGTCTGTTGACGCAACCGTGAATTATGCCATCAACGGTGCGTTGTGGTACGCAAGAAAAATCATTGCTGGAACCACCTATAAAAAAGTGTTTGCATTCGGCAATGCTGGCGACAGCAAGCACCACATCCTGCGTCCTCTGTTTGTGGATGAAAATGGCGATTATACTGAATTGCCTGAAGTTGAAACATACGAAAACTTCTCTGTTGAGCACATTGACGAATACTACCGCCGGATGGTTTTGAAGGAAGTTCCGCCGGAAGATATTGAGCTTGGTGACATTCTGAAAAAAGCAAAGGAATTGCACGAATATCTGCGTAATTATGGCGGTTTGGGTGAAGATGAAAAGCCGCTGGTCGTATCTGCAATTCTGCTTGCATTGCGTGAACAACAACACGGATTTAGCCTTTCCCAGCTAACAGGCGATGAAATCAATACTGATGGCGCGATTCTTTATGCACAACTGGAAAACAACCTCAAGCGTGCAAAAGTTGCCCCTCAGGTGAAAAAGGAACGTGTGCTGAATCAGTTCACCCTTATCAAAGATCGCCCACAGTTGAATACCATCCGCGCAGATTTGGGCAAAACGCCCTTGCGCTATTTTGCCGACTATATCAACCAGAATATTTTCCATGCGCTTGTATCCAATTCACCGGAAGATTATCTGGGACGTTTCTATGGTGAATTTGTATCCTATTCTGGCGGCGATGGTCAGGCTCTGGGCGTTGTTCTTACTCCCCGTCATATCACCGAATTATTCTGTGAATTGATCGACTTGAAGCCGACAGACATCATTTTCGACCCCTGCTGCGGCACAGGTGGCTTCCTGATTTCCGGCATGCACAGAATGTTGCGCAATGCAAAAAATGACGCCGAACGCAAAACTATCAAAAAAGAACGTATTCACGGCATGGAAATTCGTGACGATATGTTCTCTATTGCTACAACGAACATGATTCTGCGCGGCGATGGTCAAAGCAACCTGATATGCGATGATTTTCTTGCGCAAAAGCCCGGTGACATTCAGCTAAAAGGCGTCACGGTTGGCTTTATGAATCCCCCGTATTCGCAGGCAAAGAATCGTGATACTGCGCATCTTTCTGAATTGTGCTTCATTCGCCATCTGCTGAATTCTGTGTGCGAAGGTGGACGTGTTGTCGTTATTGTGCCGGTATCTGCAATGATCGGTAAAACAAGCGACGATAAAGAAGTCAAGAAAGAGATTTTCAAACATCATACGTTAGAAGGTGTCATCACGCTCAACAAGAACACATTCTATCGCGTGGGCACAAACCCCTGCATTGCTGTATTTACCGCTGGAGAACCACATCCCGCAGACAAGATTGCAAAATTCGTCAACTTTGAAGATGACGGTTTTGAGGTAAAAATGCATTTGGGATTGGTGGAAACGGAACGTGCAAAGGACAGACGGCAGTATCTGCTTGATTGCTGGCATGGGCGCGCTGTGGACTTCCCTTCCAGCTTCATGGTTGAATCGACTATTGAAGCAACCGATGAATGGCTGCACTCCTTCTATTATTACAACGATGAAATTCCGACTGAACAAGATTTCTTGAACAGCATTGCAGATTATCTGACTTTTGAATTCAGTATGATTACGCACGGAAAAGGATACTTGTTTGGTGAAAGTACAGGTGAAGAATAATGCTATCGCTGCATGATCGCGAATGGAAAGAATTCCCCATTTCAGAGATTTTCGTTATCGCTCCCGGCAAACGACTTACAAAGAGCGATATGCAACCGGGCTCTAAGCCTTTCATCGGTGCAACAGATTCAAATAATGGCATAACTGCATTTGTTTCAAATACGAATGCATCTGAAGATAGCGATGTATTGGGCGTGAATTATAATGGCAGTGTGGTAGAAAACTTTTATCACCCTTATACATGTATTTTTTCTGACGATGTAAAGCGGTTTCGTTTGAAAGATGTTAAAGGAAACAAGTATCTCTACTTATTCATGAAAACCGCTATCCTTCAACAGAAAAGAAAGTATGCTTACGGATACAAGTTTAATGAACAGCGTATGCAGAAGCAGATGCTGTTGCTGCCTGCTGATGATACAGGAAAACCCGATTATGCGTTCATGGAAGAATATATCAAAGAACGCGAACAACAGATCATCCAAAAATATATCGCCCATATCCGTAACGCTCTCGTAACAATCGGGGGGGTATAACGCCACCTAACCAAAAGGACTGGAAAGAATATAAACTGCTTGATTATTTTGATTTTATTAAAGGAAACCAAAATAACATGGCAGAATTGACATCTGGAAAGATTCCTTTAGTATCTGCGCGTAATGTAAACAATGGCTACAAGGGTTTTGTTTCAGAAAACCCGCGCAAGGCTACATTCAAAGGGAATTGCCTAACCATCAATAACGACGGAGACGGCGGTGCAGGCATCTCGTACTATCAGCCCTGTGATATGTTGCTTGATTCCCATGTCACCGCATTGTATCCCAAACAAGAAATAAGCTATGAAGCACTGCTTTTTATCTCAGCCTGCATTACTGCTCAGCGTGAAAAATTTGGTCATGGCTATTCTCTGAACAACGCCCGACTATCTGTTTTCCGTATTATGTTACCTGCAACAAATGACGGCAGTCCCGATTATGCCTATATGGAACAATACACCCAACATCAAATCAGTGCACTAAAACTTCAATATTTGCAGCAAAAGGCGGCAGCGGTTTAATTACCGTTACGCCTTTTTACAATACAGGGATATGTCAGACTTATACCCCTCAAACGTATCTACGCGCGTAATATTCCACAAAACACCCTTGTACCGTATCGCATGCGTGATTATACGATGGTCTGTATATGAAGTTGGGAGAGTTCTTTGGCGTGCCCATATTTGATGAATTGGAGCAGGAAATTCGTTAAGTTCCCTTCTTTTGTCTTATGTTGCTCTAACTTGTATAGTGTTCCCTTATAATCCCTTATCTTGCTCTATCCTACAAAATCTTGTATCAAAGAAGAAAAATGTGAATGTCCCTCCTGCCGCCGCACTTATGGCATGGAGGTGATAACGATGCGCCAATACAACACATTCGCACAAACCGAAGCATTGCTTCTGACCGCAATCACACTGCTCGGTTCAAGTGTCAAAACCATAGCGGCGGCAACTGGCATACAAGCCAACACACTCTACAAATGGAAAACTACCCCCAACCATCTGTCGCCGGAGAAGGCAGATAAGTTGCTTCTGTATTTTATGGAACAGGAGCCGCAGCGGTTGGAGTTGGCAGATTACATACTACAGCATCAATGACGGAAACCCCAGCGATTTTTGCCTGCGGCAAAAATCGGGGGTTTCCATTTTTCTATACAAGATTTGGGGGACTTCATATATAGGACTTCCCCCAAGTTTTGTATGGCGATGGAACCCCGCCCCAAGGGGCAGGGTTCCTGCCGATTTTGTGGGGTCTCTTATATAGGTTTCCCTCAAAATCGGCAGATTCTATGTATGCGCGGGAACCCTGAGAGCACCCATCGGGTGCGAACGGGGTTCCCATTTCCCTATACTAAATTACAATATAAATAAAAAAGTCCCTCTGCTTCCTTCGTATGAAGGATGTAGCGGGGCGAGGAGGCTACTATGGCAAATTATCAAGGTCTGAATTGTATTATGCCGGAAATCACGATGATGGCAAGTAATGAAAAGAATCCAATTCATGAACAACATATATACGACTATTTCACTGTGACAGAAAAGTTCGTCCGCACTGCGGTTCCGCAGCTATTTATGGATTGTATGGCGCAGTTTGAAGAAAGACTTATCGTGGAGTTTGAAACTTATCTGAACGGACAGAAAATCCATCACGACGATATAGCGAAGGGCATATCCGAAATCCTTCACAAGTCCATCGGCGATGCTATGAAGAACATAAAAATCAGCATCTGACAGGCTCTTTATGCTTACAAACAGTGTGAAAAGCCTACCCCACAGACCCCGCACAAATCAAATCCTCATTCCTTTCATATGATGTAGAAACCCTGTTTTACCCTCTATTTAGAGTCCTTCATACCCGAAGTGTCATTGGTTCGAATCCGATCGCCGGTACCAGCAAAAACCGTTCAAGTCAAAAGATTTGGACGGTTTCTTTTTTATCTGTTTTCACCATTTCCACCCGTTCTGCCTTAAACCTTCCGGGTGTACAAACCCGAGAGGTTTTTTTATATATAGAACTTGACGTTCCATCATTCAAAACCCGGTTTGATCCAGTATTTCGTTTACACTTCTGACTGCTTACCGCTTATCTTTTTCATAACAGCATCACTTATCTTTCCCCTGCTTCGTTTTATCCTTCTGGCAAAATAACCCCTCAATCAGAGGTCTTTATCAAATGCTGCGGGTATTCCTCCTTAAGCTCTTCCAGTACCAGTTCTTTCTTGTCAAACGGATTGAACTGCACCGAAAATTCTCTCACATTAACTATCGTATCTCGGAGGATTTCCCAAACTGATTCTTTCCGGAACAGTTCTTCCAGCTTTTCAATATACTGCAAGGTACCCGAATAAAGTGAAAACAAAATAAACCACCATTTATCAACTACTTCCTCCAGATCGGTTTGTCCGGTAGCGATTTCCCGTAGCTTCAAACAAATACTGTTGATTGTATCGCAGTCCCACCAAACGCCATTGCAATACATCTCTCTATAGATTTCCATACGGTTTTCTTCATTTAAAATAATCAACTTGAGATAAGCATCCATTTCCTCTTTTAGGTCACTGGCTATATCCCATTCAAGCGGCTGCTTGAAATAGACTTGACACTGCTCTGCTGTAAACGCATATCGATCCGGAAAAGAGGCCATACGCATATTAATGCGGTTGTCCCTCTTTAGAAAAGCCGCCGCATTATCACATTCATCAGTAGATATCTCCCTCAGATCAACAAAATGGCTTAGCAATTCCACATTCAGACACACATCGGAAGTCAACGGGCACGGAAGAGTACCATAGCGCACCATCATCTTTGCAGTATCAGAGCTAAACCCATAATCAATAAGCTGCTCTATTGACTTTAATTGCACGCTTGTCATTTCGTTCTCTCCTCAATCATACATAGAATTCTGTCATTGTATCCAAGCACAAACAAGCCAGCCTTCCTCCAAAGGCAGCTCCACAATCAATAAGGATATTGTTATGAGAATGATATATTTCAGATTTACCGGTAACTGCAAGCGTTGGAGTATGTCCAGACACTATATATATCGAAGAATCTTTATAATACTGTCTTTCAAAATCCGGTCGCATGCAGGCAAGCTCCTCATATGTGTATTGTGACAAACGCTTGCCTTCCTTAAAGTTCCCCAAACCAGAATGAAGTAAGAGAAAAGTTTTTGTACCAACATCAACGATATCATACAGCGGCGCGTCATCTATATAGTCAAGCAAATCTATTTTCTCATCTGCTGACAACTCCCGAAATTTTCCCATCGTTATGTTGCCGCCATTTTGCTGCCATTCCATAATCGCCTGCAGCAATTCCATATCAACGTGAGACTCCGCGTTATCCTCCGTTATTTCTACATTCAACCTGCGTAACACAAATGAAGCCATCGCCTCATGATTCCCTTTCAGCAGATACACGTTATCTCGCGAAGCCATATCCTGCAGCACTCTAATTGGTTCGGGCCCGCGATCAACAACATCACCAAGAACAAAGAGCGTATCATCCTGCGAAAAGTCAATCTGTTCAAGCATTGAGAGGTATCTTTCGTATTCACCATGAATATCGCTCATTACATACAGCATCTTTTTTCCTCCGCTTCCAGCCAATCATACTGATATGCATGAAGGACAGTGTACACATACTCTAAAGATTCCTATCCTAGGAACCTTGTTTTGCCCTCCATTTTGATTCCTTTATACCTGAAGTGTTATTGGTTCGAATCCGAGCGCCGGCACAAGCAAAAACTGATCAAGCTGAAAGACTTAGACGGTTTTTTAATCATAGAAAACCCCTTCTTCTCTGAAAATACTGAAGGAGGGGGGGAGGATATTTATATCTGCGCTTCATCTAGAAATTCTTTTATTCATATAAAGCGAACAACCCGGATCTGCCCGATTAAAAGATCCATAGGCTGCATAGCTTTGGCATTTTGCGCCGCCCCGGCAAAAGCTTTGATGGGGACATGCTATGCATTCCAGCGGCGTCAAATCATTGCGGAGTTTCCGAAATACCGGATGCTGAAAATAGATATCTCTGATCGTATCATCAAATACATTGCCGCAGATGATGGGCATACGGCGGCAAGGCATAATCCGGCCCATTTCATCCACAGTAACAAGTGTCTTGGCAGCGCCACACTGATATGTTTCACCACCGCACTGGAACTGCAGCGCACGGTTCATTCTGACTTCAGTTCGGGGATACATTTTGCGCACCAACCAGTTTCCCCGCGCCCTGCGCAGTGTATGCAGATAATCCTTCGTTAAAGCTGCATCAATGGTCAGCAGTTCAGCGCCGTGGCCGATGGGAACCAGTCTGTCCGACCAGAGTCGCGTGATTCCGCGCTTGCGGCATTCCCGGGCAACCAGCGGTAAATCCCGGTAGTTTTCCCTGTTCGCAGTAAAACTGATATAGGTAGAAACGCCGCTCTTCTCCAGTCGTTGGGCCATCGACAGCGTACGGTCATAATCGCCGGGCAAGCGCAGCGCATCGTGCGTTTCGCGGCAGCCATCAATGCTCAGCTGAACAAATGCTGCTCCCGTCTGCTTCAGCAGGGCGATCATTTTATCATCAATCATGGATCCATTGGAAAGCACACCATAGGAAAACATGCTGCGGCATTGGCCAAAATATTCCAGCAATTGATCAATATCCGCACGCATGAAGGGTTCACCGCCGGTGATATTGATATGCCCGCGACGATTGGTGTTGTTTACCGTTTTAAATTCCGCCAGCAGCGCCTCGTATTGATGGATTACACGAAACACATCCTCTGTGGAAAGAGGCTCAATATTCCCCTCTTCCCGGTAGCAATGCTTACAGCGCAGGTTGCATTTCCCTGTAATATGAAACTGCATGACCAGCCGGGGTTTGAGGAAGAGCGGATTAATCACCGCAGCCTCCGCACCCACCACAGCCTCCGCAGCCACCGCAGCCTCCGCAGCTTGTACAACCGCTGCTATCCGAATTCTTTGCTGCCTTTAATCTCTCGATCTCACGATAGTGGTCAATGATCTCAACCCGTGTCTGCTGGATTTCCCGCATCAAGCGCTCCATGAATGAATTCTCCGGCGTATTCAATGCATACTGGAACAAGGTTTTACCGGTAGGTGCATATATGTAAGCATTATAGAAGTAAGCATTCAACAGTTGGTTGCGTTCCAGATCCGAGGGCAGCGTGGTGTTCACTTTTTCCACCAGTTCCTGAGTGATCTCATGAGGCGCCTTGGCGAATTCTAACCTGATGGCATCCCGTATATTTTGCTCATAGTTGTCCTGGAGCGTATCCCGCGGGATACTATATAAATGAATCAGAACATACGTGCCGACAATCAACATCAAAAACAACCAAGCTGAAGGATTGTCATTATTTACACCCAGTATAAGTTTAGCCAGACCCAAACCCCAAGCAAAACCCATCACTCCCGCTAAGATATAGTCAAAAGATTTATTCCATTTTTCGTATGCCTTTGTTTCCTTTGCAAACATCAAAGTGCCGTCCGATTCCGGTACGTCTACATATACATCATTGAACTCCCCGTACAGGACATCCTTTATACAGCAATTCTTGTTTTTCCGAATGTAGATTACCAACTTGACTGCCGATACAGAGTGCCGTCCGCCCTGCATTTTTGCAGTTTCCAATCTTTGTTCATCTATTCTAAGCCGAACAATACCAGTTTCTTCATATTCGTAACGCACTATCCCGCGTAGATACAAACGCAGTAAATAATATCCATTAAGCGATACGTAATTCAGATATTTCAGATATTTCTCTTTTCTTGGACTCTCAAGTTTTAACAGATGCGGCATTTCCGTATGGGTAATTGTATGACGGCTAATACGGTTCGCAAATCGTTGACTCTGCCCCTTGACTACACGCTTGAGGATGAACATCGCAGCAAACAACAAAACTGCGGAAAATATAGGATAAATAAAGAGAAACGCTACGCCTTGAATGCTCTGCAGAGCCTCGTTTTGTCCTAAAGCCACAGTAAGGAAGGCAACTACTATAAACACAATCAGAGACACTTGTATTCCTCGCTTTCTACCGGCTTCCGATCACTTCCAGGATTCAGTATTCAATAACATCATGGTATAGTATTCTTGTTCATATTATATACTATAAGCCATTTCCTTTCAACCCTTTTATAAAACAAGCTCCCCGGGTTTAAGATCTTATTCAAAAGTATCCCTTTTTGCTCTTAATTAGTCTCCTTACATATCCCAGCACACAGATTAACGCACAGGATTCCAACACAACGCATTATTTTCTATCCTGAAAGTTCAGTATTGCTACGCCTTCAATAATAAGCAGGCGGCTGATGTTCCATACAGCCACCTCAAGCCATCAAAAAAGTCCCTTTTTTGATGGGAGGGGCCGATCGCCTGAAATCCTGCGGGATTTCCGGGCGGCGATCGGAAATGGGAAGCGTTTTTAG
>JAZSRC010000081.1:0-34979 GCA_045538305.1 Clostridia bacterium | reverse complement strand
GCCTCCGACTTTGCCCAGGGGGGAACACTTTAAACCGGAAATCACCGACCAGCACAAAAACGCCACCTGCCCGGATTGCGACAAATGGGAATTCTACGCCGTGATAAATGCAATGTACTCTGATTATAGCGACGTAGCGCGGAAATTTGGCGTAGATCGCCCGGAGTATTACGCATGTCTCGCCAAAGCGTTTATCAATGATCCCGATGCAGCGCCCGGAAAAACGGCGAAGTACATGCGGTATATAGCAAAATAATCAATAATCCTATTTCCCGCTTATTGCCCACATACATTAATATTATCAAGCATGCAAAGACTTTTTTAGTCCCCTGCTAAGGGAGTAGGCCGGGATAACTGGCGCGAGGGTTCAAATCCCTCCTTCTCCGCTTGATGAAATCCTGAAAACATTGCGTTTTCAGGATTTTTTCTAGTACGCCCGGCATGGGCAACAACTTGGTGGTGAAAGTCCACTGCACGCTTGGTGGTAGGGTTAGCCGCCCCCTCCTACTCGATTGTCTTTAAAGTTTTTGAGATAAAAAAACGGAGCATTCCTTTCTCATTTGGGAGGAGTGCTCCGTTTTTTGTCAGGACGCAGTTTATGCTTTCAAAAGCGCTTCGGCTTTCTTTTGCTCTTCTTTGGTCAGGCGCGGCATCAGCCAGTTTACGTAAGCATTCAAGCCGGATTCGCTGATCTTCTTGGGAACTGCGCCGACTCTCTTTTCAAAATTCCGGCAGTAGATTTTGTCAAGAATGGCTGTTGAAAGGCCGAGTCCTGTTCCGGATGCGTCCATAATGGTAAAAGGCTCGTCATTTGCCAGAGTTTTCCATACCAGCGCGTTGATATCGTCCTGATTGTTGAATACGGGATCCGACTCGGTGTCTGCGGTATCGGAGCCGTACACGATTTTATCCTGATATTTTTCGAAGAACCGGCGCCATCCTTCTCTGTCGTCCATGAAAGCCTGATACATTTCGGTTCCGGGGGTAATGTCCATAAAGAAGTTTTCGTATGTATCGAGCATGCGTTCGCCATGCGCGCGATCGTCGGATATGAAGTAGATATGCGCCATGGATGCGCACAGCTTCGGATGGTGCGCAAATACGCTTTCTACCTGACGATACAGTTCCTGAAGCGTTGGAAAACCTTCGCCGATGCACAGCCAGCCGTTTTCGGCTGCGAACTTCGGCGCACGCTCCGCATCCCAGAAGGTTGCGGGATCACCGGCATGCCAAGTGACGGGTACGTTTTCCCGCTCAGCCAGTGCAAAAGCGCGGGCAAACACTTCGCCGTCCAGCGGCAGCTGACGCTTTTTGTACTCCGCAGGCTTGCTTTCCAGTATCTTCCAACCGTCACAGCCGGCTTCAAGCATCAGACGAAGCTGTGTTTCGTGATCCTCCGCCGTGGGTGCGAAAGCATCGGTATAGATCATTCCGCCGAAGGAGTAAATCTTCTCCGGCGCCAGGCGCTTCATCAGCAAACACTCCAGTGTGTTCAGGGGCCCGCACTCGGTGGGGATAGCCATTACGCCAAACTTTTCACAGCCGCTCTTTTTGACCAACTCCAGAAGAAGCTCCGGTTTTTGGAAACACAGATGGGTATGCGAATCGATCATGCGCATAAAATTCCTCCTTACATTTGATGGATAGGATCGTTATCGTTTAAAGGCTTTTTGAAAAAGTGGAACAGATACAAAAGCAGGAACGTGCCGAGAATCGGAAACAGGGAGGTAATGATGATGCCGAAACGAAGGCCGATCTGCTCGCTTGTCATGGAAATCTCGCCGGATAAACGCAGGGCAAAGTCGGATACGGATACCTTATCCGTAAGATATCCGAGCAGCTGAGGGCCTACGGATGCGCCAAGATCGCCGCCCGCAGCCATCAGAGCGTAAGCGGCAACGCCGACGGAGGGGATTTTTTCTTCCATCAGTATCAATGTTCCGGGCCAGAGCATAGAAGTACAGAATCCTGTAAAAATGCATGCGAAGAAGCACACATATACGTTTCTGGAAAAGCCCGCTACAAGATAGCAAACGACGGCGGCAGCCATGCTCATGGTCAGTACGCGCAGGATGTTTTTGCCATATTTTGCGTACAGCGTGCGGCAGAACGCGAGCAGCAGCGCAAATACCGCCATGCCCAGAATATCGCCGATGGTTTTTGGTATCAGAAGCGCGGTTTCCATATAGCTGGAAATCCAGTTTGTCATGCTGTTTTCGGCGGCGCTGCCAAAGAAAATCAAGAGGAAGCACAGCATCAGGCCGACGGTTCGGCCTTTGTTTTTGCTGCCGCCCAGAGCGGATGAAGGCATATCCGGAATATAGGAGGTAAAAAACAGGAAAGATGCGATCAGGGGCAGAATTGCAAAAATGATGGTGAGAATGGGCCAGTTTGCAGTTCCGAAAAGGAAGAAGAACACGGTGCTTACTACGATTACCATCAATACGCCCCAGCCGTACAGGGAATGCAGTATGCTCATATCTCTGCCCGGATTGTCGGAGGGCAGTTGAGCGATCATGGGGCTGATGAGCACTTCGCCAAGGCCTGCCGCAAGAGAGAACAGCACGGTGCCGATCAATAGACCTGCGTAGGGAGCGCTTTCAAAAAGCACCGGGGACAGCGCGTATAAAAACAGACCCGAGGAGGTTAAAAGCGGCATTACGCGCATGGTTGTGGGAATATGGAACCATTTTGGGAAAAAGGAGAACAGAAGGTCTACGGTCAGCTGCGTAATGAAATTGACCAGCACCAGCGTGCCAAGCAGGGTATAGGATATGCCAAGCAGATCGTGAAATGTAGTAAACAGAAGCGGCGGCAGCACGAATACCGATGAGGCTGCAAGATATGAGTAGTAGCAGGCGCGGCGCGTTTTTGTGTAATTGGCGGAAGACACCGAATACTCCTTTCGCCAGAGGCAGATCGGATATGCCATTGCCTCTGATCCCTTCTTATTATTTTATTTCCGTTAAATTGTATCATGGATTTATAAGGGCGGTCAACCATATTAACGGCAAGTGCGAAGAATATTGTCGGGTGTTTGCATAAACAGGCGGAATATGCTATACTGTGCCGGATACGAGCGGGGGGTGAAAGCGTGAAATATGTGCTTGTAACGGGCGCAAGCGGCGGCATGGGCTTAAAAACCTGTGAAGAGTTGATCCGGCGCGGCTACTGCGTGATTGCGCTTGACAAAATTGTCCTTGAAAACAAGGAGCGCTTGATCTGGGTACAAACGGATGTTTCCAATGAAGAAAGCGTCAGCCGGGCGTATGATTTTGTGCGCAGCATCACGGGAGAGATATACGCCGTTTTGCATTTTGCAGGCATATACATGCTGGATTCTCTGGTCGAAATTCCGTTTGAAGCGTTTGAACGGATTTTCCGCATCAATGTTTTCGGCGCGTATCTTGTAAACCGCATATTCCTTCCGATTGTGGCGCCGGGCGGTCGAATCGTGATTACAACAAGCGAGCTTGCCACTCTGGATCCGCTGCCGTTTACGGGATTGTATGCCGTTACAAAGGGCGCGCTTGACAAGTATGCCTTTTCGCTCAGAATGGAGCTGCAGCTTTTGAATATATCGGTCAGCGTGCTTCGGGCGGGCGCTGTGGATACCGGTATGCTGGGCACCTCAACCGCGGCGCTCGAGGCATTTTGCAGCCATACGCAGCTCTACAAATGCAATTCAAAAAAGTTCCGCGAGATTGTCGAAAGCGTTGAGGCAAGGCGTATACCGCCTGAAAAGCTTGCCGGAAAAATATGCGCGATTATCGAGAAAAGGAAACCGCGCTATGCATATTCCATTAACAGAAATCCGCTGCTTCTTTTATTGAACGCGCTTCCGAAATGTCTTCAGCTTGCCGCGATCAGATGGATTCTGAAGTAGACCTAATAAATACAGGATAGCATTTCCATGTGTCGGAAGGCTATCCTGTATGTTTTATTTTTCGATTATCCGACAGCTTTCGCGCTGCACGATTCTGTGCGGAACAATCAGCTTAACCGCCATCAGGTTTGGATTGTCTGCGTGGTTCAGAATCTGGCTGGCGGCTTCAAAGCCCAGCTGATAGGAATTGATGTCTACGCTTGTAAGCTGTGGATGATTGAGCTGCGCGAGGAGCGAATTGTTGAAGGAAATAATGGATATGTCATCCGGTATGGTTAGGCCAACGGCGGAGCAGGTGCGCTCAAGGCCGATAGCGAGTATATCATCGCTGACAACGAGCGCTGTGGGGCGGTCAGGGCTTCTTAAAAGTGCCTTCAAAGACTCTGCTTTGTCAAAGCTTTCGCTGTCCATTTCAATGCAGTAATCCGGACGCATAGACAGATTGTGGGCGAAAAGCGCCAGCTGGTAGCCGGTTTTTCTTTCTGCTGAAAATACAAAGGTGCTTTTGCTGCCAAGGTACGCAATCCGCGTATGCCCAAGCTTCAGAAGATACTCGGTTGCTTCGCGGCCGGCCAGCAGATTATCGTTGTCAATGCAGATGGTTTGACCGTACGGCGGTTCGGCTTTTCCGATCAATACGTATAAAAGGCCTTGCTCGCACAGATATTCCACCACCGGATCTTCCTTTTTGCTGTACAGCATGATAAAGCCGTCGGCCTGACCGCTGTGGCCTAATGTCTGTACAGCCCGCAGCATTTCGTCGTCATCCTGCCCGGTAATGACGGTACAGGCAACCTGACGCCTGTTGCATACCTGACTGATGCCGCGGATTACCTCCAGATAAAAGGCGTTTTCGTAGGTTTCCCGCGGGGAAGGGGGTAGAAGCACGGCGATCATGCGCAGCTTCTGCTCTGTTTGCTGATTGGAAAGGCTCGGCTCATAGCCCAGCTGCGTCATGGCGGAACGCACGCGCTCGCGCGTTTCTATACTGATGGATGGATGATCATTGCATACGCGGGACACGGTGGAGGGAGATACTCCGGCCAGCGCAGCCACTTCTTTTATAGTGGCCATATTCTTGCTCCTTGCATTGTCATTTGCGCGGTATTTCAACCAAAGTTTCTTTCTTTATTGTAATAACTTTTATACGATATGTCAAATGATATTTTTATATTGAAGGATGCAACATCTCAAACGTTTTCGCGACCAATAAATATGTGAAAAATATACAAAAATTTATGTATTACAAAAAATCTGTTGAAAATTTACGTGCAATATGGTACAACAATTGCAGAAATGTTTCTGCAACAATTGCGCATTGATTGCAAACGGAGGATATTCAAATGATAAGAAAAGCAGGTATACTGATGCCGATTACCAGCCTTCCGTCCAAATACGGCGTGGGCTGCTTTTCAAAGTGCGCGTATGATTTTGTGGATCAGTTGAAGGAAGCGGGGCAGACGTTCTGGCAAATTTTGCCCGTTCATCCCACCAGCTATGGCGATTCCCCGTACCAGTCCTTTTCTACCTATGCGGGAAATCCGTATTTCATCAGCCTTGAGGCTTTGGTGGAAGAAGGGGTGCTTACCGAAGAGGAGTGCGATGCGGTAGATTTCGGCAGCAATCCTTCGAAAGTCGATTATGAAAAGCTGTATATAAACCGTTATCCGCTTTTAAGAAAAGCCTATGAGCGTGCGGATATTACAAAGGATCCGGAGTATATTCGTTTTATCGGCGTAAACGCGTGGTGGTTGAACGATTACGCATTGTTTATGGCGCTCAAGAACTTCTTCGGCGGAAAAAGCTGGAACGAGTGGCCGGAGGATATCCGCCTTCGCTGGCAGAACGCGTTGGATTATTACCGCAGGGAGCTGTACTTTGACATCGAATTCCAGATGTACATGCAGTACAAGTTCTTCTCGCAGTATAAAAAGCTGAAGTCATATGCCAATGAACGCGGCGTAAAAATAGTCGGCGATATCCCGATTTACGTGTCCATGGACAGCGCCGATACCTGGGCCAATCCCGAGCTGTTTCAACTGGACGAGGACAATGTGCCCATTGCCGTCGCCGGCTGCCCGCCGGATGGTTTTTCTGCCACCGGCCAGCTGTGGGGGAATCCGCTGTACAGATGGGATTACCATAAGGAAACCGGCTATCAGTGGTGGTGCACGCGCCTTTGGTATTGCTATCAGCTGTATGACGTTACCCGCATTGATCACTTCCGCGGCTTTGACGAGTACTACGCCATTCCGTACGGCGAGGAAACGGCGGTTAACGGCGAATGGGAACAGGGCCCGGGCATGGACCTGTTCAGAACCGTTCGGGAAAAGCTTGGCGAAAATGAAGTGATTGCCGAGGACCTTGGCTATATGACGGATACCGTCCGTGAAATGGTGGAGGAATCCGGTTTTCCGAATATGAAGGTGCTGGAGTTTGCCTTCGATGCGAGGGATACGGGATCGGCAAGCGATTACCTTCCGCATAATTATCCCGAAAACTGCGTCGCCTATACCGGCACCCACGATAACGAAACGCTGGTTGGCTGGCTGGATTCCATTACCGACGAAGAGAGGGCATTGGTACGGGACTATCTGGTGGATGAACGCACGGCAAAGAAGAAGCTGTATAGGCCTTTGATCGCGTTGGTCATGCGCTCCTGCGCCAAGTACTGCATCATTCCCATGCAGGATTATCTGGGCCTTGACAATTCCGGGCGCATGAATCATCCGTCAACCCTTGGCGGCAACTGGGCATGGAGAGCTACCGAGGAACAGCTGGCAGGCGGCGTGTTTGAAGAGATCTTCCGGTGCACCAGACGCTACGGCAGAATGAGCGACATATGGCTGGCTGAATTTGAGGAAGCAAAAAAGCAGGCTGAAGCCGAGGCGGAGGGCCTCAAGGCGGAAGAAGCCGCAGCAGAAATCGAAGAAGAGACCGAAGCGTGATGCAAAGCGCCAGGCGCTTTACATAAAAAATCGAGAAGGAGACAGTTACCATGAAGAAGATCGTAACTCTCGTACTGGCTCTGGCAATGGTTCTTTCCTGCCTGAGCCTCGCCACCGCAGAGTCTGCAGGCTCTGTATACTACCTGAACTTCAAGCCCGAGCAGTCCAAGCAGTGGCAGGATCTTGCTGAACTGTATACTAAGCTTACCGGCGTTGAAGTAACCGTTGTTACCGCTGCTTCCGGCACCTATGAGCAGCAGCTCACTTCCGAGATCACCAAGAAGGATCCCCCCACTCTGTTCCAGGTAAACGGCCCCAAGGGTCTCGCTACTTGGAAGGAATACTGCGCGGATCTGTCCGGCACCGAGCTTTACAAGAACGTAAAGGCTGATGATTTCGTTCTCAAAGAGGGCGACGCAGTTCTCGGTATTGCATATGTTATCGAGACCTACGGCATTATCTACAACAAGGATCTCATGGCTGCTTACATCGCACTGGATGGCGCTGAGATTTCCGACGTTGCCGAAATCGACAACTTTGACACCTTCAAGGCAGTTGTAGAAGACATGCAGGCCCGTAAGGACGAGCTCGGCATCGCCGGCGCTTTCACCTCCTCAGGCATGGATTCCTCCTCTGACTGGAGATTCAAGACCCACCTGGCCAACATGCCCATCTACTATGAGTACAAGGCAGACGGCATTGGCGATACCGACGCCATCAAGGGAACCTACCTTGAGAACTACCAGGCAATCTGGGATCTGTACATCAATAACGCTACCTGCGAGCCCGCTATGATCGGCGCCAAGACCGGTTCCGACGCTCTGGCCGACTTCGTTCTGGGCGACGCCGTGTTCTATCAGAACGGTACCTGGGAATATGGCAACTGCATCAATGAAGGCATGACCGACGCTCAGCTGGGTATGCTCCCCATCTTCATCGGCGCTGAAGGCGAAGAGAATCAGGGCCTTTGCACCGGTTCCGAGAACTACTGGTGCGTAAATGCCAAGGCTTCTGAGGAAGATCAGGCTGCTACTATCGCGTTCCTCGAGTGGTGCGTAACCTCCAACGAAGGCCGCAATGCCATCGCCAACGAGATGAACTTCCTTACCCCCTTCAAGAGCTTTGACGACGGCTATGTTGCCAACAACGCTCTGATCGCCGCAGCTGACGAGTACATCGCAGCCGGCAAGACCTCTGTAAGCTGGAACTTCCCCACCATGCCTTCCGAGACCTGGAAGAATGGCGTTGGCGTAGCTCTGCTTGCTTATGCACAGGGAACCGGCGACTGGGCGGCTGTTGAGACCGCTTTCGTTGACGGCTGGGCTGCTGAGGCTGCTGCTGCCAAGTAATTCACAATCATAACATGCGGCAGACTGAAAGATGTCTGCCGCATTTCACCCCGCAATGCGGAAGCACAGGTGAAGGCGCTAAGATGTGCCCTCACCTGTGTTCCCGCAGAACCGTATTCATAAAGGGGATTGACGTTTATGGAAAAAGCTTTAAAAAAGTGGTGGCCGCTTTTTGTATTGCCCACAATGGCAGCCTTTACAATCGGGTTCCTGATTCCGTTTGTCTGGGGGTTGTTCCTGTCGTTTTGTGAATTCACTACCGTAAACGACGGCGTGTGGGTGGGCTTTGAGAACTATGTGCTGGCATTTACCGATCCCAGTAGCTATTTCTCCCATGCGCTTTGGTATACCGTGCTGTTCTCCGCGATATCGAGTGTGATTATCAATGTGTTTGGCTTGACAGTAGCCATACTGCTCGTTCGCGAAATTCGCGGAAGGAATCTGTTCAGAACCGTATTCTTTATGCCGAACCTGATTGGCGGCATCGTGCTGGGCTGGCTGTGGCAGGTAATCATCAACGGATTTCTGGAAAGATATGGCGTTACCATCGTCACTAATGAATGGTACGGTTTCTGGTCGCTGGTGCTTGTCATGACCTGGCAGCAGCTTGGTTACATGATGATCATTTATATCAGCGGTCTTCATTCGATTCCGGAGGAGCTTATGGAAGCGGCCTCTATCGATGGCGCAAACGCGATGCAGACGCGTTTCCGCGTGAAGATTCCTATGCTGATGCCTTCCATCACCATCTGTACCTTTCTGACAATTACAAACGGCTTTAAGCTGTTTGACCAGAACCTGGCGCTTACCAACGGCATGCCGCCGGAAAGCCGCCTGATGGCGCTGGACATATTTGATACCTTCTATGGCCGCACCGGTTGGGCGGGCGCCGGTCAGGCGAAGGCTGTCGTATTCTGTATAATTGTTGTGTCGATTGCACTTCTGCAGCAGAAGATGACTCATACAAGGGAGGTGCAGCAATAATGGCGAACAAGCACAGCCGCCTGAAAAGCGGATCCAGAATTGCCAATACGCTTATTTCTGTTGCATTTTCTCTGATTTCTATCGCCTATGTGTACCCGCTTTTTATGATGCTGATCAACAGCTTCAAGCGCAAGGCGTTTATTTCCCGCGCGCCCTTCGCCATTCCGCTGCCCAAAACCGAAATGTGGGAAGAGATGTTTACGGGCGTAACCAATTACAAAAACGGCATTGAGACGACGGACTTTTTTCATTCTTTCCTTTTCAGCCTCATTATCACCGTACTGAGCGTGTTTGTCATACTGCTTTGCTGTTCGATGACTGCCTGGTACATCAGCCGCATTTCTTCCCGGCTTTCCAAAAGCGTTTATGCGCTTTGCTTGTTTTCCATGGTCGTGCCCTTTCAGATGGTTATGTTCACGCTTTCCAAGATCGCGAATATGCTGGGTCTTAATACACCTTTTGGTATTGTAATTATCTATCTGGGCTTTGGCGCGGGGCTTGCGGTGTTCATGTTTGCGGGCTATATGAAAAGCTGTCCGATTGCGATTGAAGAAAGCGCCATGATTGATGGCTGCTCTCCCGCGCGCACGTTCTTTTCCATTGTGCTTCCGATTCTTCAGCCCACCTATGTTTCCACTGCCATTCTGGAAGCTATGTGGATCTGGAACGATTATCTGCTTCCGTATCTGGTGCTGGATCTTAAGAATTATAAAACGATACCGATTGCCATTCAGTATCTGAAGGGCGGCTACGGCACCGTTGATATGGGCGCCATGATGGCGATGCTCGTGTTTGCCATCATCCCGATTGTCGTTTTGTATCTGGTATGTCAGAAATACATCATCTCCGGCGTAATGTCCGGTGCGGTTAAGGGATAAATCGCTATAAGGCGTCCTCCGGTTGGAAGGACGCCTTTGGCATTTGCGCGTTGCCGCTTTTTTATCAAGAAGATTGACCGATTAAATGGAGGATGGAACAATGGCGGTTATACTGGTTACTCATGGCGTTCCGGCTGAAGGCTTTCAGTTTTCCAAGGAAGATACCGTAATCATCCCAAATTCGCTTTCCGCGTTTACGGAAGAAGAACTGTTTCAGAGAATTCCGGAAGCTGACGCGGTCGTTGCCTGCGGACGACTGTCGGGTGATGTGATCCGACGGGGAAAGAAGCTTGTGATCATTGCCAATTACGGTGCGGGTTATGACGGAATTGACACCCGGGCGGCAAAGGAAGCGGGCGTTTTTGTTACCAATATTCCTAACTCTGTTACGACGGATACGGCGCAGCTTGCCATTGGGCTTATGCTTTCTGCAAGCCGCAGGATTGGCGAATTGAATTCAAGGCTCCGAAACGAAAAGCCGGAGACGCTTTTCGGAATCGGAAAAAACATGGGGCATTCCCTTCACGGACGTACGCTCGGCATTATCGGCGCGGGACGAATCGGAACGCAGACGGCCCTGTATGCAAAGGCGCTGGGCATGCGGGTATTGGGCTATCGAAGAGGCGGCGCAGCAGCGGATGTTTTCGAACCGGTATCGCTGGATGAGATTTTCAGACAGTCCGATATCATCTCTCTTCATTGTCCGCTTACGACCGAAACGCGCGGTTTGATCGATAAACACGCCATTTCCAGCATGAAGGATGGCGCGATACTGATCAATACGTCAAGAGGCGCGGTGGTGGATACCGCGGCGCTTATGGAGGCGCTTGCGAGCGGCAAGCTGGCCTGCGCCGGGCTTGACGTATATCCGGACGAACCGCACCTTCCGGAGGGCCTTGAAAAACTGTCCAACGTAGTTTTGACACCGCATATCGGCTCCAATACGTATGAAACACGCTTTGAAATGGCAAGGGCGCTTTCAAAACAGATTAAAGACGCGCTTTGCGGTAAAAGGCCGGAGAATATTGTGAACGGTTTATAGTGCCTGAACTGTTTTTGGACGCAATAAACATTTGACTGTAATAAAAGCGCCGCTATCATTGCCCTGTCAGGCGAATGAAAGCGGCGCTTTTATGTCAGTAAGGAAGATAATTCATATTATGGCTTAAGGCATATTCGTGTGCTACGCTGTCCTCGGGCGCATAAATCGTTATCTCTGTTACTCCTTCAAATGCAGTTGGATCGATGAAGGTTACGCTTTCGGGAATGATGATTGCCTGTAGCGAATGGCACATGGAGAAGGCGCGTGCTCCGATGGATATCAGGCCGTCGGGGCATTTTACGCAGGTCATGGGAAGCTCCATAAATGCTTCGGATTCGATATACTTGAGCCCCGATGGAAGGATAAAGTCTATTGTATCGATTAATTCTTTGACCCTGACAACGCAATAAGCAGTAAGTCCGTTTATCGTTCTGGCGGTGATTACTGCATCGCCTTCAGCGGAACAGACAATTTTGTTTCCTTCGCATAGGGCAACGACGGTATTGTCAGATTCGAAATACAAGCTTTGATCAGCGTTTTCCGGCAGAATCACTGTTGAAAGCGTTAACTGTGTGCCTGAAGATGCGAATACCGTGTCTTTTGCAAACGTTACCGAGACGGGCAAATTCTTGTTACTTACGACCGATACCAGACAAAGCGATGTGCTTCCGTTTCTTGCGGTAGCTGTGATAACGACATTGCCGATCTTTTTTGCGCGGATGACGCCGTTTTCATTCACACTTGCGACGGATGCATCGGAGCTTGACCAAACGACTGTAGTTTCGGTGGTATTAACAGGCAGCAGGAGACTTGAAAGTACAGCTTCTGAACCGACGGACAATGAAACCTGATTGGCTGTGCGGATTTCAACTACAGGAACATCCCTGTCGCAATCCAGGAAGCGTATGCCGTTTTCCGATGCGTAGCGCCATGCGTCGCTTCTATATGTTCCGATTATTGTGACGCGGTTGTTTATGGGGATCGAGTTTTCCATAAGGAATGCGTCTTGCGGAACATAAACCTTTGTCAGCTTCAGATTCATGCGAAGCGCGTTGACGCCCAAACACTGCAGGCTGTCAGGGAAATGAAGCTCTTCTATGCTCGATCGAGCCATTGCGCTTTCCAGGACATCCGTGACGCCGTCAGGTACTGTATAGTTACTGACGATTCGCCCTTCCGGATATAATACCATAGCTGTTCCGTCTTTTGAATACAAAACGCCGTCAACGGATATATAGCGTTCGTTATCATCGGATACAAGCACGGAAGAAAGGGAGGAGCAGCCCACAAATGCGCCGGGCGCAATATCGGATACTCTTTCACCGAAATTGATCTGGGGTAAAAGGGTACAACCGGAAAATGCGTGTGAACAGATTTTTGTAAGCGTTGAAGGGAGTGAAACGCGAATCAGCCGGGAGTTTGACGAAAGCACTCCTTCGGAAAGGGTTTCTACGCCGTTTGGCAACGCGATTTCTGTAAGGGATGCGAGGCCTGACAATGCATAAGCTCCGATTTCAGTAATGGTATCCGTTAGATCAATATGAGAAAGATATACGCAATCCTGGAAAGCGCCAGCCTCGATGACTGTTACACCCGGATGCATTGTGACAGTGCTCAGCGCACTTCCTTCGAAAGCGCCGGCGCCGATTGTCTTGACGGTTGCCGGAATTGTTATTTCAAACAGGGAATCATTGTCTTTAAACGCATAAGGCGCGATGGCAATCACGCTCATTCCGTTAATTGTTTCGGGAATGGAAGCTTTCCCGTCGTTTCCGATATAGCCGGTAATGGTCAGGCCGCCGGGTACAGGTTCAAATGTGAATGGGATCTCGTCCGTCAGCGCATTGGTTTTCTGCCATCTTGCATAAAGATGAAGGTCGTCTGCCGGCATTCTATGGGTAGCAAAATTCCATTTTCTGGCAAACACGCTTTCCGTATACCATCCAACAAGTGTAAAACCGTTCTTGATAGCGTTCGGTTCGGGAACGCAATCTGTTTTGGATAATGTGATGCTGTCGATGGGTACGCCGCCGTTTGTGTGGAATGTTACGGTATAGGTAAGCGGGATGAAGCGCATGTCATGCGATATTGCAAATTCTTCGGTAATGCTGCCTTTATTGCCGGTAAGGACTACGCCTGAATCCGGAAAACAGTCATCAGCAATGGAGACTACGGAATCTGCATTGATGGTTTCAGGCACGCGGATCTCAGAACGGTTGCCGGTATATGCATCAAGCTGTACGCCGATATGTTCGCCGTCACTGTTGCTGACAGAGGAAGTGGAAAAATCATACTGCCAAACAGCGTTCAGTATAAGGTCGTTTTCGGGCATACGGTCGCTTTCAAAGTTCCACAAACGATTGCCTTCGTTTACATTCGCCCAGCCGATGAAACTCTTGTCGCTTTCTTCGGATACAGGCGGCATTCCCAATAGCGCTCCTGCACGAACGCTGATTGCGCCAAGAAGGGTTTCGTTTTCCTGAAATACCGCATTGTACAGGTTGTAACTCAGATAGTATCCGTCTGCATAATTTTCCAGAATCGTCGCTCCAACAGGTCCCGTGATCAGAAGATTTTTAGAACAGTTCATAAAATTGCCCTGAGCGATTGCTGAAGGAGCAGCTTTGAAAGTAACGCGTGCAAGCGCGTAAAGGCCATATATACTGCATTCCTCCAGAACCTCAACGGTTTCGGGAATGACGAGCGCATGCAAATAATCCGCGTTGTATATCGCGCGCTCCAGGATAGAAAGGGTTCCTTCTTCCGGTGTAAAGGATAGGGAATACTTTGCGCGGGGATAATGCATAAGCGCGTGATCCTTTGTATACAAAACGCCGTTGGCTGAGTAATAATGCATGTTTTCGGAATCTACGGTAATGGATGTCAAATCTGCTGCCCAGCGAAAAGCGGATGGATCTATGAATTCGATGGACGCGGGAATGAATATCTCAGTGATGCCGCTCGAAAACGCGTTTTTGTCAATTGCGATTACGCTCTTACCGGCAGCATAGGAAGGAATAGCGATGTATGTATCGTCGCCGGTATATTCCCGTATTATGAGGCCGCCGGCGGTTTCTTCATACGCGAATCCTTCCGGCTCATAAACCCAGCCGGCATAAAGTATCAGACCGCCTGCGGGTACGGTATCTGACTCAAAATCCCATAAGCTTTCATACAGTGGGTCTTCGTACCAGCCGCGGAAGGTGAAATTATCCTTGATTGGATCTTCAGGAACCTTTATCAAAGCGCCCCTTGCGCTGTATACCCCAGGCACATAGCTTCCGCCGCATGTATCAAACTGTACGGTTACACGATCTGAGACGAGCGCTACATGTACAGCGGGATACGCAGAAGAGAAGTGAACGGACGCAAAAGAATCCATGGAATAAACATATGCGACACTCAAGGAAAAGCAGCCGGAAAAGGCCAAAGAGCCTATAGAAGTAATGGATGAAGGCAGCGTAATAGTTGACAGAGCGGCGCACTTGTAGAACGCCGATGAGGATAGGGTTGTTAACGTTTCCGGGAGCATGACTTCGGAGAGAGAAGAACAATTACTGAAGCAGTTGGCGGGAAGCGCTGTTACCCCTCTTTGAATGGTGACGGATGTGAGGGATGTGCATCCGCCGAACGCGCCATAACCGAGTTCCTGGAGATTTCCGGGTATGAATAGATTGGTGATTGACGTACAGCCGCTAAAGCACTGTGAACCCACGCTTGTTACAGAGGAAGGGAGAACGATTTCTGTAAGGCTTTCGTTTTTCCAGAAGGCTAACTGTCCGATATTGGTTAATTCATCGGGCAGAGTAAGTCCTGACAGCGCCTTACAATTATAAAACGCGCCGTTTCCGATTGATAACAGACTTTTTGGCAGTGAAATCTCAGTAAGAACCGTGCATCCGTTAAAAGCGTATGCCTCGATTTTTGTCATGGCAGAAGGCAACTGAACTTTGGTTAGCGAGATACAGGTATTGAAAGTATAACCCGGAAGGATTTCAAGCCCCTCTGCCGTAATGGACACAGTCTGAAGCGACGTACATTTCGAAAACACATATGTCCCCATTTCACTGAGCCGCCCATGAATCTCTATGGATTCAAGCTTTGCATTTTCAGTAAACGCTGTGCTGCCGATTTCCGTCAGGCTAAACGGAAAGTCTACCGATTTCAATTCGGAACAGTATGCGAATGCGTTGGATTTGATGATGCAAAGACCTTCGGGAAGCAAAATCTCCGTCAGCGAATCGCAGTTATAGAACGCTCCTTCTCCGATTTCATACAGTGTATCGGGCAAATGAACTTCATCAAGCAGCTTACAGTTTGTGAATGTATATGCCTTAATGACTGAAGGGGCTCCGTTAAATGTTACGCTTTTCAGTGTGTCACAATATGAAAAAGCATAGCTCCCCAGATCGGTCATTGCGCCATGCAGTTCGACGGTACGTAAACTTGAGCAACGGTTGAAAGCATAGTTACCGATGCTGCTGAGCGTAAACGGAAACCGGATGTCAATTAAACGGCTGCACCTGTCAAATGCGGAAGCGCCAATGGATAAAAGGCCTTCAGGCAAGTCGATTTCTTCCAGTATGCTGCATTCGGCAAATGCCCGGTCTCCAATTGATGAAATGCTTTGGGGCATGCGGACGGACGAAAGCGCTATGCATGACTCGAATGCGCTTGATGCGATTTCGACGACAGAATCGGGCAGTACGACGCTGATCAGGTTTCTGCAGTTATAGAAGGTGTGGGTTGGAATTTCGGACAGATCAGAGGATATCGAAACGCTAATCAGCTGACTGCAGTTTGAGAACACATACGTTCCCAGTTTGGTCAGTGCGCCTTGTAACTGAACTGTATGAAGCGCGTTGCAATGCTGAAATGCAGAACTTTCGATACTTTCGAGACTGAAGGGAAACGATACTCGGACCAGAGCGTCGCAATCCCAGAAGGCTTCCGTTCCAATGGATTTCAAGCCTTCGGGAAGATCGATTTCAACAAGTTGGTCGCAGTTATAAAAGCAGTTGTTTCCGATGGATTCAACAGTTGAAGGCAGGTATACCCGGTATAGACTTTTACAGGAATCGCATGTACCTGCGCCCAGCGCAGTGACGCCGTTTGAAACATATAAGGTTTGCAGGGAATCGATATCCGCAAAAATGCTGAAGCCCATTTCTTCAACGGATCCGGGGATTGTAACCTCTACCAATCCTTCACAATGTTGAAAAGCCTGTGAGCCCAGATACTTCAGCCCATAGGGAAGCTTGATTGATTGAAGGGAGGTGCAACTCATAAAGGCACGATTTTCAATGGTGGTGAGGGTTGAGGGAAATACAACGCAGGTAAGGGAGGATAAACCATAAAACGCGCTGGAAGAAATGGTTGTTACAGGGCAGCCATCTATGTATGCAGGAATGGTTAGTGTTTCGGGCTTTCCGGTATAGCCGGTTATGATGCATTCGGCATCGTCGGTGAGTTTGTATTTGAGGTACTCTAAGCTTGCCGCTGCGCTTTGGGCTTCAATATCGGGGATGGGCGCGGGAGATGGAGTAACAACCGGCATTGGCGTGGGGGTGGGTTCGCTTTGTGAAAGCACCCAGCCTGCATAAAGAGTCATGGATTCCTGCACCTGGCTATTGAAATCCCACAGCGTTGAGAAGTCCTGATCGGTATACCAGCCGGTAAAGGTATATCCGCTGCGGTAAGGAGCAGTTAATTGCGTAATGACGGTTCCCTTTTTGATCCGAAGATGATCCGGCGCATAAGGAGCGCCTGCGGAAAGGGTTACGGATACCATATCTTTGGTGCAGATATCCAGAATCCTGAACGGATTGAATTCAACATGCTTGTCCCAAATGTCCCACTTCAGAGAAAAAAGGGTGATATCCAGAGCGACATTGGGCCACTTGGTGTTGAGTAATCCCACCTTGATTTTTACCTGGAACGTGGCGTCTGCATCAATATCCTTGCAATCGCTTTCGGAGGAAAGAAATTTTACCTTTACTTCAACGCCCAGTGATACGGACATTTCCGCCACATCTACATTAAATCCGGTTCCGGCAAAGCCCAGATTGACAACGATTGCACACTTAAGCTCACCTTTTACTCCGATCGCTGCATCTGCAGCAAAGTCCTCAATGCTTTTTGTTTTGCTTGTGGTTGCGCTGCTGGAGGGCGACCATGTGAATCGTTCGGTTGTTACAATGGAGGTTTCGATGGCTACTTCGCCCTCTACGGAAACTACCAGCGAAAGCTCCAGCCAGACGGAAAGGAGCGTCGGCGTTGACAGGGGAACCTTTGCAAATGTGACGGATTCCGCAGAGGGTTTGTTTTCATATAAATCAGTGGAATCCGTGAATTTCAGATTGAAGGAACTGGTTGTCTTATTTGTGTAGGAAAGCTCTTTGATGGAAAAATTCCGATAATCGATATCAAATGTGTAGGAAGGCGTAAAGGAAATGGAGCCGGATACATTTCTACCTTTGGCAAGCTCAAAATCAACATTGAACGTAAGCTCTTTGCCAAAGGATACGGCGCCTTTTGGTTGGAGAGCAGGATTCTCATAGGAGAAACCGTCGGCAAGAATAACAATGCCGTCAACATCAGCGGTTGCATTTACGTTGGATACAGTATAGCTTTCAAGTGTTTCGGTAAAATCCAGCACACGGTAGGAAGCTGAAGCGGCTTCAGTTAGGGATGATACAGCTTGAATCTCTACCGGAAGGCCATTCGGGTAGCAGTTGCTTTCGGGAAGCAGCAGCTTTGCGCCGGGTTTGATCAGGGTTGAATAGGGGAACTGAATCTGTACGGTATTCTGCGTAAGCGTAAAAAACGCTGCGTCCATTTCAGACAGATCAATAATGTCGGGCCAGAGATCGTATTCGGAGGTGCAAAGGTTAATAAAGCCGGCGTTGGCGGAAAAAGCGGTCGCACATGTTCCGTTTGCGGAGCGAATCACGAGGTTTTTCTGCGCACTGAATGCGGTATCGGGTATGAAGATAACCGATGAGGGTATGAATATATCGGTAAGAGCGATATTATTCTCAAATGCATTTTCACTAAGGGCGGTTACAATGTGCCCATCAATGCTTTTGGGTATGGTTAGTTTGCTTATATTGCGATCCTCATAACCAACAATCTCGCAGTCGCCTGTCGGCAGGATGCGATAGATCCAACCGGAATCATCTGCACTGTCTGCGTCTATGCTCTCAGCTGAATAAGCCGTGGCAAAGAGCGATGTAATCATAATAAAAACAAGGAATAAAGAACATATTGTTTGAAATAAAGATCTGCTTTGCATAGCAATTTCTCCCTTACATATATGGTCAGATTATAGCAGGCGAATGTGAACCGCTCAACATTTGACCAATAATGAGGATATTAACAAATACTGCGTTCTGATTTTGCAGAAAATCCTGCAATAGTTGATGTGATATTGTTATGTGAATTGCGATGTTATTGCTCGAACACATCGTGCACGCCGAGCATATATTTGCCCATGGAGTAAAGCGCGGCGTTCAGCGTTTGCCAGATTTCCAGCGGCATTATGTCGATTTTGCGAACTTCCTTTCCCTGATAGATGAAGGGAGCGCGAAGCGCGGCGCAGCCGGGCGTGATTACCTCAAAATTGAACGTGCCCTTATAATCAATATCCTTAAGCCCCTGAATCAATGAATCGTAATTGACAGACGTATAGTAGGATGCAAAGGGCATTACATGCATGTCGATCCTGCCGTGCAGGTGGGGCTCTGTAAAGTATCCGCAGTTGTCGTTTACGTGCAGGGCGGTCAGCTTATCGGAAAGCGCGAGGATGGAATCGTATTGGTTTACATCCTCCTGCCGATAGAGATTTGCGTGTCCTACGTCCCAGCACGCTGTAAACAGCTTGTGTCCCACGCCGTCGACCATCTCGCGAAGGTTGGCGCCCGTGTGAAGATAATAGGGATCGGCATAGTTCCCGATGTTTTCCAGCATGACTCCAACGCCGGTTTCTTCGGCAACGGGGATCAGGGTTTTGAAAAAAGAAATGTTTTTATCAAAGAATTCTTCGCGCGTATTTCCTTCCCTTGCGCCGGGGTGAATGACAATTTTCGGAATTCCTGAGATTTTCGCAAACTCCAGCGCCTTTTTGAATACCTCGAAACAATCGATTCCCCTGGGGTCCAGGTGGTTGGGCATGGGGGCGTGGCCCTGCGGGGCAGAAATTCCGTTTTCTTCAAGGGCGTTTTTTACGGTTTTTGCATAGGTACGCCAGTCGTTCTCGAGCGCGTCGAATGTAATTTCATAATCCATATAGGAAAAGCCCGTGGCTTTAAATGCATGAAATGCGCTGTTCAGCGAAATATTTCTTTGAATATAGGGGTTTAATGAAACCGATGACAAAGAGAGCTTCATGTGCCTGCCTCCTTTTCTGAATGGTCGGATTATAACGTTTTAGGCTGCATTCGTCAATTTGAAATTGCTGCAGGAGCATGAAAAAGCAACGGATGAAGCGTCCGCTGCTCAAACCATCAAAAAAATACCTTTTTTGATGGGAGGGGAAGCGTTTTTAGCCGCTGCGCTTTGTAAAACGCGCGATTTCGCCGTACATGCCGCCGAAATCGAAGAAAAATGGAGAGGGAGTGCGCTCCCTCTCCAAACCTCTCCCTGGAGTTTGTTGATGATCTGAGCGGACGAAGCATCCGCTGCTGATGGAAAGGAGAAATTATTTCCAGCTGAATTCGATCAAGCCCATGATATAGATGACGACAACGGCTACGGGTACCAGATAGAAGAAGATGTACTTCATCCAGTTGCGTACCTTGGGGCCTTCGCCGGTGTTCGCTTCTTTAATAAGGTTATCCCAGCCCCAGCCATATTTCTTCAGGCAGCAGAACAGGGCGATGGTCAGTGAACCAAGGGGCAAAAGGTTGGTGGATACGATGAAATCCCAGAAATCGAGGAACGATGAACCTGCTGCGAACGGCTCAAACTTGATTACGCTGAAACCGAGAGCGGTGGTAACGGAGAGCGCGAATACGATGATTCCGCAGACGATACAGCCCTTCGGGCGGCTAAAGCCGGTCAATTCGCGTACGCAGGCAAGAATGTTTTCAAATACCGCAAAGATTGTAGACATGGCGGCAAATACCATGAACAGGAAGAACAGGCTGCCCCAGATGCGTCCGCCCGGCATATCCATAAACACGCTGTACATGGTGTCAAAAAGAAGACCGGGGCCTGCGTTTACTTCGACATTATAGGTAAAGCAGGCAGGGAAGATGATGAGACCGGCGGTGATGGCTACGAAGGAATCCAGCAGAACGATGTTGATGGATTCGCCAAGCAGCGTGCGCTTCTTGTCGATATAGCTTCCGAAAATTGCCATGGAGCCGATACCGAGGCTCAGCGTAAAGAAAGCCTGATTCATGGCGCCTACAATAACCTTGGGCGTAATCTTACCGAAATCGGGCAGCAGATAGAAGGAAAGACCTTCCTTTGCGCCGGGCAGCAGCGCACTCTTGACAGCAAGAATGACCATCAGGATGAGCAGAAGGATCATCATATACTTGGTGATGCGCTCAAGTCCCTTCGCCATTTTAAAGGAAAGTACGAGGAAGCCTACAACGACGACAATGGCCATGTAGATCATATTCACCGAAGGATTGGTGATCATCGTTACAAAACCGAGGCCTTCGGTTTTTCCGGTCAGGAATCTGATAAAGTAGTACAGGAGCCAACCGGATACTACGGTATAGAACGCCATCAGAGCCAGATTGCCGACAAGCGCAGCATAGCCATGGATATGCCATTTCTGACCGGGTTTTTCAAGCTTCTGATACATGCGGACGGGGCTTGCCTGAGAGGCGCGGCCGAGGGCGAATTCCATGATCATTACGGGGATGCCCAGAAGAATCAGGCACAGTGCGTACACCAGTACGAAGCTGCCGCCGCCGTACTGTCCGGCCATCCACGGGAACTTCCATACGTTTCCGCAGCCGATCGCACAGCCGGCGCTCAGCAGGATAAAGCCGAGGCGCGAGGAAAGTCTTTCACGGTTTTGCATTTGTTGTCCACTCCTTGTTGTTGGGATTATTCTATTGTATCAGCGACGGAGTGGAATGTCAAAAACAATTCTTAAAATTACATGACAAAAAAGTAAACAAACCGCCTTATTTCCTTTTAGTAGAAATAAAGCGGTGGTTGCAAAACACAATCAGGCGACGTAGTCGTTTTCGCGGAACTGCAGCGCGTAGAGCGACTGGTACGTTCCCCCTTTCTCTATAAGCTGTTCGTGCGTGCCGCGTTCGGTAATCTTGCCGTCTACCACCACTGCGATTTCGTCGGCGTTCCGGATGGTGGAGAGCCTGTGCGCGACGACCAGGGTCGTTCGGCCTTTGCAGAGCTCGTCCAGCGCTTCCTGAATGAGGACCTCGGTGGTGTTGTCAAGGGCGCTGGTGGCTTCGTCCAGAATCAGTATGGAGGGATCCTTCAGGAATACGCGCGCGATGCTGAGACGCTGCTTTTGGCCGCCGGACAGCTTAACGCCGCGTTCGCCGATCTCGGTATTGTAGCCGTTTTCCAGCGTCATGACATAATCGTGAATGTTGGCGCGCTTTGCGGCTTCGATCACCTCTTCATCGGTTGCATCCGGTCGTCCATAGCGGATGTTTTCGCCGATCGTGCCTACAAAGAGGAATACATCCTGCTGAACGATGCCGATGTTTCTGCGGATGGAGTCCATGGTAAGGGTTCTCAGGTCATGACCGTCGATCATGATGCAGCCGTCTTCGGGATTCAGCTTGTAGAAGTTTGGAAGCAAATGGCACAATGTGGTTTTTCCGCCGCCGGAGGGACCTACCAGCGCAAGTTTACGCCCCTTTTCAAGGCGCAGGTTACATCGTGAAGCACTTCCTTGGTTTCATCATAAGAATAGGTAACGTTTTTGAATTCTATTGTACCCTGTACGTCGGTTAGCGCTACGGCATCGGGAGCATCCTCTTCGGGCTTCTCGTCCATGATCTCAATAAAACGCTGGAAGCCGGAGGCGCCGTTTTGGAACTGCTCCATAAAGTTGATCAGCGTGTTTACAGGATTGATGAAAAGGTTTACAGACACAATGAATGTAGAGTAATCACCGAAGCTGATTCGGTCTGCGTACAGGAACAGGCCGCCGGCAATCAGGATTATGACGTTGAATACATTGGTTACGAACTGCGTGGAAGAATGGAACATAGCCATTGCCTTGTAGGAACGGCGGGAGGCGTCTACAAACTGATCGTCGCCCTTGGCAAATTTTTCCTTTTCGCTTTCGGCGTTTGTATAGGCCTTGGTTACACGAATACCGGTGATGCTGCTTTCAACGGCTGCATTGATGGTGGCGTTACTCTTGCGCCTGTCTCGGAAGGCTGCGCTCATGGCCTTTCTGAAATGCAGTGTTACAAAAACCAGAATCGGTACGCAAGAGAATATGATCATTGTCAGAATCCAGTCAATGGAGCACAGGTAGGAAAACGACAGTATGATCATTGTGCTGCTGATCAAGAGGTTTTCGGGACCGTGGTGCGCCAGCTCGCATACCTCAAAAAGATCGCCTGTAATACGGGACATGATGCGGCCGGTTTCATTGTTATCAAAAAACTGAAAAGGCAGCTTTTCCAGATGGTTGAAAAGGTCGGTGCGCATTTTGGACTGCATGCGGACGCCGATCATATGTCCGTAGTACTGAACAAAATAGTTTAAAAGCATGCGGACAATATACAGAACCAGTACGGCGACGCCCGCGATGACGATGGTGGTATACATCTTTTTCGGGATATATACATTCAGCATGTTCCTTGTAACGATGGGATATACCATGCCGATGATGGAAATGGCTAAGGACGCCAGAAGGTCCAGGGTGAGCAGCTTTTTGTGGGGTTTATAATACTGTATAAAGCGCTTAAGCATAATGTATCACTCTTCCTTTGTTCTGTTTTCCGGGGGCACGTAAGCTTTGCAGCGGATATACTCTGCTTCCGGGCAGCCGTAAAATGGATTTGAACAGGGCTCGTGGGCGGCGGTAAGCAAAAGGCTCAGATCACTGATGACTTTTTCAACGGCTCCCTTATTTATGCAGTAATGTGTGTAGTAGCCGCGCTTGACGCCGTATACCAGATCGGCGTCGCGAAGGATTTTCAGGTGCTGCGACACGCTTGATTCCGACAACTGCGTTTGTCTGGCAAGCGCGCTCACGCAATAACTGCGCGTTGCCATCAGGGTAAGCAGCTGGTATCGCTTCGGGTCGCCCAGCGCCTTCAGGGTACTGTCATTCAATATGGATATACCTCCTTTCGGGCGGAAGTAATTATAGTATAACAATCCATATTTGTCAATTCTAAAACAGTTAAATGAATACTGAATTAAAATGAAGAGCATTGGTACTATGAACGTATTGAATTGCCATACGCAGCTTTTAATCGCAGTATGCTTGCAGCATACGGAAGCATGAAATATAATGAAATGACAATACGAGGTGAAGGGTATATGAATCATAAAGTAGTGCTGGGTTTGTCCGACGGCGTAGATTCCGCTGTGGCAGCAAGGGTTCTTCAGGATGAAGGCTACGAGGTGTACGGGCTGTATCTGGATATTTCCGGTGAGAATGCAAAGCGCGATGCGATTTCTTCTGCCAAGCGGCTTGGGATTCCGCTCAGGATCCAGAATATTCAAAAGGAACTTGAAAAGTATGTGTGCCGGCCGTTTCTGGAGGCCTATTTAAGAGGCGAAACGCCGAACCCGTGTATTGGCTGCAACCCGGAAGTCAAATTTCCGGCGCTGATCGACTATGCGGATGAAATACAGGCGCACTGGATCGCCACCGGGCATTACGCCCGCTGCGAGAACGGAGCCATCTATACCGGCGCCCCGGATAACGATCAGAGCTACATGCTGACCCGCCTCACAGAAGCGCAGATTGCAAGGCTGCTTCTGCCACTGGGCAGGTTTCACAAGCATAAGGTTCGGGAGATGGCAAGAGAAATGGGCTTATCGGTGGCTGACAAGCCCGACAGCCGGGAAATCTGCTTTATTCCGAGTAAGGACTATGCCTCCTGGCTGGAAGAAAACGCCGAAGCGCCCGGAAAAGGGGAAGCGATATACTGCGGCCGAGCGGTAGCTATGCATGAAGGGATACATAAGTACACCGTCGGCCAGCGCTTTGGCGAAACAGAAGAGGGCAGACGTTTGTATGTAAGTGCGATTGACGCAGAAAAAAACCAGCTGCTGCTGGCTTTGTGGGACGACCTTTTTCATACGCAGTTCTATGTGAGGGATATGTACTGGCAGGCGGAGGATGATCCGGACGAGATAAAGGCCATTGTCCGCGTGCGCCACACGCGCTGGGAAATGCCTTCCTGTACGGTAAAAAAGGAAGGCGGGCGCTGGCAAGTTACGGCTCAGACACCGCTTCGCGCGCCCGCCAAGGGTCAGACTGCCGCCTTTTATGATGGGGAAAAGCTGTTGGGCGGCGGATTCATCGATGGAGTTTTTACAGAGGCTTCCCGGCAAGAATCTCCTGATAATCCTGATAGTTGCGCCTGAGAAGCTCGGGTGTGTTGAGGGAATAGGGGCACTTGGAGGCGCACAGGCCGCATCCGATGCACTCTTCGACTTTGCGCATTTTGGCTTCGCCTGCCGGCGACAGCAGAATTGTGGACGGCGCACGGCGAATGAGAAGGGAAGCTCTTGCGCAGGTATTGATTTCAATTCCCTTGGGACAGGGCATGCAATAGCCGCAGCCACGGCAGAAGTCGCCCGTCAGCTCGGCGCGGTCGCGTTCAATCAGCTGCTTGATTTCTGCCGTCATTGCAGGCGGATTCTCAATACAGCGGATGAAATCGTCCAGCTCCGCTTCTCTCTGAATGCCCCATATCGGCAGGACGTTTTCGTACTGGGCGGCATGCGCGTACGCGGCTTCGGCATGCGTGATCAAGCCGCCGGACAACGCCTTCATTGCGATAAAGCCGACATTCCTTTTTCTGCATTCCTCTACCAGTTCTTCTTCTTTGGGGCCGCTCAAATAGCTGAATGGGAATTGAAGCGTGTCGTAAAGCCCACTTCTAACGGCTTCCATTGCAACATCGAGCCGATGGTTGGTAATACCGATAAAACGGATCTTGCCTTGCTCACGGGCCTTCAGCATCGCTTCATAAAGGCCGGTTCCGTCGCCGGGCTTGGGACAAAAGGACGGATTGTGGAATTGATAGATATCAATGCAATTTGCTTTCATAAGCGAAAGACTGGTTTCCAGATCTTTGAAAAAGCCTTCGGGTGTTTTGGACGGTGATTTGGTAGCGATTGTGACGCCGTCAAAATTGCCGTTAAACGCACATCCGATCTTTTCCTCACTGTCGGTATAGCCGCGCGCGGTGTCAAAAAATGTGAATCCGTGTTCACGCGCTTTGTTGAGAAGGAGAGAAGCGTCTTCCTTTGATATACGCTGGATGGGAAGTGCGCCGAAGCCGTTTTTTTCGGCGATGATTCCGGTTCTTCCGAGGACGATTTTTGCCATAAAATTCACCCTTCCATGCTTGAATCATGTCTTTTGATCCGGTAATATTTACATATATAGAATATCATATCGGTCAAGTGTGAAAAAACGGGTTATTTATATAAGTTTTGGTTAATCCTATTGCAATTTTGCCAAATGAGTAGTAAAATGCTTTACTGGTACGATTTGTACTGAAGCAGAAACGGTGAGCGATGCGGCTGACTGCGCTTTGCGCGGTTTTCGTTTGCCTTTCTATATAGCCTGTCAAGCTTCGGGTGACGCCAATCGCCTGGAAGGGAGACGGCCAACAGCCGGACAAGCCGGCAGGATTAAGTTGGAGGTGCTTTACACAATGGCACGTATCGCAGGTGTGGACCTTCCCAGAGAGAAGAGAATTGAAGTCGCTCTGACGTATATTTACGGCATTGGCCCGAATATCGCCGACGACATCATCGAGGGCACCGGCATCAACCCGGATACCCGCGTTAAGGATCTCACCGAGAATGAAATTGGTAAACTGCGCGACTATATTGACCACAACCTCAAGGTGGAGGGCGACCTTCGCCGTGAAGTTTCCATGAACATCAAGCGCCTTATGGAAATCGGCTGCTATCGCGGCCTGCGTCATCGCAAAGGTCTGCCCGTACGCGGTCAGAACACCAAGCAGAACGCACGCACCCGCAAGGGCCCGAAGAAGCAGGTTGCCGGTAAGAAAAAGGCTGCGAAGTAATTTCGCTGGATTGATGATTTAGGAGGAAATACGATTATGGCTAAGGCGAAGCTGAAAAAGGTCGTCCGTAAGCGCCGCGAGAAGAAGCTCGTAGAGCGTGGCGCGGCCCATATTCACTCTTCTTTTAACAATACGATTGTTACCCTCACTGACACCAACGGCAACGCGCTGTCTTGGGCGTCTGCTGGCGGACTTGGCTTCCGCGGCAGCAAGAAGTCCACTCCGTTTGCCGCACAGTCTGCTGCCGAAACCGCCGCGAAAGCCGCGATGGAATACGGCCTCAAGTCTGTTGAAGTGTACGTGAGAGGCCCCGGAGCCGGCCGTGAAGCTGCGATCCGTTCGCTGCAGACCGCTGGTCTCGAGGTTACCATGATTAAGGACGTGACGCCCATCCCCCACAACGGATGCCGCCCGCCCAAGCGCAGAAGAGTGTAGTAGGAGGAACAACACATGGCTAGATATACTGGTTCGGTTTGCCGCCTCTGCCGTCGCGAGGGCTGCAAGCTTTTCCTGAAGGGCGATCGCTGCTACGGCCCCAACTGCGCAGTAGGCAAGCGTCCCACCCCGCCTGGCGAGCATGGACAGGCCCGTCAGCGTAAGCAGAGCGAGTACGGCATGCAGCTTCGCGAGAAGCAGAAGGCCAAGAGAGCCTATGGCGTGCTCGAAACCCAGTTCCACCGTTACTTTGAGTCCGCTTCCCGCGAAAAGGGCATCACCGGCGAAAACCTGCTGGTTCTGCTCGAGCGTCGTCTTGACAACGTTGTTTATCGCTGCGGCTTCGGCGCTTCCCGCGCTCAAGCTCGTCAGATCGTTCGTCACGGCCACATCCGCGTGAACGGCAAGAAGGTTAACATCCCCTCCTATCTGGTAGATGTTAACGATGTTATCACCATCCGTGAGAAGAGTGCAGAGGCCGATCACTTTAAGGCAATGCGCGAGGGCACTACCCGCATCGTACCGAAGTGGATTACCCTTGACAGCGAAAACCTTAAGGCGACCATCGCCGCAAAGCCTGCGCGTGATGATGTTGATCTTACGATTCAGGAAAACCTTATCGTCGAGCTGTACTCCCGCTAATCAAGCATCAGAGTTTGATGGAAGTCCTTATCTGGCGGCGGCTTGAGTGCATAAGACCGCTGTGAAAGGATTGAGCACCGTTTTAGGCAGAATGCCTTAACGATGGAGAGGAGGAAACGCCGAGTGATCGATCAGATAGAAAAACCCAAAATTGAGCGTGTGGAAATCGGTGAAAGCAATCGATATGGCAAGTTTATCGTGAATCCTCTGGAGCGTGGCTTCGGACAGACGCTGGGCAATGCACTGCGCCGCGTACTGCTGAATTCACTGCCAGGCGTTGCGGTAACAAGTGTTCGCATTGAAGGCGTTCAGCATGAGTTTTCAACCGTCCCCGGTGTAAAGGAAGACGTTGCGGAGATCATCCTGAACCTGAAGCTGCTTTCTGCAAAGCTGTTCACCGATCAACCCAAAATCCTCACCATAGACGTGCGTGACGCATGTGAAGTAACCGCCGCAGATTTCAAGTGCGACGACGAGGTCGAAATTGTCAACCCCGACCTTCATATTGCTACGCTTTCCGCAGGCGCACATCTGCAGATGCAGATTACGCTTGAAAAGGGACGCGGATATGTGTCCGCCGAGCGTAACAAGCAGCTTGCCAACGAGCGCAATAAGATGGGCGGAATGCCCATTGGCGTGATCCCGATGGATTCCATCTTCACGCCCATCCGCAAGGTAAGCTACTCTGTTGAGGATACCCGCGTTGGTCAGGTGACCGACTATGACAAGCTGACGATCGAAGTTTGGACCAATGGCTCCATTCTTCCGAAAGAAGCGCTTGCCTCTGCGGCTCAGATTCTGACGAACAACATGAAGCTGTTCATCGATCTGACCGTGAATGTCGTTCGCGTAGATTATAATGAACCTGAAAGCGACAATCGCGACAAGGTGCTGGAGATGACCATTGAGGAATTGGATCTCTCCGTACGCGCATTCAACTGCTTGAAGCGCGCCGGCATCAACACCGTGGCCGAGCTTGTGCAGCGCAATCAGGAAGATATGATGAAGGTACGCAATCTCGGAAAGAAATCGCTTGAAGAGGTAGAGCAGAAGCTCGTCGCACTGGGCCTTTCTTTGAAGCCCGGCGACGAATAAGCGCCGAACCTTACTGACATAAGCAATCAAGGAGGAACCGATAATGGCCAATCGTAAGCTGGGTCGTCCGGCTGACCAGAGAAAGGCGCTGCTTCGTAACCAGGTTACCAACCTGATCTGGTACGGCAAGATTGAAACCACTTTGCAGCGCGCAAAGGAAGTCAGCTCTGTTGCCGAGCATCTGATTTCCATCGCGATTCGCGAATGCGATAACACCGTTGAGGTGAAAAAGACTACCAATAACGACAAGGGCCAGACTGTTGAGCTGACCGTTGTAAATGACCAGCCCTCCCGCCTCGCAGCCCGTCGCCGCATCATGGCATACCTCTATCGTATGCCGGTTATGCAGGGCAAGGATGAGGAGAAGGAAGATTTCATCGAGCGAAAGAAGAACATCAAGCACCCGGTGATTGAGAAGCTCTTCCGTGAGATCGCTCCGAAGTACAAGAAGCGCATCGAAGAAAAGGGCCAGGCCGGCGGCTATACCCGCATCATCAAGATCGGCCCGCGCCGTGGCGATGCTGCTGAGATGGTAATTCTCGAGCTGGTCTGATAGAACCAGATAAAAAGCGAACCGACAGCAAAAGCTGTTAGGTTCGCTTTTTTTGGTGCGTGCATAACGGAACGACAAGCTGCTTGAAATGAAATTACATATTTGTTATAATAAAAGTACGCAATTGATGATATGAAGGTGAACAAATGAAAAAACACATCATGGCGCTTGTAATCGCGGCTGCTTGTCTTTTGTTTTTGTTTGGTTACGGCGAGAATGTAGAAAAATACCAGGCAAAATTCAATTCAGTTCCTTTTTTTGAAATTGAATATCCTGTAGGCGACTGGATTATGGACGATTCGTCACATCTTGATAAAAATACGGCGGATTATACCTGGGTGTTTACCTTGTATAATCAACAGCATTATATTATCTGTTCGGTTGAACAACTGACGGAATATGATGATTTTTCTATATTCAAAGCTGACCAACAGGAGATAGATGAGTTTGTAAATGCAACTGTGGAAGCCTACGACTATTATAATTGTAAGTTCACCGGAATGCATCGATTTGAAGTCTCAAAGGGGGTAAAAACGGCTGAGCTTCCGTTTCTGGAATATACACTTAGCGATCCGGAAAGCGGAGAAAGCATATACATTGAGACGGTAAGCAACGGCAAAGTGCTGAGCTTTGAGATTTTTGATATGTATCTGGAACGCATAAGCAGTACTGATGAAAAGCAAGGAATCCTTCTTGATGTTCTGAATACGTTCAATGTGTTGTAGTTTGTCTTCTCAAACTGCGGGTTAAATTTGACGTACTTTGATGCGTATAAAGATTTTTATGGTATAATGCGAAGTGGCGAGTTATAGAACTCGTGTTTTGCTTATGCAAACGAATTCTACTAGGGAGGTTACGTCTATGCCGGACATTCGAGAGAAGTATGCGGAGCTTGATAAGCTGATCGCCAAACTCAAAGGACAGGAAGGCGCTGTCATGCGTGCGCTTCAGGGTGCGCAGGATATCTTTGGCCATGTACCGAAGGATGTACAGATTCTGATTGCAGAAGGTCTTGGCACCACGCTGAGCGAGGTTTACGGCGTCGCTACTTTCTATTCTCAGTTCGCGCTTGAACCGCGCGGAGAATATATCATCGGCGTTTGCCTCGGTACTGCCTGCTATGTTAAGAACGCTCAGGCGGTTCTCGATCGCGTATGTTCCGAACTCAAGACCAAAGCAGGAAAAACCACCGAAGACGGTCTTTTCACCATTAAGGACACCCGCTGCCTTGGCGCTTGCGGTCTTGCTCCCGTTATGATGATCAACGACGACGTTTACGGAAATCTGGTTCCTGAAAAGATCCCCGCGATTCTTGATAAATATCGCAAAGCGTAATGAACGAATTATCGCTGTATATTCTTGACCTGACGCAGAACTCGGTGACTGCGGGCGCGAAAAACATTCGCATCACTATTTCCTTCGATCCCGGATCGGATAACCTTACCATCATCATACAGGACGACGGCTGCGGAATGGACGAGGCGCTTTTGAAGCGTGTTACCAGTCCCTTCACTACTACCAGAAAGACCCGAAAGGTCGGACTTGGTATTCCGATGATTAAGCAGCTGTGCGAAATGTGCGAAGGCACATTCCGGCTTGAAAGTACGGTGAATGTAGGCACGAAGCTTACGCTTCTGTTTAAGGCTTCCCATGTAGATCTGCCCCCGATGGGCGATCTGCCCGATACGTTTGTCGCGCTGATTAACGGCACGCCGGAGGGAATTGAATTCGTTCTGGATTATCAGAAGGGCAATGAATCCTTCCTGTTTGACACGAAGGAGATTCGTCAGGTTTTAAGCGGTGTTATGCTGAATACGCCGGAAGTTCTCATGTGGATACGAGAGTATATACAGGAGGGCATTCAGGCTGTCGATCAGGTTTCTTAAGTCAAATTATCACGGAGGTGTTCATTTCATGAAGTCCATAGCTGATCTGGAGAAAATCCGCCAGAAAACGCTGAGCCAGGTTAACCTTCGCCGTGAATCGGATGGCGTTCGCGTAGTAGTCGGTATGGCTACCTGCGGCATTGCAGCCGGAGCTCGTCCCGTAATGAATGCGTTTCTTGACGAAGTTGGCAAGCGCAATCTTTTGAACGTTGTAGTCGCTCAGACCGGCTGCATCGGCATGTGCCGCTATGAGCCCATCGTCGAGGTTACAATGCCCGGTCAGGATAAGGTAACCTATGTAAAGGTGAAGCCGGAAATGGCAGCCCGTATCGTAGCGGAGCACGTCGTAAACGGTCAGCCCGTTGCAGAGTACACCATCGGCGCAGCTGAATAAGCATAAAGCGTACACAAGGAGGTAAGCAAAATGGAGCTTTTCCGTTCCACGATTCTGATCTGCGGTGGTACCGGTTGTACGTCTTCCGGTTCTACTAAGCTCTATGAGCGGTTTGAACAGCTGCTCGCTGAAAATGGATTGGATAAGGAAGTAAAACTCGTTAAGACCGGCTGCTTCGGCCTTTGTGCCGCAGGCCCCGTCGTTATCGTATATCCCGAAGGCGCATTCTACAGCCATGTAAAGGTTGAGAATGTTGATGAAATCGTTTCCGAGCACCTTGTAAAAGGCCGTATCGTAAGCCATCTGCTGTACGACGGAAGCAAGGAGAAGGATTCCAAGGAAATTAAGCCCCTTGATGAAATTAACTTCTATCAGAAGCAGAAGCGCGTTGCGCTCAAAAACTGCGGTGTTATCAATCCTGAGAGCATCGAAGAGTATATTGCTTTCGACGGCTACAAGGCATTGGCCAAGGTTCTGACCGAAATGAGCCGTGAAGAAGTTGTCGACACCATACTGAAGTCCGGTCTGCGCGGCCGCGGCGGCGGAGGATTCCCCACCGGCCTCAAGTGGAAGTTCGCTATGGGCTCTACCGGCAAAAAGTATGTAGCCTGCAACGCTGACGAAGGCGACCCCGGCGCGTTCATGGATCGTTCCGTGCTTGAGGGCGACCCGCACTGCATTATCGAGGCTATGGCCATTGCGGCATATGCCATCGGCGCAGATGAAGGCTATGTATATGTTCGTGCAGAGTATCCCATCGCCGTTAAGCGCCTTGAGATCGCCATCGAAGACGCCCGTGCAAACGGCCTTCTGGGCGAGGACATCTTCGGCACCGGCTTCAACTTTGACATGCACATCCGTCTCGGCGCAGGCGCATTCGTTTGCGGCGAAGAAACTGCACTTATGAATTCTATCGAGGGTATGCGCGGCGAACCGCGTCCCCGTCCGCCGTTCCCGGCTGTAAAGGGTCTGTTTGGCAAGCCCACCATCCTTAACAATGTAGAAACCTACGCAAACGTTCCTCAGATCATCCTGAAGGGCGCAGATTGGTTCGCCTCCATGGGCACCGAAAAGTCCAAGGGAACCAAGGTATTCGCGCTCGGCGGAAAGATCGTAAACTCCGGCCTTGTTGAAGTTCCCATGGGTACCACGCTGCGCGAGATCATCTATGATATCGGCGGCGGCTGCCCCAAAGGTAAGGCATTCAAGGCTGTTCAGACCGGCGGTCCCTCCGGCGGATGCCTCCCGGCCTCTATGCTGGATACGCCCATCGACTATGACAACCTGATCGCAGCTGGCTCCATGATGGGCTCCGGCGGTATGATCGTCATGGACGAAGACAACTGCATGGTTGACATTGCCCGCTTCTTCCTCGACTTTACGGTTGATGAGTCCTGCGGAAAGTGCACTCCCTGCCGTATCGGCACCCGTCGTATGCTCGACATCCTCAATCGCATTTGCGATGGTAAGGGTGAGGACGGCGACATTGAGCGCCTGGAAGAACTTGCTGCCAACATCAAGTCCACTGCGCTTTGTGGCCTCGGCCAGACGGCTCCGAACCCGGTTCTGAGCACCATCCGCCAGTTCCGTGAAGAGTATGAGGCGCACATCTATCAGAAGCGCTGCCCCGCCGGCGTTTGCAAGAACCTGCTCCAGTACAAGATCGACGCCGACAAGTGCAAGGGCTGCACCCTGTGCTCCAGAGTATGCCCCGCCGGCGCAATCTCCGGCGCTGTCAAGACCCCGCACGTTATCGATCAGACGAAGTGCGTGAAGTGCGGCGCTTGCATGGAGAAGTGCAAGTTTGGCGCAATCACCAAAGGCTAAGCCGTCTTGTTATACGATCCAGAAGTTTAGGAGGAAGCCAAAATGAACATGATCAATTTCAAAATTGATGGCATTCCCGTAAGCGTTCCTGCCGGGACAACGTTGCTTGAGGCCGCCAAGCAGGCTGGCATCAAGATCCCGACGCTGTGCTATATGAAGGATATCAACGAAATCGGCGCCTGCCGTATGTGCGTTGTTGAGGCCGGTGGCCGTGCACTTCAGGCTGCATGCGTATACCCCGTTGAGTCGCTTCCGAGAGACCGCGCTACCGGCGAAGTTGTTGAAGTAAAGACCAACACCCCCGCCGTACGCAATGCCCGTAAAGTAAACCTCGAGCTCCTGCTCTCCAATCATAACAAAAAGTGCCTCAGCTGCGTTCGTTCCACCAATTGCGAGCTGCAGGCAATGTGCCGTGAGTATGGTGTAGATGATGAAAACCAGTACGCCATCGGCGGAATGACTGAGACCAGCGTAGACAATAACACTCTTTCCATCGTTCGCGATAACTCCAAGTGCGTTCTTTGCCGCCGCTGCGTAGCAGTTTGCCAGAAGGTTCAGAATGTCGGCGTTATCGGACCGGTTGCCCGCGGCTTCAAAACTCAGGTTCTGCCCGCATGGAACATGGCTCTTTCTGAGAGCGCCTGCATCAACTGCGGCCAGTGCATCAATGTTTGCCCCGTCGGCGCCCTCACCGAGAAGGACGATACCAAGGAAGTCTTTGCAGCTCTGGCCGATCCCGACAAGTACGTGGTCGTTCAGCCTGCCCCCGCTGTTCGCGCAGCGCTGGGCGAGGAGTTTGGCATGCCGATCGGTTCTCTGGTAACCGGCAAGATGGCTGCAGCGCTCCGCCGCCTTGGCTTCAATAAGGTATTTGATACCGACTTCGCAGCTGACCTTACCATTATGGAAGAAGCTACCGAGCTTCTCGGCCGTGTAACCGAAGGCGGCGTTCTGCCGATGATCACTTCCTGTTCTCCCGGCTGGATCAAGTTCTGTGAAACCTACTATCCGGAATTCATTCCGAACCTCTCTTCCTGCAAGTCTCCTCATGAGATGGAAGGCGCTATCATCAAGAGCTACTTTGCCAAGAAAGAGGGCATTGATCCCAAAAAGATCGTTGTTGTATCTGTAATGCCCTGCACTGCGAAGAAGTTTGAGTGCAAGCGTCCTGAGCTCGGACATGACGGCATGAGCGATGTTGATATCGTTATCACCACTCGTGAACTTGCCCGCATGATCAAGCTTGCCGGCATTAACTTCACCGCTCTTCCCGACGAGGACTTTGACGCCATGCTCGGCGACTCCTCCGGCGCAGCCGTAATCTTCGGCGTAACCGGCGGCGTTATGGAAGCTGCTCTGCGCACTGCTTACGAGAAGATCGTTGGCAAGCCGCTTGAGAAGCTTGAGTTTGTGGATGTTCGCGGATTCGACGGCGTAAAGGAAGCCAGCTACAACCTCAAGGGCATCGAAGTAAAGGTAGCCGTAGCGCATTCCACCGGTGCTGCATCCAAGCTGCTTGACGCAGTCAAGGCCGGCGAGAAGAACTACACCTTTATCGAAGTCATGGGTTGCCCTGGCGGCTGCGTAAACGGCGGCGGACAGCCGATCGTTTCGCCCACCGTACGCGAAGATGTAGATGTAAAGGCACTTCGTGCGAAGGCGCTGTATACTGAGGACGCCGGCAAGGCCGTTCGCAAGTCCCACGAGCTGCCCGCCATTCAGACTCTGTATGATGAGTTCCTTGGCGAGCCCAATAGCCACCTGGCCCACGAGCTTCTCCACACACATTACGAGAAGAAAGCCAAGTATTAAGCAAAAGCATTGTCC
>JAZSRC010000094.1:0-14980 GCA_045538305.1 Clostridia bacterium | reverse complement strand
GCGCATGGCGGTTGCCTGGCCCTGCTGAGACAGAGTCATCGTGATGGCTGCGGTCAGGGTGGTCTTGCCGTGGTCTACGTGTCCGATGGTGCCGATGTTTACGTGCGGCTTATTGCGCTCAAATTTTGCCTTTCCCATTGTGATTCATCCTCCAATGATATGGTGTTTATTCATTCTCTGGCGTTTGCATTACTCATGCATATTCGCCATCCCAAGGATCTTAAGGGCAACGTTCTTGGGAACGCTCTCATACTGGGAGAACTGCATGGTGAAGGTTCCGCGGCCCTGGCTGCGGGAGCGAAGGTCCGTTGCATAGCCAAACATTTCGCTGAGCGGTACCATCGCGTCGATTACATGCAGATCGCCATTGGTTTCGGTGTTGACAATGCGGCCGCGTCTGGAGGCCATATCGCCGTTTACGCCGCCGAGGTATTCGTCGGGAACAACGATCTCCACCTTCATTACCGGCTCCATCAGCGTAGAGTCAGCCTTCTTGATGGCATCCTTAAACGCCATGGATCCCGCAATGCGGAACGCCATTTCGCTGGAGTCAACATCGTGATAAGATCCGTCAAGCAGCGTGCAGCGGAAATCAACAACCTCGTATCCGCCAAGAGCGCCGGAAAGCGCAGCTTCCTTAACGCCATCGGAGATGGGCTGAATGAATTCCTTGGGCACTACGCCGCCAACCGTCTTATCGACAAATTCATAACCGCTGCCGGGCTCAAGGGGTTCAAGCTCGATAACGGCATGACCATACTGGCCGTGGCCGCCGGTCTGCCTGACAAATCGGCCTTCGCCTTTGGCGGGCTTACGGATGCATTCTTTGTATGCAACCTGAGGCTTACCGACCGTAGCTTCCACGCGGAATTCGCGCAGCAGTCGATCTACAATAATCTCAAGGTGCAATTCACCCATACCGGCAATGATCGTCTGGCCGGTGCCTTCGTCGGTATAGGTCTTGAAGGTGGGATCCTCAACGGCAAGGCGCATCAGTGCCTCGCTCATCTTATCGCGGCCCGCCTTCGTTTTGGGCTCGATCGCAACGCGGATAACAGGATCCGGGAACTCCATGCTTTCAAGAACAACAGGCTTATTCTCGGTGCACATGGTATCGCCGGTAACCGTATCTTTAAAGCCTACGGCGGCTGCAATATCGCCGGCGTATACTTCGTCGATCTCTTCGCGGTGATTGGCATGCATCTTCAGAATGCGGCCAATGCGTTCGCGTCTGCCCTTGGTGGCATTATATACGTAACTTCCGGACTTCAGCGTTCCGGAATATACGCGGAAGAATACAAGACGACCTACAAAGGGATCTACCATTACCTTGAACGCAAGGGCTGAGAACAGCTCGTCGTCGCTGGGCTTGCGCTCGATTTCCTTGTCGGAATCCTTCACCGTACCCTTCACCGGAGGAATATCCAGCGGAGAAGGCAGGTAATCGACAACTGCATCAAGCAGGAGCTGAACGCCCTTGTTACGATAAGAAGTTCCGCAGAAAACAGGATTCATCGTTCCGGCGATGGTCGCCTTACGAATGGCTGCGCGAAGCTCTTCTTCGGTAATCTCTTCGCCGTCAAGGAATTTCATGGTGAGTTCATCATCAGTTTCGGCAACGGCTTCCACCATCTTATTGTGGTATTCCTCAGCCTTCTCACGATAAGCTTCGGGAATCTCGCACTCCTCAACCTTCATTCCGAGATCGTCCTTATAGATTTCGGCCTTCATGCGCAAAAGATCAATAATGCCCGTGAAGGTGCTTTCTTCACCGATGGGCAATTGCATCGGTACTGCATTTGCATGCAGCTTCGTCTGCATCATGCTGACAACGCGATAGAAATTCGCACCGGTGATGTCCATCTTATTGATATAGGCTAAACGCGGAACTCCGTATTTGGTGGCCTGACGCCATACGGTTTCACTCTGGGGTTCAACGCCGCCCTTCGCGCAGAAAACGGCAACAGCGCCGTCCAGCACGCGCAAGGAACGTTCGACCTCAACGGTAAAATCCACGTGGCCGGGCGTGTCGATAATATTGATCTGATGTCCGCGCCATTCGCAGGTCGTTGCTGCGGAGGTAATGGTGATTCCGCGTTCCTGCTCCTGCTCCATCCAGTCCATCGTCGCCATGCCCTCATGGGTCTCACCCAAACGATGGGTACGACCCGTGTAGAACAGGATTCGCTCGGTGGTAGTAGTTTTGCCGGCGTCAATATGGGCCATAATGCCGATATTGCGGACATGATCAAGAGAATGGGTTCTCGCCACGAAATTTTCTCCCTTTCAATTGTGCGCAGAACAGAAAAATCTGCGCGTCATTTCATTACTGGCACAGTATATGCCATAGCGCCATATGCGTCAAAAAGCGCGCGACATAAGTACATGCCTTTTGACATAATACCCGTCGCGCGCATCTTTTGCGCACCCGGCGTTTATTACCAGCGATAGTGCGCGAATGCCTTGTTGGCCTCGGCCATCTTGTGCATATCTTCGCGACGCTTTACGGCATTACCGGTGTTGTTGGAGGCATCGATGATCTCGCCTGCAAGGCGGTCTGCCATGACGCGCTCGCCGCGCTTTCTGGAGAACATTACCAGCCAGCGCAGAGCCAGAGTCTGACGACGCTCGGGACGGATTTCAACCGGAACCTGATAGGTGGAACCGCCAACGCGGCGCGCCTTAACTTCGAGGGCGGGCATGATGTTGGCAATTGCCTGGTTGAAAACTTCGATGGCTTCCTTGCCGGTCTTCTGAGCAACCTGCTCGAAAGCATTGTAGCAAACAGACTGAGCTACGCCGCGCTTGCCGTCGTACATCAGCTGGTTGATAAGTTTGGTTACGATAATAGTTCCGTATACAGGATCCGGAAGCACTTCACGCTTCGGAATAAATCCACGTCTGGGCATATTTGTCCCTCCTAATCAATTGGGCAGTCGAAGAGCTTACTTAAGCAACATGGCGTGCGAATTCGGAAACCGTTGGCGCAGTTTCCCTCGCCTGCTTTTCCCCCATACTTGCCACCCCATCCGCGTTCCTTCAGACAAGGCAGGGTTCAGGCGGCTAAGCAGCTGCCGGAAATTACTTCTTGGGTCTCTTGGCGCCGTAGAGGGAGCGGCTCTGCATGCGCTTTGCAACGCCAGCGGTATCGAGAGCGCCACGAATGATGTGGTAGCGAACACCGGGCAGATCGCGAACCTTGCCGCCGCGAATCAGTACAACGGAGTGCTCCTGAAGGTTGTGGCCGATGCCGGGAATGTAGCAGGTACCTTCGATGGAGTTGGTAAGACGTACGCGAGCGATCTTACGAAGTGCGGAATTCGGCTTTTTGGGCGTAAGCGTTTTGACCGACAGGCAAACACCGCGCTTCTGCGGGCACTTCTGCAGAATGGGCGAGTTGGATTTGCTGGTCACCTTTTCCCTACCCTTACGAATCATCTGGTTGATCGTGGGCATGGAAACACCTCCTTAGATTTTGGGTCTTATTGGACTATATACGCTTCCGCAACCCTGGAAGAGTACATCATGGTTATCAGGCGTGATTGACTATCGCTGCGCAAGCGGTAGGAACCTGCACGCCACAGGCTTCGCCAAGCATTTTCATCGACTCCACGCGGGTATAAGGAATGTCCTTCATCTGGCACAGTTCCTGAACGCGGCGAGTGATAAACACATCGGCGTCTTCTGCGATAAACGCATGGAGGGCGCGACCGTTTTCAATAGCGCGAATGGTTGTGCGCATTCCCACAGTCTTTACGCTTGTATTCAATCGCTCAAGCATAGGCTTACTCCTTCATACGCATAATCGAACTTGTACATCTTATCACCCTCTGCACAATTTGTCAATGTTTCCAATTTTGAGTTTCTGTGCATTCGGGTTAATTTTTTCCGAAAACCGGCGACGGAACCGAAATTCCGCCGCCGTTCGAGCTTTATACTTATGCTTCGTGGATGTCCACGTCGGAATAACGCTTCATACCGGTACCGGCAGGAATCAGCTTTCCGAGAATTACGTTTTCCTTGAGGCCAATCAACGGACCGGTCTTGCCCTTGATGGCAGCCTCGGTCAGTACGCGGGTGGTTTCCTGGAAGGAAGCCGCGGACAGGAAGGACTCGGTAGCAAGAGCCGCCTTGGTGATGCCCAAAAGCACGCGCTTTGCGGTTGCCGGACGTCCGCCCTCTTCCATGGTGCGGCGGTTCTCAGATTCAAATCTGAAGATATCGACCAGCGATCCGGGAAGCAGGTTGGTATCGTTGGCGTCCTCTACCTTAACCTTTCTGAGCATCTGACGGATAATGACTTCGATGTGCTTATCCGCAATTTCTACGCCCTGGCTGCGGTAAACGGACTGAACCTCTCTGAGCTCGTAATCCTGTACGGCCTTTACGCCCAGAATTCTGAGCAGGTCGTGCGGGTTGATGGAGCCTTCAATCAGCTCGTCGCCGGCGTTTACATGATCGCCTTCGGAAACTTTAAGCTTGCTGCCATAGTTAATCGGATACTTCTTGGTTTCGCCTTCGCCGTCATCGGAGGTGATGACCAGCTCGCGGCGCTTCTTGGTATCCTGAGACATGCGTACGATACCGGAAATCTCTGCGAGGGTGGCTTCACGCTTGGGCTTTCTGGCTTCAAACAGCTCTTCTACGCGGGGAAGACCCTGCGTAATATCTTCGCCCGTTGCAACACCGCCGGTGTGGAAGGTACGCATGGTAAGCTGGGTACCGGGCTCACCGATGGACTGAGCTGCAATAATACCGACCGCTTCGCCGACGTCAACCATCTTACCGTTGGACATGTTCGCGCCGTAGCAGCGCGCGCAGATACCATTTTCGCTCTGGCAGGTAAGAACGGTACGGATCAGAACTTCCTTAAGGCCGCTCTTGACGATCTCTCTGGCGTAATCATGCGTGATCAGCTCATTCTGAGCAATGATCAGCTTGCCGGTTTCGGGATGATAGATGTTTTCTGCTGCAACGCGTCCGCGTACGCGGTCTTCGAGCTTCTCAATGACTTCGCCGTCTGCATAGATATCATGTACCTTCATGCCGCGGACGTTTTCATTTCTGCGCTCGAAGCAGTCGATTTCACGGATAATGTTCTCCTGGGATACGTCTACAAGGCGGCGGGTCATGTAACCGGAGTCCGCGGTACGCAGAGCCGTATCGGCCAGGGATTTACGGGAACCGTGAGACGAGAGGAAGAACTCCAATACGCTCAGGCCTTCGCGGAAGTTTGCCTTTATAGGCAGCTCGATGATCTTTCCGGACGGAGAAGCCATCAGACCGCGCATACCGGCCAACTGGCGGATCTGGTTGGTAGAACCGCGGGCGCCGGAGGTTGCCATCATGTTGATGGGGTTAAACTTGTCAAGGCTCTTCATAACCTCGGCGGTTACGTCGTTGGTCGCCTTTTCCCAGTTGGTGATTACGGCGTTGTAGCGCTCGTTCTCACTCAGACGGCCGCGGCGGAACTGGTGCTCGATGTCGTGAACTTTCTTCTCGGTTTCGGCAAGAATGGTGTACTTGGCGGCGGGAACCTTGATATCGGCAACCGAGACGGTAACTGCGCCGATGGTGGAGTACTTAAAGCCCATGGCCTTGACTCTGTCGAGCATCAGGGCGGTGTCGGACACGCCGTGTACTCGGTAGCAGTCGTCAACAATCTTGCCCAGCTGCTTTTTGCCGATGACTTCATCGATCTCAAGCAGGAACATATCGTCAATGGTATTTCTGGGCTGATGTCCCAGATCCTGCGGAATTGCTTCGTTGAAGATTACGCGGCCGATGGAGGTTTTTACAATGCGGGTGTGCTTCTCGCCGTTGATTTCCTTGGTCATGCGGATGTTGCACACAGCCTGCAGTTCCAGTTCGCCGGAAGCATAAGCCATCAGCGCTTCGTCAACGTCGGTAAAGTATTTGCCTTCGCCCTTTGCGCCTTCGCGCAGAATGGTCAGGTAATAGCAGCCCATAACCATGTCCTGCGTGGGGCATACGACGGGTTTTCCGTCCTGAGGCTTCAGAATATTATTGGCAGCCAGCATCAGGAAGCGGGCTTCTGCCTGAGCTTCCATGCTCAGCGGTACGTGAATTGCCATCTGGACGGCGTCGAAGTCGGCGTTGAAGGCCGTACAGCACAGCGGGTGCAGCTTAAGCGCCTTTCCTTCTACGAGTATGGGCTCGAAGGCCTGAATACCCAGACGGTGCAGCGTAGGCGCGCGGTTCAGCATAACCGGATGATCTTTGATTACGCCTTCCAGTACGTCCCATACCTCGGGGCGCAGGCGCTCTACAGAGCGTTTTGCGGTCTTTACATTCGCAGCGAGGCCCAGGTTTACCAGACGCTCGATTACAAAGGGCTTAAACAGCTCCAGCGCCATCTCCTTGGGAAGGCCGCACTGATACAGCTGCAGGTTCGGACCAACTACGATAACGCTTCGGCCGGAATAGTCAACGCGCTTACCGAGCAGGTTCTGACGGAATCGTCCCTGCTTACCGCGCAGCAAATCTGAAAGGCTCTTGAGCTGTCTTCCGCCTGCGCCAGTTACCGCACGGCCGCGCCTGCCGTTGTCAATCAGCGCGTCAACGGCTTCCTGAAGCATGCGCTTTTCGTTTCTTACAATGATATCGGGCGCGCCCATTTCGAGCATGCGCTTAAGTCTGTTGTTTCTGTTGATAACGCGACGATACAGGTCGTTAAGGTCGGCAGTGGCAAAGCGTCCGCCATCCAGCTGTACCATGGGGCGAAGCTCCGGCGGAATAACGGGAACTACGTCCAGAATCATCCATTCGGGCTTATTTCCGCTCTTTCTGAAAGCCTCTACAACCTCCAGGCGCTTGACCAGCTGCTGACGCGTCTGGCCTTCGGTTTCGCGGGCGGATTCCTTGCGGGAAAGCGTTGCAAACTCTGCGCGCAGTTCCTCTGCCAGCTGATCCAGATCGACCTCGCGAAGCATTTCGCGAACTGCCTCTGCGCCGATGCCGACGCGGAAAGCCATTTCGCCCGTTTCGCGATCTTTGGGATATTCCTGAAGCTTGCGCTGATATTCGGCTTCCGTCAGAAGCTGATGCTTTTCAAGCGTAGTCTCGCCGGGATCCAGTACAATGTAGGCGGCGAAATACAGAACCTGCTCCAGCGCACGGGGGCTGATTTTTAGAAGCGTGCCCATGCGGCTGGGGATGCCCTTGAAATACCAGATATGGCTTACAGGGGCAGCCAGCTCGATGTGGCCCATACGCTCACGGCGAACTTTCGCCTTGGTTACTTCGACGCCGCACTTATCGCACACAACGCCCTTATAACGGGTGCGCTTATATTTTCCGCAGTTGCACTCCCAGTCTTTGGTGGGGCCAAAGATGCGTTCGCAGAACAATCCGTCGCGCTCGCGCTTGAGCGTGCGGTAGTTAATAGTTTCAGCCTTCTCTACCTCGCCGTGAGACCATTCACGGATTTTTTCGGGCGAAGCAAGTCGGATTTGAATAGAATCAAGATTCGTCAGTTCAAACAAGAGATTTCCTCTCCCTTCTCAGGCGCGCTTTTGGCTGCGCGCTATCGGCACACCGCATTACATGCGTAACTGAATCGCTTATTCGTCGCCAAGATCGTCGATATCGCCAAGGCCGTTATCCAGATCCAGCGCGTCGAAGTCAAAGTCGTCGGCGGCTGCTTCTTCGTCGGTCTCGTCGAAGGTGGCAATTGCGGCTGTGAGCTCCTCTTTGAATTCGCTTTCAGGCGCAAGATCCTCGTCCTCGAGTTCGCGGATGATGATCTCCTGCTTGTCCTCAGTAAGAACCTTAATGTCCAGACACAGCGACTGAAGCTCTTTAATCAGTACCTTGAAGGACTCGGGTACGCCCGGATCCGGAATGTTCTCGCCCTTGACAATGGCTTCATAGGTCTTTACGCGGCCCACAATATCGTCAGACTTGACGGTAAGAATCTCCTGAAGTACATGGCTTGCGCCGTATGCTTCAAGCGCCCAAACTTCCATTTCGCCGAAGCGCTGACCACCAAACTGGGCTTTGCCGCCAAGAGGCTGCTGAGTAACCAGAGAGTACGGACCGGTGGAGCGGGCATGGATCTTATCGTCAACCAGGTGGTGCAGCTTGAGCATGTACATATAGCCGACGGTTACGGGATTGTCGAAACGATCGCCGGTGCGTCCGTCATATACCCAGAGCTTACCGTCTCTGTTAATGCCGACCTTGTTGAACTGGATGGTCGGACGGCCAAGCGCATCGAACAGGGGGCCATCCTCGGTCTGAGAAGCCTTGTCGAGGGTATCTATAATGTCGAACTCGTTTGCGCCGTCAAATACAGGCGTAGCAACATGCCAGCCAAGTGCGCGGGCTGCAAGGCCAAGGTGTACTTCAAGCACCTGACCGATATTCATTCGGGAAGGTACGCCCAGCGGGTTCAGAACGATGTCCAGCGGCGTTCCGTCTGCCAGGAAGGGCATATCCTCTTCGGGGAGAATGCGGGAGACAACGCCCTTGTTACCATGACGGCCTGCCATCTTATCGCCGACGGAGATCTTTCTCTTCTGGGCGATATATACGCGGACCATCTGGTTTACGCCGGGGCTGAGCTCGTCGCGGTTTTCGCGGGTGAAAATCTTTACGTCTACTACGATACCGAATTCGCCGTGCGGTACGCGCAGGGAGGTATCGCGAACTTCGCGGGCTTTGTCGCCGAAGATTGCCCTGAGCAGGCGCTCTTCCGCAGTAAGTTCTGTTTCGCCCTTCGGGGTAACTTTGCCGACCAGGATGTCGTTTGCGCGAACCTCGGCACCGATGCGGATAATGCCGCGCTCGTCCAGATCGCGAAGCGCATCTTCGCCAACACCAGGAATGTCGCGGGTAATCTCTTCGCTGCCGAGCTTGGTATCGCGCGCCTCGGACTCATATTCCTCGATGTGGATCGAGGTATAAACATCGTCCTTCACAAGGCGTTCACTGATCAGAATAGCGTCTTCGTAGTTATAGCCTTCCCACGTCATGAAGCCGATCAGCATGTTTTTGCCCAGTGCTATTTCGCCTTCATCGGTGGAGGGGCCGTCCGCCAGAACCTGACGGTACTGAACTTCTTCGCCCTGCTTGACAACCGGATGCATATTGATGCAGGTGCCCTGGTTGGAGCGTGCGAACTTGGAAAGGTGATAGTAATGATCGTCGCCTTTTTCGTCGCGAATTACGATTTCATCCGCCGTTACGCGTTTTACAATGCCCTTTTCCTTGGAAAGCATGACAACGCCGGAGTCGCAGGCAGCTTTGTACTCGATACCGGTACCGACAAAGGGCGCTTCAGGCTTGAGCAGCGGAACAGCCTGACGCTGCATGTTGGAACCCATCAGCGCGCGGTTTGCGTCGTCGTTCTCAAGGAAGGGAATCATGCCGGTGGCGATGGAAATCAGCTGACGGGGGCTGACGTCGATAAAGTCAACCTGTGAGCGGTCAACCTCGATAATCTCTTCGCGCTTGCGTACGGTAATGTGCTCGTTTACGAGACGGCCGTTTTCATCCACGGGCTCGTTTGCCTGAGCGATTACGTACTGGTCCTCTTCGTCCGCCGTCATGTAGATGATGTCGTCCGTAACGGTAGAGGTTTCGCGGTCAATTCTGCGATAAGGCGCCTCGATGAAGCCGTATTCATTGATACGCGCGTAGGTTGCCAGCGAACCGATCAGACCGATGTTCGGACCTTCAGGCGTTTCAATGGGGCAGATACGACCGTAGTGGGAGTAGTGTACGTCTCGAACGGCGAAGCTGGCGCGTTCGCGGTTCAGACCGCCGGGGCCCAGTGCGGACAGACGGCGTTTATGGGTAAGTTCTGCCAGCGGGTTCGGCTGATCCATAAACTGAGACAGCTGGGAAGAGCCAAAGAACTCCTTGATGGCGGCAGAAACAGGGCGGATGTTGATCAGATCCTGCGGGCGAACCTTATCAAGATCCTGAATGGCCATGCGCTCCTTGACAACGCGCTCCAGGCGGGACAGACCCACGCGGATCTGATTCTGAAGAAGTTCGCCTACGCTGCGCAGACGACGGTTGCCAAGATGGTCGATATCGTCGATATCGCCGATGTTGTAGAACAGGCCAAACTGATAGCTGACGGAGGAAATAATATCGTCAATGAGAATATGCTTGGGAATCAGGTCGTTCTTAAGTTCCTTCAGGGTTTCGTTAAGCGGCAGACCGTCTTCCTTTACCTTCTTAAGGATACTTAAGAGCGTCGGTACATGAACGCGCTCACGTGCGCATACGGCGTTCTCGTCATACTGAGCGTAAAGCTCCTGATCGTAATCGGCAAGGAACTCGGTCAGACGTACGAAATTGTTGCCGACAACCTTGACTTCATGTCCGTCAATCGCCAGAAGTACGCGGTTAACGCCGGCATTCTGAATTTTTTCGGCCATTTCACGGGAAATGATCTGGCCTGCTTCCACCATTACCTCGCCCGTGTAGGGATGGGTAATGACCTCAGCAGCCTCGCGTCCGCGGATACGGGAAGCGATAGCAAGCTTTTTGTTGAACTTATAGCGGCCTACATGCGCAAGGTCGTACCTCTTGGGATCGAAGAACAGGGAGTTAATCAGACTGGTTGCGGATTCTACAGACGGCGGCTCGCCGGGGCGAAGCTTGTTGTAGATTTCAATCAACGCCTGATCCCTGCGGGACTTGAAGCGGTCGGACTTGTCCTCGCTGGCGTCCCTGGCGATGGTGGCGCTCACGCGCTCGTCGTCGCCCAGAAGGTCGATAATCTGTGCATCGGTTTCTACGCCCATTGCGCGCAGCAGCACAGTGATAGGAAGCTTTCTTGCGCGGTCAATGCGGGCATACAGCACGTTATTGGCGTCGGTTTCGTACTCAATCCATGCGCCGCGGTTGGGGATAATCTGGGAGGAGTACAGAAATGCACCGGTCTTATCGATCGCCCTGGCGAAATATACGCCGGGGGAACGAACCAGCTGGGAAACGATTACTCGCTCAGCGCCGTTGATGATGAACGTGCCGTAATCGGTCATAATGGGGAAATCGCCCATGAACACTTCGGATTCTTTGATTTCACCGGTATCGCGATTGGTCAGGCGAACCGTCACCTTCAAAGGCGCAGCGTACGTCTGATCGCGTTCCTTGCACTTTTCCACCGTGTTCTTCGGGGTCTCGTCAAGGGTATAATCGATAAACTCCAGAGAAAGGCTCTCCGTATAGTCGGTAATCGGCGATACGTCGGCCAGTACCTCGCGAAAGTCAACCTTCAGAAAATGCTGATATGAGTTTTTCTGTACCTCAATCAGATCCGGCACGCCAAGCGCCTCTTCAATGCGGGCAAAGCTCATTCTCGTACGCTTACCCTGTTTCACCGGATGGACCATATTCGCCCTCACTCCTCACTCGTCCTAAAGACCGGAAATCCATTTGGAAAACCGGCAGAAGCCTCGGAAAAAACCGTTAATTCTTCGATAAATCCATCTGAAATTTCCTCTTGACAAGTTAATTTTTGATGGAATCCCTCTCATTTTCATCAGGAAATTATCAGAAGGCGGCTTTTTCTCCATAATAATTCAATTATATACTATATCATCGCTTTATCTTTATGTCAAGTGTAAATCTGGACATATTCCCGTCATTTTTGACCATATTTCAAATATTTTACATATCGTTCGTATGTTTATCGAACGATTTACAGGTCACCTTTGCTGATTCCCATATTGCGTTAAACTTTCATTATGCAGGATTTCCTGCATAATACACTAAGTAACAAACATTCACCCAGACATTGAAAAGAACTGCGCATGAGGGTATAATACAAAGTATAAAAGGCAGGAGGTAACAGACATGAAAATTGCTTTCGGATGCGACCACAAGGGCTTTATGCTTAAGAAGGCGCTGATCGATCGCATGACGGAAATGGGGCATGAAGTGATTGACGTGGGCTGCTATAGCGAAGAGCGCGTAGACTATCCGGAATACGGCGAAAAGGCTGCCCGTCTGGTAGCAAGCGGCGAATGCCGGTTTGCCATTCTGGTATGCGGTACAGGTTATGGCATATCCCTTGCCGCCAACCAGATACCGGGAATCCGCGCGGTCAATTGCTCCGATACCTATACCGCCATTTTAACCCGAAGCCATAACAACGCAAACATACTCTCATTGGGTTCCATGGTCGTTGGCGAGGGACTAGCTTTACAGATTATGGAAGCGTTCCTGAATACCGGATTTGACGGTGGAAGGCACTCGGTTCGCCTGGAAATGGTAGAAAGCATCCGCAAGAACGGCTGAACCTGAAATACAAACGCATACGGAGGTACAGATATGCACATCACCGGAAAAATGGGTTATGTGGAATACGAAGGCGTAAAGTGGAGATTTTTGAATCAAAGAAACAGGGAATGGACGCACCCCTATGAGTATGCGCCTGAACCCGGCGGAACGCTTACCAACTCCGGCTGCGGCATTTTCTCCGCATGCTTTGCTGTTCAGAAAATGTGCGGAAAGGAGATCTGCGTAGAAGATTTGGCAGATTTTTCATGCGCAAACGGAGGCCGCGGCGATGACGGAACCAACCGCCCCATGCTTCTCAAAGCCATGCAGGATCAGGGGCTCAATGACCAATACGGAATCCGCTACAATTATGACGGATTGCTTAACGATCACGACGCGCTCTGGGAAACGCTCAGCGAGGGTGGCTGCGCCCTGTGCAATCTTCGCGTAGGTCACATCGTTGCCCTGATCGGCTGCCGCATCAAGGACGGCGAACGTCAGATTCTCGCCATGGATCCGCACAGCGAAAGCGCCGACAGCCGCGTAACGGCGCATGTGCGCGAGGTCGTCCCCGGAAGCGAAGTCGTATATGAAACCAAAAACGAAGAGGGCATCGTTACCGGCTATCAGGTGGTATACGGACTTTTCTGGACGCCGCTGGAATTGGCAAAGGATTTTAATCTCCTTCACCCTATCAAATAAATCCATATAAAACTTTGACCGATGCAAAACTGCATCGGTCATTTTCTATGCATTCTATATAGGTGATTCGGATCCAAGGCGCCTCAGAATCGTCAAATGGTCAAGCACGCCGCGCCTTTCCCCATCACCAGTCGGCGTCATCCGCCGCCTTTTGAATTTCAAGCGCAAGCCTGGAAGAAGCCAGCGTGTCGCGCGTAGCAAACGTCGTCTGCTTACCGGAGATTTCATCCATAAAGTCCTTCAGATAATCGCCAGTCACTTCTCCAGCCATTGCATGTTTAACCGTTCCTTTTTTCGCAAGCAGCACTGATGCATTTCCGACGGTGAATTCAATCATTCCGAGATGACCGAATATCGAAAACCGCCAGTATGTCGGGAGCGAATAGCCCACGCCGGAAGGCACGCTGTAGGACACATCGCACATTACGCCTGCGCCATTTTCATACTTGCCGATCATCTGTGCGCAATCCTTAAAATGCCTTTCCTGATCTGCAAACGCGTTCCACTGGCGCACAGCAATCGGTGTAAGCTTCTTAAGCCCGGTAATCATAGTAATTGCATCCAAACCATGAATGGCAATATCGTTAAACGTGCCTCCGTGCTTCCCCTTTTCAAAATACCACATTGGACGGTTTCCGTAATCAAGCGGATGCTGTCCGGTAAAATTCACCGCATGAACCTCTCCGATTTCCCCTTTTGAAACAATCTCCTGCGCCAGACGCACGGCAGGATCATAGCGAAGATCCAGCATGCAGGCAACCTTCAGTCCTTTATCGGATGAGATTTGCTCAATCGCCTTAAGCTCATCCATATCTGTCGCAAGAGGTTTATCGGAAATAACATGCTTGCCTGCCTTTAACGCCTGAATGATTCTTTGTCCCCGGATGCCGTAATAATCTCCGACGGCTACGGCGTCCACATCCACGTCGGCAAGCATTGCCTCGTATGTTTCGTACACAGGCGCGTCGATTTTTTTAAGCGCTTCCGCTCTCGCCTCGTTGTTTTCTTCCCAGAACCCGACAATCCGGGCATCCTGGTTTCGGCAGACAAGTTCGTATAATGCGCCGATATGCGCATGTCTGAATCCGCAAATTGCTATATTCATGTCGTTTATCCTTTTATCAGGTCTTTACCACTATCAGAGTCAACAAACATCCATGCGTCGGGATGCTTGCGCATAGCAGTGGCAGGAATTGCCTCGGAAAACTCGCCGTTTACCGTTGCGTTGACGGCATTTCGCTTGGTCATCGAGGGAACCGTACAGAACATATGCTTTGCCGAAAGCAAGGCGGGAATGGTGAGCGTGACGGCATGCGTCGGGACATCCTCAAGCGCAGCAAAACATCCGTCGTTCACCTGCTGCTGACGGCATACGGGATCCAGCTCAACCACCTTCACCTTTCTGGGATCATCAAACTTCGCAACCCACGGATCATTAAAGGCGATGTGGGCATTTTCACCGATTCCGAGCATAACCACGTCGACCGGGTTTTCGCAAAGCAGCTTTTCATACCGATCGCATTCCTTTTCCGCATCGCCTTCAGGCATAATGTAATTAATGCTCTTAAACGGCGCTTTTCCAAAGATATTGGCATGCAAATAATATGCAAACGACTGCGCCGAACCGCTTTTCAGGCCAACATATTCATCCATATGGTATGCATTGATGCGCGTCCAATCGATATTCTCATTTTGAAGCAGATATTTCAGCGTTTCATTCTGAGAAGGCGCTGCAGCAAAGATCATATTGATTTCCTCTTTTTCCTGAAGCAGTTTTCTAATGCACTCCCCTGCCCTGTTGGCTGCTTCCTTTCCCATTTCTTCACGGGAATCTGCCACTATAACCTTCAGCATATCGCATGTAAAGCTGTTTCTTACCGCCATATGAATACCTCCTGTGCATTTGACCGATTGCATTTATTATATCATGCCTGTCTTTCAAGTCAATACAAGCACTATGCAAAAAAATCCGCCGCGCAAATATGCGCGGCGGACAATGCTTTTGCTTAATACTTGG
>JAZSRC010000090.1:0-17717 GCA_045538305.1 Clostridia bacterium | reverse complement strand
GCTCGAGCCATCAAAAAAGTCTCTTTTTTGATGGAAGCGGGCCGAACGCCTGAAATCCTGCGGGATTTCCGGGCGGCGATCGGAAATGGGAAGCGGTATTCGTCGCTACGCTTTGTAAAACGCGCGATTTCGCCGTACATGCCGCCGAAATCGATAAAAAATGGAGAGGGGGCGCGCTCCCTCTCCAAACCTCTCCCCGGAGTTTGTTGATAATCTAAAGCGTACGTCACTTTTGTGGCGGACACTTTTCATGCGCTTATTTCAGCGTGATGATTACGCGGCGGTAGGGCTCTTCGCCTTCGGAATGCGTCTGTACGAAAGGATGATTCTGAAGTGCGGAGTGCATAACGCGGCGCTCATAGGGATTCATGGGCTCAAGCACTACGCGGCGGCCGGTCTTCTTGGCACGGTTTGCCATTCGCAGGGCGAGCTTTCTGAGCGTTTCCTCGCGCTTGGCGCGATAGTGTTCGACGTCCAGAGATACGCGGGTGTATTCGCTCTTGTCCTTGTTTACCGTGAGGCTGGTGAGATACTGAAGCGCGTCCATCGTTTCGCCGCGGCGGCCGATCAGTACGCCCAGCGTGTCGCCGGTCATTTCAACCGTCAGGTGGTTTTCTTCTTCCAGCATACGGATTTCTACGTTTACGCCCATCATGCGGGTGACGTTTGACAGGAATTCATATGCGCGGCGGCCGGTTTCGCTCAGGGCTTCAACATCCAGCGGCGGAAGCTCGGGCTTGGTTTCTTCGGGATTGTCGGCAGCTTCCTCTGCGTTTGCGCTTTCCTGAGGCTTGCTGTTCTCCTTACGGGGAGCGCGTTCACGGCGGGGCTTTCTGGGCTTGGGCTCGGCTGCAGGCGCTTCGGCTTCAACCTTGGGTTCTGCCTCTTTCTTGGGCTCGTCCGCCTTTTTCTCGGCTTCGGGCTCCGCCTTCTTTTCGGTCTCGGCTTTCTTTTCGGCCTTTTCCTTTCCCTTGGCGGCAGGCTTATCCTTAGCCTTCTTTTCTGCCTTTTCCTTTGCTTTCTTCTCAGAATCGGCCTGGGGCGCCAGGCTCAGAACAGGCATATCAAAATCAAAATCGGGTTCGTTTTCCTTTACGGTAAGCCTTACGCGGGCAAGTCTTCCGAACATGCCGAAAAGGCCGGTGGAACCTTTGTCAAGCACTTCATGGGTAACCTCGCTGATATCGCAGCCAAGCTCTCTAAGGCCCGCGCTGATGGCTTCTTCAACGGTTTTTCCGCTGGTTTCAATGGTTCTCAAGGCTGGAGGGCCTCCTTTTCAGATTCAACCTGGATGTTCTTATTTTCTTTCTTGTCAAGGTACTTGTTGATGGCAAAGTTGGTTACAATGCCCCAGATGTTGACAAATACCCAGTAAATGGCGAACGCTGCGGTGGAAGAAAGACAGATCCACACGGAGAAGATAGGGAAGAACCACTTCATGAATGCACCGCTGCCGCCCTTGTTCGAGCCTGCGTCCGCAGTGGTGGGGGTAAGCTTCGTCTGAAGGAACTGGGTTACGCCGGCCAGAACCGGAAGAACAAAGCAGCCGTTTACATAGCTGCTCCAGTTGCTCGGGAAGCTGACGGGCAGGAAGTTCAGGAACAGATTGAAGCGGGTAAAGCCGCAGTTGTTGCTTACCGCCAGATCCACGGCGCTTGCAATGCCGGCAGTATCGGCTGCGTACTGCGTAAGAACATCCGCCATTTCGGGCGAAAGCTTGTCAGCATACTGGGTAAGCATGTTTTTCAGATCCGTCATCGTGGGAATAACGGTCTTCATGAAGGAATCGGGCTGGAACACGCTCTTGATCCAGAGCCAGCCCTGGGGATCGCCGTAGGTTTCAAGCGCGGCGCCGGACTCAATCGCCTTCAGCATATCCTGAACCTGGGCGGAATCGAGCGAGAGGAACTCCTTGGCTTCGTTTAGGAAGTTTGCACTGATCCAGTCAAACATCTGGCCAAGCTGCATTTCGGCCGCAGTATTCCTCATAACAGAGAACATCATGAACAGAATCGGCAGCTGAATCAGCATCGGCAGACAGCCGGAGAGCGGATTGACCTTATTCTTTTTATACAACTCGCTCATTTTCTGGTTGAGCTTTTCCTGATCGTTGGCGTAGCGCTTTTTCAGCTCCTCCATCTTGGGGTTCAGAGCCGTCATGGCGCGCATCGATTTGCGGGATTTGACATCCAGCGGCAAAAGGACGCCTTTAATGATAATCGAGAAGATAATGACCGCCCAACCGTAATTGTGCACGATGTCCTGGGCAAAATCCAGTACGGATCTCAATAGACTGGTCATTTGGCGTAGTTCCTCCTTGAGTTGGTGCGTACAGAGGGAGCTTTACGGAACCGGATCGTAGCCGCCCTTGTGAAACGGATGGCAGCGCAGAATTCTGCGCGCCGCAAGATAGCCGCCCTTCACCGCGCCGTATTTTTCTACCGCCTGCATCGCGTATTCGGAGCAGGTGGGAAAGAAACGGCAGCTTGGCGGAAGCGCAGGGCTGATCTGTCGCTTGTAAAAGCGCAGCATGACGAGCATGCTGTTTTTGGGAATGTTTCGTACATTCATGCGTCTATGCCTCGGCCTTCAGCAGATTTGCGCGCTTGATCAGCTTGCGCATCTGAGCGGTTAGCTCGGCATGGGGGGCATCCTTCGCCTGAACGCGACAGACAAATATGTATTTGCCGTCCTTCAGTTCGCTTTTAAGCATGCGAAAATCCTCGTGCATATATCGGCGAAGTCGGTTGCGCGTTACCGCGTTTCCCACTTTCGATGACACAGAAAAGCCCACGCGTAACGTGCGGGCACTTGTGTACACCAACACCATATACCGCGAGGGAAAGCTTTTGCCCTTGCGGTATACGTATTGATAATTCCGGTTTCTGCCGAGGCTGTATTTCTTTCTGCTGAGCCGGAAGGGATGCTGGGTGCTTGTCACTTGACTGCTTTTAGACGGTCAGGCGCTTGCGGCCACGGGCGCGGCGGGCTTTGAGAACGGCGCGGCCGGCCTTGGTCTTCATGCGTGCGCGGAAGCCGTGCACCTTGGAACGCTGACGTTTCTTGGGCTGGTAGGTTCTGAACATGGGATACTACTTCCTTTCTTTGTTTGCGCCCGTTGCGGGCGTCGCGGTCGAATGCCGTTCGCCGCATGGATGGCTTTCGCTGCCACCCTATTTGAATCGTCTGCGGCAGCCTTATTTGTCCGCAGACAGGCATTCCGTAATAGGCAACTCTAATAGTATAGCGGAAAGGAAATTGGTTTGTCAAGAAGCATGTGGAAGATTATTTGTAATAATTCCGAAACACATGCCTGTTTTTTGAAATCGGGCGCCCGGCGGCATGGTTGCTTGGCCGCGCCCCCGGGCTTATACGCATTCATAGCTTCTGAATATATAAAAAGGAAAGCAAAAAACGGCGCCCTTTGCAAAACTACCCCTCATTTTAACGCGGGCTTGTCAAAACGCGTTTGCCAAATTTCGGTTTATGGTATATAATATAAAATGATATGGAATGCGGCTTCAGCCGCAGCACTATAAACGCGAATTTGGAGGTTGCACTTATGGCGATTATCGAGAAAATCATGGCCAAGGCTCAGGCGAACGTTAAGCACATCGTGCTGCCCGAAGGCGAGGAGACCCGCAACATTCAGGCCGCCGCAAAGATTGTAAAGTCCGGCATTGCAAAGATCACCGTTCTTGGCAATCCCGAAAAGGTAAAGGCGGTTGCCGCACAGACCGATACCTGCCTTTGCGGTATCGACATCGTAGATCCCGCCGCCAGCGAAAAAGCAGGCGAATATGCCAAGGCTCTTTACGAAATCCGCAAGGCCAAGGGCATGACCGAGGAAGAAGCCGCCAAGAAGGTAGCCGATCCCATGTTCTACGGCGTTATGATGGTCAAGCTTGGCGATGCCGACGGCCTTGTATCCGGCGCCATCCACTCCACCGGCGACATGCTGCGCCCCGCGCTTCAGATTATCAAGTGCAAGCCTGGCATCAAGACCGTTTCCTCCTGCTTCCTGATGGAATCCCCCATCGAGGAATATGGCGTTATGATTTTTGCCGACTGCGCCGTAATTCCCAACCCCACGGCGGAAGAACTTGCCAACATCGCAGTAGCGGCCGCAGACAGCGCCAAGGCCCTCGGCGAAATCGAGCCCCGCGTCGCCATGCTGTCCTTCTCCACCAAGGGAAGCGCCAAGCATGAAAACGTCACCAAAGTTCAGGAAGCCACCAAGCTCGCCAAGGAGCTTGCGCCTGAACTGAAGCTGGATGGCGAGCTGCAGCTGGACGCCGCCATCGTTCCCGAGGTCGGTCAGCTGAAGAGCCCCGGCAGCGAAGTAGCCGGACACGCCAACGTTCTCGTATTCCCGGATCTTCAGGCCGGCAATATCGGCTATAAGCTCGTTCAGCGCCTCGGCAAGGCCGAAGCCTACGGCCCGATCCTCCAGGGTATCGCCAAGCCCTGCAACGATCTGAGCCGCGGCTGCTCCGTAGACGACATCGTTGCCACCGTAGCCATTACCGCCGTACAGGCGCAGTAATCCGAAGGAGAGACATAAAAATGAAGATTCTCGTTATCAACGCCGGTTCCTCCTCCCTGAAATACCAGCTTTTCAACATGGATAACAACACCGTTATCGCCAAGGGTCTTGCAGACCGCATCGGCCTTGAAACCTCTACCCTCACCCACAATTACGGCGAAGGTCTGGGCGTCAAGTACGTATTGGAAACCAAATTCAAGGATCACACCGAAGCCATCCAGCAGGTTCTGGCAGCGCTGGTTGACAAAGAGCACGGCGTAATCGCGGACATTTCCGAAATCACCGCAGTCGGCCATCGCGTACTGCACGGCGGCGACAAATTCACCGCTTCCTGCATCGTGGACGAAGCATGCAAGGCCACCATTGAAGAGTGCATCCCGCTGGGCCCGCTTCACAATCCCGCAAACCTTGCCGGCATCAAAGCCTGCGAAGCCGTTATGCCCAACGCGCCTCAGGTTGCCGTATTTGATACCGCTTTCCATCAGTCCATGCCCGCCAAAGCCTTCATGTACGGCATTCCCATGGAATACTATGAGAAGTATTCCATCCGCCGCTACGGCTTCCACGGTACCAGCCACCGCTTTGTAAGCGGCCGCGCCATCGAAGTTCTGAAGGCCAACAACATGAAGTGCGACAAGATCATCGTATGCCACCTCGGAAACGGCTCCTCCCTGTCCGCAGTTGTCAACGGCAAGTGCGTGGACACTTCCATGGGCCTTACTCCCCTTGAGGGCGTACTGATGGGCACCCGTTCCGGCTCTCTGGATCCGGCGGTTGTAGAATGCATCGCCAACAACGAAAAGCTGACCGCAACCCAGACGGTCAATATCCTCAATAAGAAGAGCGGCCTGCTCGGCATCAGCGGCGTATCCAGCGATATGCGCGACGTCAACAAGGCGGCGGACTCCGGTAACGAGAATGCCAAGCTCGCGCTCGACATGTGGGCCTATGGCATCCGCAAGTACATCGGCTCCTACGCAGCGGCAATGGGCGGCCTTGACGCCGTTATCTTCACCGCAGGCATCGGCGAGAACGACGGCCCCGGCCGCGCCAAGGTATGCGAAGGCCTCGAGTTCCTCGGCATCGAGATCGACGAAGAAGCCAACCGCGCACGCGGCAAGGAAGTATGCATCTCCAAGCCCGGCTCCAAGGTTCCGGTATGGGTCATTCCCACCAACGAAGAGCTGGCCATCGCGATGGATACGCTGGAGCTGACCAAATAATAGGTTTCCTTTCCAAAAAGGTTCAAAAAAATAACTTTACAAAAACCGTTCACACGGCTATACTATAAAGGCTGTAGTTGGAGGATTTACTGTTTTTATGCTGAATGTTTCTAAGGCGCTCAAAAACCCCGGACAAGCATACCCCCTTGAAATGGCCTTTTCATACGACCCCATGGATATCATGGGCGACGAGGTCAGCCTTCAGGATGTGCTCTTTAAGGGGAACTACTTTGGCGCAGGCGAAGAGGTCAGCGTAAGCGGTGAAATCACGGCGCAGGTACACGCTCATTGTGCAAATTGCCTCATTCCCGTAACTCAGTCCATCCGGGCCGAATTCAAGGAGGCTTTTGTCAAGGGCGGAGACGGCGACGACGCGTATCCGCTTCAGGGCTACGAGATCGATCTTGAGCCCGTTATCCGCGAAACGCTCCTGCTGGAATTGCCGATGCGCTTCCTCTGCTCCGATGATTGCAGGGGACTATGCCCCGTATGCGGTAAGAACCGCAACATCGAGCTATGCACATGCCGGAATGGGGAAGAAAGCAAAAATCCCTTTTCCGCATTGAGTAGTTTATTATCCGACCATAACGATGAGGAGGTGTGACCATGGCAACACCGAAAGGAAAAGTTTCTAAGGCGAGAAGAGATTCCCGTCGCAGCGCACATTGGAAGCTGTCTCTTCCGGGAATCGCAAAGTGCGCCCGCTGCGGAAAGATGAAGCTGATGCACCGTGTGTGCAAGTCCTGCGGCTACTATGACGGTGAGCAGGTTATCAAGGTCGAGGCTGAAGAGAAGTAATCCGACCGAATAAAATGAACCGCTGCAATATGCGGCGAAACCGGAACCGCCTCCTGCGGATACACGCAGAGAGGCGGATTTGGTTTTGTCCGAAACGCGGTTTTTTTGTTTTTGGGAATTTCTTAACGTTGAAAATTGAACATTGGGCCTTATCAAGAACGGTTTATTGTAGTATAATATGTATAGTACAATGGAGGGTTATTGATTATGCCTCAAAAAACGGCCCGCAGGAATTCTAAGCACAGAAAAAATGCAAAGCTGGGCACGCTTCTATCCAATCCGCTGTTTGCAATCGGCCTGGTTGCAGCTGCAGTCCTTCTGTTCATATTGATACGCAATTATGCGCCCGCCGACAACGGCTATTATTGCCCGGGCGTTTATATCAATTCTGTCGATATGAGTGTATACACCAAAGATCAGGGCGAAACCATGCTGACGCGCTGGACGGACGGCCTTATCAATTCCGAATATACGCTTACCTACGAAGGACGCACATGGACATTTTCTCCCAAGGACGCCGACCTTTCATTTAATACCGAAGAAGTGCTCTCAAGGGCATGGAACCTTGGACATACCGGCAACAAATCGGATCGCGAGAACGTAAGAATGTCTCTGAAATACCAGCCGCAGGAGCTGTGGACGGAGCACTCCTTCAATGAAGAAAAGCTGCGTTCGTTTATCTCCGGTATTGCCGCCGAAGTATACCTGGAGCCGGTTGACGCCGATATCGTAATCACAGCCACCAAGCCCGAAATCGTATCCCCGTCCAAGGACGGTCTGGAACTAAACGAAGAAGCGCTGTATGAGACGCTCGTTGCCCGCATGCTTACGGGCGACAGTTCCCCCATTTCCGTTCCCGTTGAAGTCAAACGCGCCGCCGTTTCATCAAACGACGCCGAGAGCGGACTTCAGCTGCTGGTTACATATACCACAAGCCTGGAGGAAAGCACCTCCGCCCGCAAAAGAAACGTACGCCTTGCGCTCAATAACTTTAACGGCTTTGAGCTGAAGGTAGGCGAAACCGCGTCGTTCAATGAAATTGTCGGCGAACGCACCGTACTTCGCGGTTATTCGGAAGCCACCGTATACTACGGCGCAAGCGTTACGACAGGTATAGGCGGCGGTATCTGTCAGGCCTCAAGCACCCTGTACGGAGCGCTTCTGTACGCTGGCATGGACATTGTGGAACGAAACTGTCACACCATGGTTGTCAATTACTGCGCCGCCAGCATGGACGCCGCCGTGAGCGACGACGCGTCGCAGGATCTGATATTTGTCAACAATACCGATTACAACATTTATATCTTTACAAGCGTAGATATGACCAAGGAAACGGCTACCGTCGAAATCTACGGCGCCCTTCCGGAATACCGCATCGAGCTTGTATCCACCATCACGCAGAACAACATCAAAAACCCCAGCATTTCCACCGTTAAGGATCCCACCGGCGTTTATGCCTATTATGTGGATGATTATACGCTGAAATCGGAAGGCAAGCTCGGAAGGCGGTCCCGTCTGGAACGCATATTCTATGACCGCGTTACGGGCGCAGAAGTGAAGCGCGAGCTGATTTCGGAGGACTACTATCTGGGCGAGCGCGATGTGTATTACGTAGGCGTACACCCGATCGGAAGAGCCGACGATCCATAAAGGAGGATATATCGCATGAAAACCTGCTTTAACACCCAGTCAGGCCCGAAGGCCGTGGGCCCCTATTCCACATGCACCTTAACAGAAGACACCGTATATGTTTCCGGAATGATTCCGCTGGATCCCAAAACCGGTGAAATCGTACCCGGCGGTATTGAGGCGCAGGCGAAGCAGTCGCTTGAAAACATCAAAACCGTTCTGGAGGAACTGGGTCTTTCCATGGCGCACGCCCTCAAAACCACGGTACTGCTGACCAACCTTGACAACTTTGGCGCGGTCAACGCCATTTATGATTCATATTTCGCCCCCAATTATCCCGCGCGCGCATGCTTTGAGGTTTCCCGGCTTCCCAAAGGCGCAATGATTGAAATTGAAGTAATCGCCGCCCGCAGTATATAACGATTCGGAGGATGCATTTCATGAGAAAAGTACAGATCACCTGTGATTCCACATGCGACTTAACCCTTGAACAAAAAAAGGAATTCGGCATCGTAACGATTCCCCTGTACGTCCGAATCAACGACGTTGAGTACCGCGACGGCGAAAACATCACCGCCGACAAAATGTTTGAACAGATCAAGGCCTGCGGTCAGCTTCCGAAAACAGCGGCCGTTTCCGTGGCCGATTTTACGGACTTTTGGAAGTCCTTCCGGGATCAGGGTCTGGAGGTCGTTCACCTGAGCATTTCCAGTTCCATGTCTGTCTGCTGTCAGAACGCCCGCGTTGCCGCCGAAGAAATGGGCGGCGTACACGTAGTAGACAGCGCAAACCTTTCCACCGGCATTGGCCTTCTGGCCATTGAAGCCTCGCTCATGGCCGAGGAGGGCATGGACGGCGCATCCATTGCAAAGGCGCTTGAGGAAAAGAAACAGAAGGCAAATGTCAGCTTCGTGCTCGATACTGCCGAATACCTCGCCAAGGGTGGCCGCTGCTCCTCCGTTGCAGCCTTTGCCGCAGGCCTTCTGAAGCTTCGCCTGTGCATCGAGGTACAGGACGGCAAGATGGATCTTTGCAAAAAATATCGCGGCAAGATGAAGAGCGTTCTTCAGGAATATGTGCGTGAACGCCTCGGCGCGGTGGACGAGGTAGAGCTGGATCGCATCTTCATCACCGACTCCGGCGTGTCCGACGATATCCGCGAGATCGTCAAAGAGACGGTTCTTGAGATGAAGCCCTTTAAACGAATCATGTTCTCAAGCGCAGGCTGCACGGTTTCCAGCCACTGCGGCCCCGGAACGCTGGGCATACTGTTCTTCGAAAAATAATCAAATTTCAGCCGACGGCCTTCCGAAAAGGAGGGCCTGTGTATATGAAAGGGTGTTTTGCCGTGTCCAGAATCGGTTTTGATAACACAAAATATATCAGCCTTCAATCGGAGCGCATCAAAAAGCGCATAGAAGATTTCGGCGGAAAGCTTTATCTGGAATTTGGCGGAAAGCTCTTTGACGATTATCATGCTTCCCGCGTCCTGCCGGGCTTTCAGCCGGACAGCAAAATGCGCATGCTTCGCTCCTTCGGCGAACAAGTCGAAATCATCATCACCATCAATGCAAACGATATCGAAAAAAATAAGCTGCGCGGCGATCTTGGCATTTCCTACGACGACGACGTATTGCGCATGATGGACATTTTTCAGTCCATGGGCCTGTATGTCGGCTCCGTCGTCATCACGCAGTACACCGAGCAGCCGGGCGCAAAGCGCTTCCAGAAGCGGTTAAGCGCCCTTGGTATCCGCTCTTACCGCCATTACCCCATCGCCGGATATCCGTCCGACGTCAAAAACATCGTAAGCGAGGACGGCTTTGGCAGAAACGAATACATCGAAACCACCCGCCCTCTCGTCGTGGTTACTGCGCCGGGCCCCGGCAGCGGAAAAATGGCCACTTGCCTCTCGCAGCTGTATCACGACTACCAGAACGGAATTAAATCGGGTTATGCAAAATTCGAAACCTTCCCCATCTGGAACCTGCCTCTTAAGCATCCGCTGAACCTTGCATACGAAGCGGCGACAGCGGATCTGGACGATGTAAACATGATCGACCCTTACCATCTGGAGGCCTACGGCGAGATGGCGGTCAATTACAACAGGGATGTAGAGGTATTCCCCGTTCTGAACGCCATGTTTGAAATGATTCAGGGCGTTTCTCCCTATAAATCCCCCACGGATATGGGCGTGAACATGATCGGCCACTGCATTATGGACGATACAGCCTGCCGGGAGGCATCGTCTATTGAAATCCTCCGCCGGTTCTTTGCCGCGCAGGTAGATGTAAAGAAGGGCGGCTCGAACACCGAGGCGGTAAGAAAGATTGAGCTCATTATCAAGCGAGCCAACATTACCCCCGATATTTATCCGGCCATCAGCGCTTCCCTGCTGAAGGAAAAAATCACCGGCGCGCCGGCAGCCGCAATGATGCTGAACGACGGTCGCGTCGTTACCGGAAAAACCTCGTCGCTTCTGGGCGCGTCCGCCGCATTGATGCTCAATGCGCTCAAGGCGCTTGCCGGCATCGATAAGGATATCGACCTCATTTCGCCGTCCGTTATCGAGCCGATCTGCAACCTGAAAACCAAAAATCTGGGCCATCGGAATCCGCGCCTGCATTCCGACGAAATGCTCGTAGCCCTCTGCGTCAGCGCCGCGACCGACAAAAATGCCGCGCTCGCACAAAAGCAGCTGGAAAAGCTGCGCGGCTGTGATGCCCATTTCACCGTTATCCTGTCGTCGGTGGATGAAAAAACCTATAAGCAGCTGGGCATCAACGTAAGCTGCGAACCGGTGTACGAGGTGGGTAAGTTCTATCACAAATAACCGGCAGAATCCGCTTTAAACGCAGACGCCGTCTTTCCCAATGCAGGCGGAAGACGGCGCTTTATCATGTATACAGATTACATATCGAACTTATGAACGGCATTCGGAGGGCGTAAACAACGAATGAAAAAGCTTATGACCTATATCCGCCCGCACATGATCAGGGTGTATATTACCGTATGCATCAAGCTCATCGGAACGGTGAGCGAGCTGATGCTGCCGTGGATACTGGAATACATCATTGATACGGTTATTCCGGGCGAAAGCGTAAAGGAAATATTCCTCTTTGGCGGCGCCATGGCATTTTTTTCCGTGATTTGCCTGAGCTTCAACATTCTTGCCAACCGGCGCGCAGCAGGCATTGCCCGCGACGTAACCCGCGTTGTCCGGCATGATCTGTTTGCCTCCGTTTCCCATCTGTCCGGCGCGCAGGTGGACAATCTCACTGTGCCGTCGCTGGTATCAAGGCTTACAACCGACACCTACAACGTACACCAGATGGTCGGCATGACGCTACGTATGGGCGTTCGCGCGCCGATACTGTTAATCGGCGGCATTATCGTTACACTGTTTCAGGACGTGCCGTTATCGTTGATACTGATCGCTACCATGCCGCTGATCGGCATCTCCGTTACCATGGTTTCCATGAAGGGCATACCGCTGTTTAAAAAGCTTCAGGAATCCGTCGACGGCCTGGTGCGCATCGTCAGGGAAAACATCACCGGCGCGCGCATAATCAAAGCGCTGTCCAAGGGCGAATATGAAAATGCCCGGTTTCAGAAGCAGTCAGAAAAGGTTTCCGGCGACAACGTTCATGCGAACGTTATCATGAGTCTGTCCTCGCCCTTTGTGACTTTGTTTTTGAATGCAGGCCTTGTAGCGGTTCTGATCGCAGGCGCCTACCGGGTAAACCATAATCTGACCGAGCCCGGAAAGATACTTGCGTTTTTGAGCTACTTCACCATCATTTCAAACGGCATGCTCGGCCTTACGCGAATTTTCGTTATGATCTCCCGCGCCAGCGCATCCGCCAAGCGAATATCGGAAGTGCTTGAAATGCCGGAGGACCTAAAACCGGAGGCGCCTTCCCGGACGGCAAACGACGCTCAGTGGCATATTGAGTTCAAAAACGTTACCTTTTCCTATAATAAGAGAAAGCCCACGCTTGAAAACATATCGTTCCGGCTGAGGCGCGGCGAATCGCTGGGCCTGATCGGACCGACGGGCTCCGGAAAAAGCACCATACTGCTGCTGTTAATGCGCTTTTATGATGTGGATCAGGGCGAAATCCTGATTGACGGCGTAAATGTAAAGGAAATTCCGCCCGAAAAGCTTCATACAATGTTCGGCGTCACCTTCCAAAGCGACGTCATATATTCCGATACCGTTCGCGAAAACATCACCCTGGGCCGGGAGATTGACGAAGAAACGATTCTGAACGCCATCCTGGATGCGCAGGCAAATTACATTCATTCTCTGAATGACGATCTTGACGCGCGCCTGAACTCGCAGGGCACCAACCTTTCCGGCGGACAGCGTCAGCGGCTGATTCTCGCCCGCGCGCTTGCGGGCGAGCCCGAGATACTGCTTCTGGACGACACCTCCAGCGCCCTCGATTACCGGACGGACGCCGACCTGCGTTCTGCGCTTCGAAAAAACCATTCCGATACCACCTCCATCATCATCGCTTCACGCATATCGTCCATCGCTGCATGCTCCGATATCATCATGCTGGAAGACGGACGCGCGTTTGCGCAGGGTACGCATATGGAGCTTATGGAAAGCTGTCCGGAATACAGGCATATTGCCGAAACACAGATGGGAGGGAACTGATATGCCGCCTCGCGGTCCGGGAATGGGCGGCGTTTCGACGCGCGTCGCCGACAATCATACGCACGATGTAAAATACGTGCTCAAAAACCTGTGGAAATACGTGTATGCCTATCGTTTTCCAATGATCGGCATACTGATTCTGTCGCTTTTCTCAAATACGCTGGCGCTGCTTGGCCCGAAGCTGTCGGGAAATGCCATTGACGCCATCACAAAGGAAACGGGCGTGGATTTTCCGCGCGTATTCTACTTCGCATTTCTGATGCTGGTTTTCTACGCGTTTTCCGCCCTGTTCGGATACATTATTTCCGTTTGCATGGTGAAATTGTCGCAGAAAATTGTCAGCACCATGCGCACGGATGTATTCAAAAGTATCTCGCGCCTTCCGATCGGCTATACCGACCAGAACGCAATCGGCGATATTATCAGCAAAATCTCTTACGATATCGATACCGTAAACACATCCCTTTCGCACGATATCGTACAAATCCTGTCGTCTCTTGTAACCGTCATCGGCTCGCTTATCATGATGCTATCGCTTTCTCCGCTTCTGATACTGGTATTTGCCGTGACCGTGCCGCTTTCGGTGCTTTTGACCAAATACATTACCGGCAAAACCCGCCCGTTGTTCCGCGCGCGATCCAGAAAGCTGGGCGAATTGAACGGCTTTGTGGAGGAAATGATTTCCGGCCTCAAAACCGCCAAGGCCTATCACCGCGAGCAATATACCATTAACCGCTTCGATGAAAAAAACGAAGAGGCCGTACAAGCATACTACAAGAGCGAATACTACGGTTCGATCACGGGCCCGTCGGTCAATTTTGTCAATAACCTTTCCCTGACGCTGGTCAGCGTATTCGGAGCACTTTTATATTTATATAGGTATATGACCATTGGCGACATTTCCTCCTTTGTACTGTACTCCAGAAAGTTCTCCGGCCCCATCAACGAAACCGCTAACCTGATTGCCGAAATGCAGAGCGCGCTGGCGGCGGGCGAAAGGGTATTCCGGTTGATTGATGAAGCGCCCGAAACCGAAGATAAGGAAAATGCCGTTACGCTTGAAAATCCCAAAGGCCGCGTAGTGATGGAGCATGTGTCCTTTGGCTATACGCCGGATCGGATCATTCTTAAGGATCTGAATCTCGTAGCCGAGCCCGGCAGCGTAACCGCCATTGTCGGCCCGACCGGCGCAGGAAAAACAACCATCATCAACCTGCTCATGCGCTTTTACGACAGGGCAGGCGGGTCGATTACCATAGACGGAATTCCGATTGAAGACATCAAGCGCAAAAGTCTTCGCGAAAGCTTCGCCATGGTGCTTCAGGAAACGTGGTTGTTTGAAGGCACAGTATTTGCCAATATCGCATACGGCGCAAAAAACGCAACGCTTGAAGATGTTCAGAAGGCCGCCCGCATGGCGCGTATTTCGCACTTCATCGAACAGCTGCCCGACGGTTACAATACCGTAATCACGGAAAACGGCGGCAACATATCAAAGGGGCAAAAGCAGCTGCTGACCATCGCGCGCGCCATGCTTTTGGATGCAAAAATGCTGATTCTGGACGAAGCCACCAGCAACGTCGACACCCGGACCGAGGAACGAATTCAGGAAGCCATGCTCCAGCTGATGAAGAACAAGACGGTGTTCGTTATTGCTCACCGTTTGTCAACTATCCGGAACGCAGATCATATTCTGGTTCTGAACGAAGGCGATATTGTGGAACAGGGTACGCATGCGGAACTGATTCAGAAGAACGGCTTTTACAGCCGGCTGTATCATGCACAGTTTGAATCGTAACCCGTTATGCATATTGTGTTATCAGAAAAATAATATCGTTTCGCGTTGACAATTACGGTTAGTTATGCTAAACTAATTTACGGTTAGAGAGCTCTATCTCTAACCGTCATTTTGAATCATGAGTTAGTTGCATCTAATCATTACATAGGGAGGCCTGCTGAGATGAAAACGCTGAAGGATGTACCGATTGGAAAAAGCGCCGTTGTTCTGAAGGTATTGGGTGAGGGAGCCATTCGCAGACGCATTATGGATATGGGAATCACCAAAGGTACAGAGATATATGTGCGTAAAATGGCTCCCCTTGGCGACCCGATGGAGCTGTACGTACGCGGTTACGAGCTGAGTTTAAGAAAAAGCGACGCCGAAATGATTCTTGTTGAATAAAGCGATCATCAGCGAAAAGCCGTTTTGTATCCGTATTGATTCGTGGCTCTTACGAAGGAGGAATATCTATGGCCATAAAAATTGCGCTGGCAGGCAACCCGAACAGCGGTAAGACGACCATGTTCAACGATCTTACCGGTTCCAATCAATATGTGGGCAACTGGCCCGGCGTAACGGTAGAAAAAAAGGAAGGCAAGCTGAAGGGCGCCGAGGACATCATTATTCAGGATCTGCCCGGCATTTACAGTCTTTCTCCCTATACCATGGAGGAAGTTGTCGCCCGCAGTTATCTAGTGAATGAAAAGCCCGACGTTATCCTGAACATCGTCGACGCATCCAACATCGAAAGAAACCTGTACCTTACCACGCAGCTGGCCGAACTTGGAATTCCGATGGTAATCGCGCTGAACATGATCGACGTAGCCCGCAAAAACGGCGACAAAATCGATCTGGACACGCTTGGAAAAGCGCTGGGCTGTCACGTAATAGAAACTTCCGCCCTTAAGGGCGAAGGCAGCCTGGCAGCCGCGAAAAAAGCTGCGGAGGTTGCGGGCGACAAGGTGTTTTCCAACCCGCCGCATGTATTCGGCGGCAGCGTTGAGCACGCGCTTGCGCATATCGAGGACCTGATTACCCACAATAACGGCGAAGAGCCCGTGCATCACCATCATGGCGACGGCAGCATTCACGAAGGAGAAATGGTCGACCCCCGTCAGGCGCGCTGGTTTGCCATCAAGCTGTTTGAACGCGACAGCCGCGTGCTTGAAAAGCTGAACCTTACGGAAAGCGCCAAACTCGGCATTGAAGAAACCGTCCGCCGCTGCGAAATGGAGCTGGATGACGACGCCGAGAGCATTATTACCAACGAAAGATACAATTACATCAGCCGCGTAGTGGAAAAATGCGTGAAAAAAGGCAGGCCTAAGGGCGCTCTCAGCACGTCGGATAAAATCGACCGCATTGTTACAAACAAGTATTTCGCGCTTCCCATCTTTGCCGCCATTATGTATCTGGTGTACTATATCGCGGTTTCCTCCGTTGGCACAATCGTAACCGACTTTGCAAACGATGTACTCGTCGCCCAGTGGATTCAGGCGCCTCTGGTTTCCTGGCTTGAAAAAATCGGAACTGCCGGCTGGCTGGTAGGGCTCATCGGAGACGGAATCATCGGCGGCGTAGGCGCGGTGCTGGGATTTGTTCCGCAGCTGATTGTATTGTTCTTCCTGCTCTCCATTCTGGAGGATGTTGGCTATATGGCGCGCGTAGCGTTCATCATGGACCGAATCTTCAGAAAGTTCGGACTTTCCGGCAAAAGCTTTATCCCCCTCCTGATCGCCTCCGGCTGCGGCGTTCCCGGCATTATGGCGTCGCGTACCATTGAAAGCGAAGGCGACCGGCGCATGACGATCATCACCACCACGTTCATTCCCTGCAGCGCCAAGCTCCCGATTATCGGTCTGATTGCTTCGGCTTTGTTTGGCGGCGCGGCATGGATTGGCGTATCCGCATACTTTATCGGTATTGCCGCCGTGGTCGTATCGGGCCTGATTCTCAAAAAGACAAAGCCCTTCTCCGGAAAGCCCGCCCCCTTTGTAATGGAGCTTCCCGCATATCACGTGCCCTCCTGGAAAAACGTGCTTTCAAGCGTATGGGAGCGCGGCTGGTCGTTCATCAAGCGCGCAGGCACGGTTATTCTGCTTTCTTCAATCATCATCTGGTTCGCCTCCTCCTATGGCTGGACGGACAATGCGGAAGTTGCCGGCGAAAACGAAGCAGAGCGCAAATTTGCAGCGGTTGAAAACAGCGAAGACAGCGTGCTTGGCGTTGTAGGCGGCGCAGTAGCGCCGGTATTCCGCCCCCTCGGCTTTGACAGCTGGGAGCCCACCGTCGCAACCATTATGGGCCTTGTGGCGAAGGAAGAAATTGTCGGCGTATTCGGCGTAGTATACAATGTCGATACGGAGGAGGAGGGTACGCAGGACATTCTGGACAGCGAGTCCTATTCCACCGACGAAAAGGCCGGCAGACTTTCAAACATCAAAAACGGATTTGACAAAACCTCGGGCGGCTACGGCGGTCTGGCTGCGTTCAGCTTCCTTCTGTTTAACCTGTTGTGCGCGCCGTGCTTCGCGGCAATGGGCGCAATCAAGCGCGAAATGAATAGCGGCAAGTGGACGGCGTTTGCCATCGCTTATCAGTGCACATTTGCATACCTCATTGCAATGATCGTTTATCAGCTGAGCCGCTGGTTTGCCGGCGCAGGCTTTACGCTGACGACCGCCGTTTCCATACTGGCCGTATTGTTCCTTGCGTATATGCTTCTGCGCAAAAACCGTTATAAGGAAGCATGAATTGAGGTGTAAAACATGGCGACATATCTTGTTGGCGGCGCGCTGGTACTGATTGTAGCGCTTATCATTGCAAAAATGATTCGCGACAAGAAAAACGGAAAAAGCAGCTGCGGTTGTTCGGGGAATTGCGCCCAATGCCGCGCAGCGTGTACAACTCATACAAAGCAAACCTGAAATCAGGGAGAGATTTGGAGAGGGAAATAACTCCCTCTCCATTTTTCATCGATTTCGGCGGCATGTACGGCGAAATCGCGCGTTTTTACAAAACGAAGCGACAAAACACGCTTCCCCCATTTAGGTCGCCGCCTTCAAATCCCGCAGG
>JAZSRC010000039.1:0-2985 GCA_045538305.1 Clostridia bacterium | reverse complement strand
TGTTCAACCGCATCTATTACGGGAAGCACTCTGTCTTTTCCATCGACATTCAGCATTCGTATCAGTGCGGAAAGCGGAAACGGTGTCTGCGCCTGTGCGCACATTTTGAAAATGTCGATGTATAACTGGTTCTGTGCGCCGACTGTAGCCGGGTTCATTCTCTGAACGTTTACTCGCACAATGTAAGGCGGCGGCTTGATTGCATCTCCACCTTTGGGCATATACTTGCTTGCAGACATGTCCACTTCTTTTGGCGCACCATTCTTTCCAGTAATCAACATAATGCGCCCATCTCTGTAAAACTGGCTGATAAGCCAAAGTACCTGTTCTGTAATTCGCTTGAAGCCGCGCTTTAACGCTTCCGTGCGCATGCGTGTCTGTTTGCTTCCCGCTTCCTGCAAGGAGGCAATCGCGCTTGCCGCTGTTACGCCGCCTGCCGTCTCGCCTCGCGCAAACTGGTTCTGTCCGCTGTCCTGTTTCAAGTCCATCTGCATCTGAAGCATCTGATTTCCCGCAAGTGCGGATAGGGGAGGCGAGTTTAAGTATCGGATGGATTCTTCGCCTATAGAGTTACCTTCTATAATGTCCCTGTTCCAGTCTTCAATTGCTTCTTGGTCAAGGTCGGCTGTCTTCCTTACGAGCATTCTTGTCTTCGCGCTCGCGCGTATGTTTTCATCCATATACCGCGCATATCGGTTGATATATCTCATCATAGGCGCAAGCTGCATAACCATGCCCTCGCCTACAGGCATACCCTCGATCTCGCTGTATACGTCCAGCACAAACGGGTACAGCCCGTGTTTGTATACGTTCTTGTGGTTTTCAAGAAGCGCTCCGCCTGCAACTCTCGCAAGATTGATCTTGTATTTCTTCGTGCTTGCGTCGTACTCCCGATACCAGTATTCAACGAGCATCGCTTTCGGTTCGTCCTGAAAAACCTTTGCTTGGTTATCCGGCTTTCCGACTGCTCTGTCGCTGTTCTCGTCAGCATCAACATACTTGCCTTTTTCCGGGAACATATCATCGTACCAACTCTTCGGATGCCAGCTTACCTTTATAAGCGCTCTGGCGTTCTGTATATCGCTTTCAGCAGGATCCCATAAAAACTGTTCAATCGGTACTCGGCTTAACCGGATTTCACCCTTTCCGAAGTTCATGCTTTCGTCCCACATAATTTCGCATACAGCAGTTCCGGGACCCAGATAATCAATTACCCTCTGCCTGTGATACGCCTGATAATCGTTCTGCTCGTATACGAACCGAACAATGTCGTTAAGGTCGTCCGCCACCTCCTGAAGCTCAGGCGTTTCAGGTGTCATTACAGCCTCCATAACATTGTCCATCTGATCAGCAACGCAGTTGTTGAATGTGCTCACGAGCGTCTGAAGCTGAAGCGTCTTGTGTTTGCTCCCTGCTTTGTCCTGCTCCGGGTCTTGCAAAAGCAGAATCTTCCTTGCGGTTTTAGCCCTATCGTGGATTTCTTTGCATCCGTCGTTCCATATTCGAAGCCTTTCGTAAATCAAATCCACAAGCTCTTTTTCTTCTCGTGTAAGCTTCTGAACCAATACTTCTTCTTTTTCCATTTTTGCTCCAATCAAAAGCGCGGAAGGGTATAAAGCCTTTCCGCGCTCGAATTATTTTGCAATGTATTCCATGTACTTGATCGTTTTGCCGTCAACTGCATCCTTGTCGTTGATGAAGTCTTTCGCAAAATGCGCGTATACATCCGGCCTGTCCAGTCCGTACTTCATCATAGTCTCGCAGTGGTCACTGTGCATGGCGTTCATGATGGCGTAGAATTCCCATTTCTCGCATTCCGGGCAGAGCGTAAGCCTCTGCTGTTCGGTCTGCTCGATTTTGAATTTTTCGCCGCCGTCCATCTTTCTGACCCATTTCCGGGCACTCTGTTCGTCCAGATTGTTTTTGCTCCCCTCATAGCGTTCGTGAGGCTTATTCATTGCGCCCGGTGCATAAATCGTTCCGCGAGCGTAGATATCGCCGTATCTGTTGCCCTCCTGCATCCGGTTTTGCATCGGATAAGGATTCGCCATATTGTTTGACATGGGGTAATTGTTCTCTGGAGAATACATCATTCCGCTTGGCGCTGAATACGCTTCTTCTCTCTTAAGTGGAGGATAGGGCATATATTCACGCCTTGGGCTGTCCGCACGTCCGTTCGGGTCGTTGTTGTCATTGGGAATCGGATATTCCCGTGTCCTTTCGCGCATTTCGTCCCTGTCAAATCCGATCATGCGCCTGTTTTCTGGTATTCGCGGTTTCGTAACGCCTGCTGTCTGTGCAATCATCATTTTATATCCCGGCTTCACTTATTAACCACCACCTTCCGCAGCAGGCTCAGTGCCGTCAGCGCTTGTTATCATGCCTACCGGCGAGCAAGGCAGTCTGTCAAGCAGTCTGAACGCTCCGTTCGTTCCGCCCTGCACAAGCATAATAGGGTAGCTGTATCCGCTTCTGATGTTTGCTGCAATCACCTGACCGCCAAACAGCTTCATCAGCGGATATTCAACCGTTCCGTCGCCAATTGTTATCACAACCGGCGCGTTCACAGTCGCCGTTTCCGGGATTTCCTCCGTAATCCTTAAAAAATACGGACATCCCACATAAAACGTGCGCTGTGGAACGTTGATCGTCAAAGTACCGCCTGCAAACGTCACGCTTTCCGCTGTTACGCTTCTTGGATCAATTCTTAGCGTTCTGTATGCTCCCATTTCCTTTTTCTCCTTTCGGTTGAGGGCAGTATTTCTACTGCCCCGCACTCAGTTAGGCCAACGATATTTTATGCAGCAAAGCCATAGCCGTAGCCGCAACCGCCGTTAAAGCCGTTGTAGCCGAACTGCACCGTGCCACAGCCGTTCGTCGGGAAGTTAATGGGAGTAGGCGGCTGTACGAGGAAGTCGGAGGCCAAGCGGTCTTAGGAAGACAATGACTAGTCCCAACTCCTCGGGTTGCAGAAATCAATTGGGA
>JAZSRC010000008.1:0-2126 GCA_045538305.1 Clostridia bacterium | reverse complement strand
TCTGGATGTTCAGCCTCACCTCACGATGAGGGTTACTCCTATCAGAGCATTCCATCCAGACCTCCCCGGATAAGGTGCAACAACCTTCATTCCATGTAGCCGCCACATTTACGTGCCAGAATCCTGGGTGGTATTGGACTTCAGCTTGTCTAGCAGCCTCGTCCGTTCTGACCCGCCTTATATGTGATTTCTGTTCGTCGGCCCGGAACTTTGCCTGCAGCTTCCTTCAGATTCCACCTCGCGATGGACACCCTTGCCGTTCAGCTAACACTTCCTACCACCAAGCGTGCAGTGGACTTTCACCGCCAAGTTGTTGCCCATGCCGGGCGTACTAGAAAAACGGAGCTTTTGCATCCAATGCGAAGGCTCCGTTTACAGCAAAATCCGTTTACCGTCCGTTCCATTTCCAGGCAACCTGCCTTCCATATCCATCCAGAAGCGTAATGTTATCCGTCTTTTTGTTATGGATTACATTATTGTCATCCCAGAGAATATCATAGCTGCCCTCTTTGGAAGTATTGGTTCCAATTACGGTTTGGCCTTTTTTCAGCACCTGTCCTTTTTTAAACACGAATACTTCTTCGCCCTTATCGGAAAAAATCTGCCATAGCGAAACGTCCGTATCTTTTTCACATTCGATTACAATCAGATCGTCATCGGGGAGAACGTCCGAAATCGTGACGCCGCTTGGAATATCGGGGGCGTTTTTCCACGTTTCATAGCTTACGGATATACCGGCCTCAGTCATACTGACCCGAATTCCCATGTTGGAAAACTCCGTATAATACACCTCCACGCCCGCCGCCTCGAGCCTTTCCACAAGCTTCGGATCGGGGGTTTCCGGCTTTTCATAAGAGGATGTGGATATCAGCGCGACCGACGCACGGGCTGCGCCGATCAGGAGACTGGAAAGCGTGTCATCATCCGCATGATTCGGAACCTTCAGGACCTCGCAAGCAAGATCGGCCCCGCTGCTCATAAGCGCTGCCTCCTGTGGGTATTCCATGTCGCCGGTCAGAAGTATTCTCCCGCTTTTGGTTTTCATCATCATAACGAGAGAGTTGTTATCTTCTTTATCCTCAAAAAGGCGATCCGGCGCATAAACATAAAACAGCTCATCCACGCTGTCGCCTGCATACAGCCACTCAACTTCCTTTCCAAGCCGTTTGGCCTGAACGACAGCCGGATGCTTTTCTTCCTTATACTCTATACAATAGCCGGATGCAAATATTCTGTCGATTTTATAGCCAGCGTCCACAAGCAAGGAAAGGCCGCCCACATGATCGTCATCCGCATGGGTGATAAACACGCCATCGAGCTTCTGCACGCCGTTATCTTCCAGCGCCGCGCATACTCGGCCAAAGGCCTCCGGTTTTCCGGTATCGATCAAATAGGTTTTATCGTTTGAAAAGGCCAGTATCGCATCGCCCTTACCCACATTAATCATCAATATCTCCGCGCTGTCGGCGCTGATTTCTCCGCTGGAGCAGCCTGTCAGCAAAAGCGCAAGCAGTATTATCATAACTCGTTTCACATGATCACCTCCTTTTCTATTTTACACACGAAAATACTCAAAAACAAGATGAAACCATAAATGTTTTATAATACCCTCGGCAAATTTTCTGAAAATACCGGATTGCGAAACATGCTCACAGGGTGTATACTTAACACATAGTTTGGATATTTGGAGGCATTCGTATGCAAAAAATACGCGTAGCCATCTGGGGAACAGGCAGTATTGCCAACCGGGTAATGGCGGATTTCAAACGGGGCGCAAATTATGAGCTGACTGCCGTTTGTTCAAGAAATGCCGCGCGTGCCGAGGCCTTCCGCCAAAAATATCAGCTCCCCCGCGCAATCGAGGGGTTGAAGGCGCTGGCTGAGGATCCCGCCGTCGACCTTGTGTATGTTGCCTCCCCGCATCCGTTTCATTTCGCCGATGCGCTTACGCTGATTGAAAACGGAAAACACCTTGTGGTTGAAAAGCCATTTACACTGAACGATTGCGAAGCGGAAATTCTGATTTCCGCCGCAAAGCATAAAAACCTTTTTATCATGGAAGCCATGTGGACCCGCTTTCTGCCGGCAATGGTGGACCTGAAAACCCGCATTGGTTCCGGGATTAT
>JAZSRC010000020.1:0-9680 GCA_045538305.1 Clostridia bacterium | reverse complement strand
ATAAAAAAAGATACTGTGGCGCCCCGCCCCCGTCAAGAAAGGGGCCGGGAGGCGGGCGGCCGGGTATATTATGTGGGCGGATTCGTCCGAGATTATGTGATGGGCCGCGAAAACAAAGATGTGGACGTGGAAGTTCATGGCATAACGCCCGCGCAGCTGGAGGAGATTCTGGATTCACTCGGCACGCGCACCGTTATGGGCGCAAGCTTCGGCATATTCGGCCTTCGTCACTACGATCTGGACATAGCCATGCCCCGTAGCGAAAAGGCAACAGGACGCGGACATAAGGATTTTGAAGTGTTTGTCGATCCCTTCCTAGGCCCTGAAAAAGCTGCAAAACGGCGCGACTTTACCATCAACGCGCTGATGCAGGACGTATTGACCGAGGAAATTCTGGACTTCTTCGGCGGTATTGACGATTTGAAAAAGGGCGTGATCCGCCACGTGAACGACGAATCGTTTCAGGAGGATCCCCTTCGGGTGCTGAGAGCCGCACAGTTTGCGGCGCGCTTTTCGTTTGCGGTCGCGCCGGAAACCATCCGTCTTTGCCGCACGATGGAGCTTAACGCCCTTGCAAGCGAAAGGATTATGGACGAGCTGGTAAAGGGGCTCATAAAGGGAAAGGATCCCCGCATTTTCTTCGATGTACTCAGGGATATGCATCAGCTGAACACATGGTTTGCAGAGATTGCAGAAATGGATTCAGCTGCATTTGAACGCGCCATGAACGCACTTTCCAAGGCAGCCGATCTCAGAATCGGCGCGCAGTATCCCCTTGGCCTTATGCTGTCTGTCATCGCATGTCATTTTGAAGGCGATCAGGTGCAGGAAAAGGCAAAAAAGACTAAGCTGTTCCTTTCGAAGATTACCAATGAAGTCCGGCTGAAAAAATACGTCGAAAACATGGTTCTTTTTAGCGAAGCGCCTGACGCGCTTTACAAAGCAAACGCCGATAGGGCCGCGTACATGAAGCTTTTTGACAAATGTATCGAACCGGGCGATCTTTCCCTGCTTGCAGGCCTGTCAGGCGACGGAGAAAACCTGAAAGGCGTTCTTTCCGAAATGACCGAGGCGTACCGCACCCTGATATCGCGCCCCGCCGTTCGAGGCGAAGATCTGATCGCGCACGGCTTCAAGCCCGGAAAGCAGATGGGCGAACTCATCAGATATGCGCACGAGCTGCACCTTGAGGGCGTCGAAAAAGAAGAGGCGCTTGAAAAAACGCTCGCTTTCGCAAAAGAATTAACCCGGCAATAGACGCATCCTTTGAAAGCATCATACCGTGATATAAAAAGGGTTTCTGCAGAAGTAAAAATCTGCAGAAACCCTTTTCCTTCGCTATATCTGAACGGCCAGCTTGTTCTTTCTTGAGATCTCTTCAATCAAATCATACCGGCCTTTAGAAATCCATTCTCTGTTCGCAATCCGTCCGCCCACGCACACACCGGCGCAGCCTGCTTTGAGATAGTCGGCGGCGTTTTCCTCCGTTACATTGCCTGCGGCGAGCAGTTTTACATGCTTAAGCGGCGCGGCAATCAGCTTTACATATTCAAGACCCAGAACGCCTGCCGGAAACAGCTTCACAAAATCCGCGCCGGCGTTAACTGAGGAAACAATCTCGGTGGGCGTCATGCAGCCCGGTATGGATACAAGGCCGTATTCGCGGGTCAGGCGAATAATCTCTTCATCCGCATTCGGAGAAATAATATACTTTGCTCCCGCTTCCCGGGCAAGCGCCACCTGCTCCTTTGTAAGCACCGTACCGGCGCCCGGAATCACGCGCCCTTTGAATTTTTCGCTGATCATGCGAATGCCGGCAAGCGTTTCCATGCGCGCTTTTTCACTGGTCTGGTCAAAGGTAAGCTCAACCAGCGAAATCCCGCCGGCACTGATGGCCTCCACGAGCTTTTCCATATCCTCCAGTCCTACGCCGCGGACGATTACAATGATTTTTTCCCGAAGGATCGCTTCCATTACCTGATCGCGCATAAACAAACCCCTTGCACACATTTTCAGCGTATCCATCATATTCTCAATCCGCCGCTCTGTCAAGCAAAGGCCCGAAAAGGCCAAATGTTTAACACATATCCGGACGCTGCCATACCATATTCCGGGAAACTGTGGTATAATCGTTGCACGCCAACATCAAACAACCGGAGGAATCTGAGTCAATGTTGAATATGATCGCGAAGCTGTTTATCAAAAACCATCAAAACACGCAGGACGCATCCGTCCGCCGCCAATACGGCATGCTGGCAAGCGCGTTTGGAATTCTATTAAACATCCTTTTGTTTGCGGGAAAATATCTGGGCGGCATGATATCCGGCTCCATCGCCATCATGGCGGACGCCTTCAATAACCTCTCCGACGCTGCATCATCGGTGATCACACTGATCGGTTTTAGAATTTCAGGAAAGCACGGCGATGATGAGCACCCCTTCGGACACGGGCGCATGGAGTATATTACCGGGCTGATCGTAGCCATGATCATTGTTCTAATGGGCTTTGAGCTTCTGAAATCCTCCGCATCCAGAATTGCGAATCCGGAGCAGGTAGCGCTGAATACAGCCACCGTTATTATCCTTACATGCTCAGTTCTGACAAAGCTGTACATGTGGCGCTTTGGCAGGAAAACCGCAGATATCATTCAATCCTCCGCCATGAAGGCCGCCTCTCTTGACAGCCTGTCGGACGCATGCGCAACGGGCGCGGTTCTTGTTACCGGTATCGTCGCCCATTTTACCGGCTGGCAGCTGGATGCATACGTCGGCATACTCGTATCTATGTTGATTCTGAAAGCCGGCGTTGAAGCCGCAAAGGAAACCATCAGCCCTCTGCTTGGGAACCCGCCCGACCCGGAGTTTGTCAAGTATGTAGAAGAAATCGTATGCTCTTATGACGGCGTTCTGGGCATACACGACCTGATTGTTCACAACTACGGCGCCGGCCGCATTATACTCTCGCTGCACGCGGAGGTTCCCTCCGACGGAGACATACTCGCACTGCACGATCTGATCGACACAATCGAAAAAAGACTAAAATCGGAGCTTCACTGTGAAGCCGTAATCCATATGGACCCTCTTTCCGTGAACAACGAGGAAATCACAAGCATGCGCGAAAGCATTACAGCGCTTCTAAAAAACAATCTGGACCAGCGAATCACCATCCATGATTTTCGAATGGTCGTCGGTCCCACCCATACAAACGTGATCTTCGATGCGGTAGTTCCTCACGATATGAGTAAGCCCAGCGCTGAAATCGCCGCCGAGATACGAAAGCTGGTAAACGATGAGAGCAACAGCCTGTTTGCCGTTGTTACGGTAGAGCATCCCTATAACACACGGGCATAGTATCCGTTATCAATTACAATCCGGCAGGTGGAGCACATGAAATTTCTGCATATATCGGATCTGCATCTGGGAAAAATCTTAAATGATGTTTCCCTTCTGGCCGACCAGGAATACATATTGAATCGGATTATAGAGATTTCCGAGGACGAACAAACAGACGCCGTTTTGATCGCAGGCGACGTATACCAAAGATCGAACCCGAGCGCGGAAGCCATGGCGCTGTTTGACCGCTTTATCTCACGCCTTACCACCCGCGGCAAAAAGATATTCATGATTTCCGGAAACCACGACTCCTCTGAAAGAATATCGTATTTCTCCTCGCTCATACGCGAAGCCGGCGTACATACGCCCGAAGCGTTTTCGGGCGCGCTTCATAAAGAAACCATCCCGGACGAATACGGCGAGATCGACATATACCTGATGCCCTTTCTGCGTCCGTCGGATGTGAAGCGCTTTTATCCGGATTGGGAAATCCGCTCCTATCAGGACGCCGTCCGGGCGGTGCTTGAATCCGTTGAGGTCGACGCAGAAAGGCGCAGCATCCTTGTATGCCATCAGTTTATCGCCGGAAGCGAAACCTCCGATTCCGAAGAAATCTCCGTCGGTACGCTCGATCAGATATCCGCCTCTCTGTTCAGCGCTTTCGATTACGTAGCGCTCGGGCATCTGCATCGTCCGCAGTTCGTTTCCGTAAGCAAGCTGCGCTATGCGGGATCGCCCCTGAAATACTCCTTCTCCGAAGCCGCAAATGAAAAGAGCGCAACCATTGTAGACGTTCGCGAAAAGGGAAACATCACTGTACACACGCGCCCGCTTACGCCGCTGCGCGACCTTCGGATGGTAAAGGGCAGCCTTTGGGACATTATGCACATGCCCCCCTCGCCCGATTATGTATGGGTTACGGTGACGGATGAGATCGTACCGCCGGATGCAAAGCTCGACATAACATCCGTGTTTCCCAATATGCTCAGGTTTTCTGTTTCCAACTCGAGAACGCTCCAGGAAGCGGACGAAATCATACAGGAACGCCTGGAAAGCAAGTCCGTAAGCGAACTGTTCTTAGACTTTTATAAACAGCTGAACGGAAATCAGGAGCCGACCGAAAAGCATATGGACGTATTTCAAAAAGTACTGAAGCGATTGGAGGAAAAACGGCATGCGTCCGATTAAGCTTACATTGTCCGCCTTCGGGCCGTATGCGGCAGTAACCGAAATCGACTTTACGCTGCTGGGGGAAAACTGCCTGTTTTTGATTTCGGGCGATACAGGCGCAGGCAAAACCACGATTTTCGACGCCATATCCTTCGCCCTGTACGGGGAAGGTTCCGGCGGGCGCGAAAGGCGCAGCAGCAAATCCTTCCGCTCGGATTATGCGTCGATGAACGAAGCCACATATGTCGATTTTACCTTCAGCCACAGGGGCGAAACATACAATATCCGCCGCAATCCTCAATATACGCGCCTTGCCAAAAACGGAAAAAGCACAACCGAAGAAAAACCCAAAGCCGTACTGACGCGCTTATCGGATCAAAAAGCCTTCACGGGCGTAGACGAGGTGAATGAAAAGGTCCTGGCCCTGATCGGGCTCACACAGGATCAGTTTACGCAGACCGTCATGATCGCGCAGGGCGATTTTCAGAAAATACTGAACGCTAAATCCACCGACAGAAAGCTTCTGTTTCAAAAGCTTTTCAATACGGAGCTGTATGACGACCTTCAGAAAGAGCTTCGAGAAATGAAGACCGAATGCGACCGGGACATGGAAAAGCTGAATGAAGCAATTGAGGCAAATGCCGCGCGCATACAGCCGGATGAAGATTTCCCGGAAAAGGACTCGTTAATATCAAAAATCGGAGAAGCAAAATACGCGCCGGAAATAATCGCCTTTACAGAGTCTCTGTTGGCATATGAAGAAGCGCGGATGAAGGAAGCTTCCGCTGAAAAAACCGCTTATGAAAAAAAGCGCGACGAACTGACGGAAGAGATTGCAAAAAGCCGCGCGTTGAACCAGGAATTTGACGACCTTCAGAAAAAAAGCGCCGCATATGAAGCGCTGCTTCTGAAACAGGCGGATATGGAGCGATTGAAAAACGCGCTTTCCGCCGCAAGGCGCGCTCAAGCGGTCATGAGCGAGGAAGCCGCGCTGAGCGCCATTGAGGACAGCGGAAGAATTCAGCGAGCTGCCTTTGAAAATGCAAAAAAAGCGCTTTCCGCATGGCAGGAAAAAAAGCCAGCCGCACAGAAGACGTTTGAAGAAGCGGAATCGCACCGGGAAAGCGCGGAACAAATGCGCATACAGGCAGGCGCGCTTGAAAGCCTGCTTCCGATGATCAAAAAGCTTTCTCAGGCAAAAAGAAGAATAGTCGTCGTTACCCGGGATATTGCACAGGCGCTTTCAAGAAGCAGCGCCGCCGATAAGGCCTATACGCAAATCAAGGAGCAATATCATCTGAGTCAGGCAGGCTTATTGGCAAAAACGCTCATGGAAAACACGCCCTGTCCCGTATGCGGTTCTACGGTTCACCCGTGTCCGGCAAAAGCCTCCGGACAGCTCGTTTCCCGCGAGGAAATGGAACAGGCAGAAAGTTTACGAAATGAATGTGAAAAACGCCTTCAAACAGCGCAGCAAGCCCTGATGGAGGCAAAAAAGGACGCTGCAAGCGCGCTTGAAGCGTTGGCAGAAAAGAGTATTGGCGAAAATGAAAGCGAAGAGAGCGTACTTCAAAAGGCAAATGCGCTGAAAAAGGAAGCAGACAAGCTATTAAAAGCAATTGAGCGCACGCGAAGCGATGTACAGAATATCGATATTGAAATCGCCTCTCAGGAAACCGCCAGAAGCAGCAGTGAAAAAGCGCTTCAGGATCTGTATGCCCGTCATGCCGCCCAGAAAAAAGTATTTCTGGACGCGCTGACCGCGCAGGGCTTTCAGGATGCAAGCGAATATAAGCTTAGCAAAATGCCGCCAGCCCGGATTTCCGAAGCCGATCGCACAATCCGTCTTTTTGAAAGCGAAAAAACATCCTTGTCAGACAGCATTTCGGAAAAAAAGCTGCGCCTTCAGGGCAAAAGCCGTCCGGATGTTCAGGCGCTTGAAGATCTGCACAAGCGGATTACCGCCCTTCTGTCAGAAGCCGGCGCCAGAGAAAACGCCGTCATGTATAGAATCCGCAGGCATTCGGAGGCGCTTTCTGAAATCAAAAGAGCTTACGGAAAAAAGCAAAAAAGCGCCGAATACTGGGCTGTCGTTACCGATCTGTACCGCTGCATCGCAGGTCAGCTGACCCAGAAAATGCGTCTTTCGTTTGAAAGCTATGTTCAGCAGTATTACTTCAAAATGATTGTCGCCGCCGCAAACAAGCGTCTGACGCTTCTGACCGAGGACATGTTTACACTGCGCGTAAAAGAAGACTCCAAAAACCGCGCCGCACAGGCAGGCCTGGATCTTGACGTGCTCGATCGCTCCACAGGGCAGTGGCGGGACGTTTCCACCCTGTCCGGCGGAGAATCGTTTCTGGCGTCGCTGGCGCTGGCACTCGGCCTTTCAGACGTTGTGCAAAGCCGCAGCGGTGAAATCCGCATAGAGGCAATGTTCATCGACGAGGGCTTTGGCTCTCTGGATGAAAACGCGCTCAAGAACGCCTTGAATGTGCTGTCGCGCCTGGCCGACGGAAAGCGCCTGGTGGGCGTGATTTCGCACATGCCGGAGCTGGGCGAGAAAATCGACCGCAGAATTGACGTCAGAAAAACTCTGACCGGTTCTACCGTCCGTATCATTGCCGATTGATATCGGAACTATCAAGGAGAAGCTGTTATGTGCCAAAACTGGGTTTCAGACTATGAATCCATACTCAGACTGTATGACAGGGCGGAAAAGGCCCAAAAGCAGATACTGTGCCAAACGCCAGGCAAGCGAAGCGTAGTATGTCTGTCCTACGGAGATGCCGGTGAAAGCAAATCCTTCGCAAATTATTCCTCCGCCTGCGGCGCAATGAATCCCGCTTGCTATAAGTCCAAGCGGGTAAAGCCGACCGTTATATTGATTGCCGGCGTACATGGACAGGAAACCGAGGGAATTGCAGCGCTTTATAACCTGATTACCCTTATGGAAACGGGCTTTTTGCCGGACGGAACGGAGAAAAACGAGCTGCTGGCGCTCGCAAAGCGCTTGCGTCTGGTCATCGTGCCCATTGCCAATCCCGACGGGCGCGCGCGCGTCGAGCCGGATGCCATTGTCGGCCTGACGGGCAAAGAGCTTCGCTACTGGGGACAGGGCACATGGCAGGACGGTTCCCTATGCGGCTGGCCGGAGTGCAAAGCAGTTCACCCGATGCGCGCTTACGGTTTCCTCGGCGGATATTTCAACGACGACGGCATTAATATCATGCATGACAATTTCTTCTCCCCCATGGCAAAGGAAACGGCCGCCCTTCTGAAGCTTGCGGATACCGAAAAACCCGACTGCATTTACCAGCTGCACGGCGGATCCAATTCCATGAACGCACTTCTACAGCCGCATTACGTACCAAAGGAGATCAATCAGGCCATATTCGAAATTGCCGGCATCGCCAATGAACACGGCGAAAAGGAAGGCCTCCCCTTCTCTATCCTTCCCATACCCGACGTTCCCTCCGGCAAAAACCCTCCGTCCTTTAACTTGGTATCAGCACTTCATCATGTTTGCGGCGCAGTCAGCGCATGCTTTGAAAGCAACGAGGGGCTGATCGATGAAGGCGGCCTCTGCTGGAACCGCGAACAGATCCTTCGCTCCCATGAGATTCTGTTTGAAGAAACTTTCCGCTATTTTCTGAACAAATCCCTCTTATGAGGATACTCGCTCAAAAAAAATGTCTGCCCGCAAAACGCGGCAGACATTTTTTATACGCGCCCGGCGGGATTCGAACCCACGGTCTTTCGAGTCGGAGTCGAACACTCTATCCACTGAGCTACGGGCGCACAACATTTGTCATTATATCCCATAACTTATGCAATTTCAAGCATGTTTATGTTTCTTTTTTCGTGAAACACAAAAGGAGCAAAATGCGCGCAGCATTCGGCTCCCTTCCCTTTACACGCTTACGGAAGCTCCGGGGCGTCCGCGGGCGTAGTCGTCTGGGCAGAAGGCGATTCCGTCGCCAGCATACCGCCGTTACCGGCATCATCCGCAGGGCGCTCCGTAATCTGCGCAGAGGGCGTCTGTACATCAGTTGACGATGCGCCCATATCGTTTCCGCCGTTGGAACAGCCGGTCAAAGCCACGATGGCAACAGCAAGCAGGAGCAGGACAATTGTACGTACAATCTTCATACTACGGGGTTCCTCCAAAGAAAAATTCCGGATATACCGGTATCCATTAGTATATCCACACGAAGCTGTTACATTCCGCCTACAGCGATATTTTCAGGGCTTTGATCAAAAATACATTATATCTTTACAATCGTCCGCCTACATGGTATAATAAGTAGGAATATCGTATGGTTATTTGGGTCAAAACGTCGCATAATACTGTAAAGCACTTTATAAGGGAGGGATATGGATGGACAAACACGAAGAACTGCTGCTTGAACAGCAGTATACGGCACGCGTTCAACAGCTGCTGCTTGGGGTAATAGAACAATCGCGCGATTATTCCAAAGGGCATCTCAGCTCCATTCGTATGCTCCTGGCAGACGCATGGGAAGAGCTTCGCCTGAAGCCGACTGCGCTCAGCGTGCAGGATATGGAACAGCTGGCAACCGAGGTCGATCGGTTTCTGGCCCGAAAAGCACTCACCGATAATCAGGCGCAGCGCTACGAGCGTATGTTGCTTTCCCCGTTTTTTGCGCGCGTGGATTTCACCGAAAACGGCGGAGAAAGCGAAAAAATCGTAATTGGCCTATACAGTCTGAAGGATTCCGACGGCGCGCTTTTGGTACATGACTGGCGTGCGCCGGTATGCAGTCTGTATTATGATTCCATGCCGGGCTCGGTATCCTACGAAAGCCCGTCCGGCGTAATATCGGGAAATATGACGCTCAAGCGCCAGTACAAGATGGATAACGGAAGGCTGATCTATTTTGTGGACACTGACGTGGGTATTGACGACGGACTTTTGCTCGACATCCTGTCCGGCGCGACCAGCCGTCATATCCGGCAGATCGTATCCACCATACAGGCCGAACAGAACCGCGCCATCCGCTTTGAAAACGTAAAGCTTTTGTCCGTGGTCGGCGGCGCAGGCTCCGGTAAAACGAGCGTTGCCATGCATCGCGCAGCGTTCCTCATGTACCGCCAGCGCGATCACCTGGACGCCAAGCGCATCGCGATCCTGTCGCCGTCCAACTCATTCTCAGA
>JAZSRC010000088.1:0-39188 GCA_045538305.1 Clostridia bacterium | reverse complement strand
GCTCCGGCGTGGGCTCGGGCGTGGGCTCGAGGCTGGGCTTCGGCGTAGGCTCTGGGGGCGCCTCCGGCTCCGGCGTGGGTTCAGGCTCTTCGTAAACCATCAGCTGGCTTCTGTACACGTAGCCTGTAAGTTCGCCGTATTCTATATACGCCCATATATCGTTATACGCAAGCATGTATGCAATATCGCCATACGGTATTGACCATTGAATCTCCGTCAGTTCATCCGGCACAGCATACATAGCCACAAACTCATTCATTGCCATGACGGGTACAGGATCATCCACAAACGTCATGGGTACGGGCGTCGGGGTTATAACGGGCGTTGGCGTAGGCGTGATTTCCGGCGTCTCTTCTGGCTGAGTATAAAGCTGAAGCTGGTTCCTCAGTACATAGCCCGTAATACCGATGTACTCAACATACGCCCAGACTTCGTTGTATGCCAGCATAACGGCTTCTTCTCCATAAGGTATCGACCATATGATTTCCGACAGTCCGTCGGGAAGCGCGTGCATAGAGGCAAATTCATTAATGGCAATAACGGATACCGGCTCGTCGACAGGCGTCATGGGCATAGGCGTCGGCGTAGGAGTAGGCGTTACAGCCGGAGTTTCATACAGGGCAAAGCTCCTCTTAAGAACATAACCTGTAAAGTCCTCATACTCAATCAACGCCCATACATCGTTATAAGCCGCCACATTCACAATTGTTCCGTAAGCGATGGTTGTAATCACTTCCGCGGTATCATATGGCTGTTCGTACATAAGCACGATATCTTCAACCGCATACACCAGCATAGGTTCCGTCGGGTAAACAAACGGATCAACGACAGGGGGTAGCGTCGGGGTCGGAGTAGGCGCAGGCGTCGGAGTCGGCGTGGGTTCCGGTTCGCTTATCGTAATCGCACTCAGAAGCACATAACCCTGCCCGGAATAGGTATTTACAATGCGCGCCCACGCGCTGTTGACAGCAACAACGGTAACCTTCGAACCCTTGCTCATGCGTCCCAGACGAACGCCGTCCACAGACGGACGATCATATACATCTGCGGAATTGACCGATACTTCGGCGATAACGGCAGGGCTGTACGCTGTAAACGGATCGTACACAGGCGCATTTCCGGCATACAGGCGTTTAAGCGTTTCAACCGTTGCCACACCTGTTGCCGTCAGGCCAACCTGCTCCTGAAATTTTTGCACAGCTGCCAGCGTTTTGGAGCCGAAGTTTCCGTCTGCGCCAGAGGGCATGTAACCAAGGTAGATCAGGCGGTATTGCATTTCTCGTACGCGGCTATTTTTATCTCCGCGAGTAAGCTCTATGTATTCATCGTTCTCAGGCGCGCCTGATGAAAAGAGTATAGATTGTATATAAGCCGTTGCAATGCCTGTTTGCCGGTATCCGAGTTCGGACTGAAGCATTTTTACAGCTGACTGTACGTTGGACGTGTATTGATTTCCCGCCTCTTTGGACGGAAGATAGTACAACTCAATCAGCCTGTCTATAAGTTCAGCGACGCGGTATCCGCTGTCGCCGATCTGTAAATCTATATAGCTTTGGCACGCCTTGGCGCTCTCTGAGAAGAGCGCCTTCAGCGTTTCGGTATCCGCGTTTCCGGTACCGTTCAAACCGTTTTCCTGCTGGAAAAGTCTAACAGCCGTAGCTGTCGCATTTCCGTATTTGCCGTCTGCCGCGCCGGCCATATAACCAAGCTGCTTCAAACGGTTCTGAAGCCTGACGACGCGCTCGCCCGATGCCCCTACAGAAAGTGCGACATACGGATCATAGGCGCCGATTTCGCCGTTTACAAGCTTATGCATAAACTCGTTATCCGCACGGCCCGTTACGGGAAGGCCCTGATCCGCCTGCAGCCATTCGATTGCCGCCTGCGTCTTTGCGCCGAAAACACCGTCGATTTTATCGTTCAGATAGCCCAGCTCGACCAGCTTTGTCTGAAGCGTAACGACATCGTTTCCACGGCTTCCGCGAGACAGCGTGGGGTATACATAGGGCGTGGGCGTAGGTGCAGGCGTAGGCGTGGGCGTGGGAGAAGGCGTAGGCGTGGGCGTCGCGCGTTCCTCGGAGCCTACATATACATTATAGAAAAACCTCGTTTCCAAGCCGGTGGACGAATCGAGCGGACGATCATAGAACAAAAGCTCGTCGCCGGCCGCCGCCAGCATCGGCTCGTATTCAGGATAATCCTGATAGGGTTCGCCCAGATGCGTAAAGGCAGCATACTTTCCGGTGACCGGGCTTACACGGTATACCGTGTACTGCGCATCAATGATGTACAGATAATCGCCCGCGCATACAAGCTGCGCAAGCCATTCCTTCATCGTGCGGCAAAGCACGTTTGACGTCTGAGTAACCAGATCAAAGCGATTAATCTCGCTCAGCCAGCGGGTTTTACGGATATAGTATACGCTGTCGTCATACAGTGCGTAAGCCTGAACTCCCTCCTCAATGAGCAGGGTGATGTTATTAACAGCATCCAGGCGCAGCATCAGCTTACCGCTTTCGGTGAGCACAACCTCGACCCCTGCGAAGAGCTCCGTGGACTGAACGGGCTCCTCATCCATCGGAATCCCGATCGCCTGGTTTAAAAGGTGCACATACAAGAACTTTCCGTTTCTCGTATAAAAAACGGGGCCATTGGCCGAAAGCGCAAGCGAGACAACCGGTTCAAACGCGGTGTGCACGGTAACATCGACCTTGCCAAGCGAGGGATACCAGGTAAGGATATTGATACTCATCTGGTCAAGCCCGCTGACGTAATAAATGTAGCCCGTATTCTGATCGAGCACGGCGTGTCCGCTGACGCTTTCAACAATCATTTCCGCGCTGCCGCGATCGGTTTCGGGCGCGTCGGTTACAAGCGTCATCGGCGCACGGTAAAGGGCGCTGGTGAGCTTTCCGTTTATATCCGTTTCGGCTTTCGACTGATAATATACATACCCGTCGTATACGCCCACGATCCAGTCGGCTCCCTCTTCCACGACCGGATCCTCAAACCATGTTTGGTAGATGGATCCATCCAGGCCCATATAAGCGCCATACGCGCCGCTTCCCGCCGTCATGCCCGCCGCCATACCGGCATTGGATACAAACAGCATCGCAAGCGCCAGAGCGAAGCTAACAAACCTTGTCGATCGCTTCATTATATATTCCTCCTAAAAATACGCGTCCATACCCGTTAGACGGATAGCATTGCTTATATGTTCCAAACATTCGTTTTATTGCGGCCTGTATTTCACATGTTTTTTCGCCTGTTCCACAAGGCAGCTTTCCGCACCCTCCGCATGGAAGGAAAGCACAAACGCCTTCCACAGCGCCTTAACCAGCATGCTGCGAACCGCTTCATCCGGATATGGCGCGTTTTCAACATTGGCCATCATTCGCGCCAGGCATACGGCGCAGCGCCTCATGATTTCACCTTCGCGCCTTCTGAAGCCAAAAAAGGAGGAATTCGCGCTGCTGCTTTTCAAAAATACATCTACGTATCCCTCGGCCATGCGATCCAGATATTCCTGCATGAAATCATCGGGGTTCACGGAAAGCGCACGCACCCTGTCAAGCTCCGGATTTTCAAAGAAATGTCTCAGCATTTCCTCGCGTTTCTTTTTCGGATACTCCTGCGGGGTATCAAGCGCAGCCAGCGGCCAGAACGGGATCCGGTAAAAATCCGGTTTGCCTCCGCGCTCGTACAATCGGCCAAGGCAAAGAATCTCAAACTCAACCGCGTACTGACCGGGATACTTTTCCCGGATTTTCAGAAGATGCTGATATCGAATGGCAGTGTCATCCTCTATCAGCGCTTCCTTTAAAAGCGCATCCACACCATTATCTGCGCCCTTTTCCGGAAGCTCCCCCGCGCAGTGGGCGCAATATTTCGGCATATCGCCTTCATAGAGCGTCGCTTTCCCGCATTTCGGGCAAATAATCTTCGCCATGTTTACCTCCTGCCGGCCTTCGGCGCATCCTTCGAAAGCCACTTGATAAGGATCTTATCTTCTTTGTTCTGATTCAGCCATATCTTTTCCGTAGGCGTACCGCTCTCCCTTATGCTTGCATATCTGTCTCCGTACACAATCAGATGGTCAAGCAGGATCACGCCTACGGTATTGAACGCCTCCATGGCGGCGTGCGTGACTTGTACGTCCGCCTGCGATGCAAACATATTTCCACCGGGATGATTGTGGGATACAATTGCGTATTTCGCTTTGGCGCGTACCGCCGAAAGGGCAAGATGCCGGACATACACGGCGGATCGGTCAATCGTACCCTTCTGCATCAGCGGGCATGCTATCATCTTTCCCCGCGCATCCAATAGCATCAGGTAGCAGTATTCTATATGCCGTCCATACATCAACGCCTGAAAATATCCCGCAGCCGTTTTGGGGTCCTTAATAACAGGCTTTTTCCTGTATTCATCCCTCATGACGCAGCGGGTCAAATCGTCAATGATATCAATCGCCTCTGCCACCGGCCTTGTCGCTCCGCAATCGGATACAAGATCCTCGCGGTTGGATTCATAAATGGACCGAATGGAGCCAACGGCTTCCATGAGCCGGTTCGCCCATTCCTCACCGGACAGTTTTTTGTCGACATTCTGAATCAGATTGCCCAGCGCAGAAACCGCCTCCTGCTTCAGGAGGTCTCTGTCATCCACTCTATGCCTCCATTGCTCTGATGAAGGCCCGCGTAATCAGTTCCTCGTCCTCCACGCGCTCGCCCATATACCAGCCGTCCTGCTCTTCATCATATAAAAGCTGCGCCGCCGCAAGAACAAACACCTTTTCGTCGTCAATTCGAAGGTTTATCGTGATCGGCGGCTCTTCTTCATAAAGATCGACAACGTATTCGCCCTGCGCAAGGGCTTCCGCGTCTTCGTTGGTTTCCAAAAACACTTTCAGTTCGTTTATCGGCAGCTTGATTTGCATACATACGCCCCCATTCTTCTCATATAGTAACGCATAATCCGCATTTTCGCAAGCAATTTCACAAATATTTCATTTATATTTCGAGATTTGTATTTTTCATTTCAAATGCATTGACTATTTACAAACAATCTACTATAATACCAGCATAATATACTGAGGGAGGCATGTCGCGCTATGAAACGTTGGTTGGGAGTCGTACTTGCAATCATTTTCTTATCAGCCGTCTGCCTTCCGGCTCATGCGGCAGGTACATACACACTGACCATAACGCCGAACGGGCTTCTGCTTTCGCCCGGTGAGACAAAATCGCTGAATCTTTCAATTACGCCTGTGAATCTGATCGATCACACGGTACTGTGGTCGAGCGACAACGAATATATTGCTAGTGTTTCCGCAAACGGAAAGGTAACAGGACACGCCGCCGGTAGCACGTTGATCCGCGCGCGAATCGAATCGGGAGATACGGCCGCCATCCGCGTAACGGTATCGGGCAATCCCGTTACCAGCCTGGCAATTGTGGATTCTGACATAGAACTTAAACCCGGAATGGCCATTCAAATGGAATACACCATCAATCAGGACGCAGACGACCAGCGCATTCGCTGGCAGACGGACGATCCAAACGTAGCTACTGTGGATGAAAAGGGCCTTGTAACCGCCGTCGGCAGCGGAACCGCCATTATTACGCTCACAGCCGTAAACGGAATGACGGCAACCGCGAGCATATACGTACCCTCCGAGGTCAATTCCATTATGCTCGATCCGTCCGAAGCGCTTCTGAATCCGGGAGAGGTGCTGCTGCTTGACGCATACATATTCCCCGGAAACGCGCGCGACCGTTCGGTTCAATGGGCGTCCAGCAACGAAAGCGTTGCGACAGTGGATAAAAACGGACGGGTTCAAGCCAAAGCCATCGGTCAATGCACCATCACCTGCACCTCTTCAAACGGCGTTGAGGCTCAAACTGCCATAACCGTATCCAAGATTCCAAAAACACTGGAGTTTGACGTTCACCGCATCGCGCTGTCCCGCGAAAACCGCACTTACACCATCGCGCCGATCATCACGCCGCAATCGGCCGCAGACTGCGTGTTGGTCTGGAAAACCTCGGATGAATCCGTCGTAACCGTAAAGGACGGTCGTCTGACAGCAGCCGGCAACGGAAGCGCCACCGTAACCGCCACATCCGAAAACGGCCTTACAGACACATGCCTTGTTTATGTGGGCGAAGCGCCCTCAAAGATGGAGTTTGCAAAAAAGGCCTACGACGTGGATTATCACGCCGACGGCATTCAAACGGAGCTTATATTCACGCCCGAGGACGCCTTTGCAAACGGTATCCGGTGGTCGGTGGACGATCCTCAGATATGCTCGGTTGATGAAAACGGCTATGTTAAACCCCTGGAGCACGGAACCGCCACCCTTACAGCGGTTGATAAAAACGGTCTTACTGCCAGTACAATCATTCGCGTTTCGGGCAAAACCGAGTCTATCGCCTTCGATGCAGATTCTTATATGCTGAAGGCGCATACCTCCCATGAAACGCGCGTGATTTCCATGCCCGTCAACTCTCCCGCCGTAAGCGTGATGTATACTTCCAGCAATCCAGACATATGCGCCATTGTGGACGGCGTTTTGTATGCCAGAAAGCCCGGCACCGCGCTGATCACTGCGCGCACCATAGACGGTGCGCATACCTGCGAATGCGGCGTGACGGTGGTGGAAAACCCGCTTGTACAAACCAAGTATATCGCGCTTACCTTTGATAACGGCCCTGCTGCAGGTACCCAGCAGATATTGGAGGTTTTAAAGGCCTACGGCGCGGACGCGACATTTTTCCTGTTGGGCTCCAATGTACAGGCCAAGCCGGAACTGGCAGCGCTGTTAAAAGATACCAACCATGAAATCGGCAACCACACATACACCAATTCAAGCCTAAACAACATGACGCTTGAAGATATAGCCAAAAGCCTTCAGCGAACCGACAATGTCATTCAGAAAGCCATTGGCCGGAGGGCTACCGTGCTCCGCGCGCCGGATGCCAAACTTTCCGTAAAACTGTTTACGTCCTTTTTGGATGAAAGAACTTTCGTAGGCTGGTCTCAGGACTCCGGAGATATGGTAAAGGATATAACCGCTCAGGAAATCTGTGACCGCGCGTATGGCGCGCGCTTCGACTCCGCCATCCTCGTATTCCACGACGCGGCCGCTGAAACGCCCGAAGCTTTGTCCCTTTTACTTCCCAGGCTGATCCTTGACGGCTACGACTTTGTAACCGCGTCAGAACTGATCGAAATCACCGGCTCTACCAGCGCCGTATTCACAACAAAGCCATGATCAGAATATACAAAGCCAAACGCATCCTCGAATACATACAAAAGGATGGCAAGGTGCTGCACGCCTTCCCCATTTCTTTAGGTTTTTCTCCCATCGGCGATAAAGCAAAAGAAGGCGACGGAAAAACCCCCGAAGGCAGGTACCGCATTGTTACCATCAATCTTCAGAGTAAGTTCCATATATCCTTCGGGCTCAGTTATCCCAATGGGAAAGATGCAAAATCGGCAAGGGCGAAGCGCATCCTGTCGCCCTTCGTTTACGCCCGCATATGCTTATCCAGCCTTCTCGGCCTGCGTCCCCCATGGAACACGCCGCTCGGAGGCTTCATCATGATCCACGGCGAAAACCCCGAAGGCAAAACTGGCGACTGGACGCAGGGCTGCATCGCTCTTTCCAACCGGGATGTAGATTTGCTTTACAGCCTTGTAAAAAAAGGGGAAGAAGTACAGATCTTTGCATAGACAGGGAATTTCAAAGGACTTCGTTCGCTATCGCCATCAGACGATTTGCGAGCGAAGTCCTTTGCTCTGTAATCCCCTATTCTTATGATTTTTTCCATAACTGAATTGCGAAGAAGCATAAAAACAGAAATAAAAAACGGAAGCATTTCGCTTCCGTTTTCAGCGTGCCTGAAGGGATTCGAACCCCTGACCTTTTGGTTCGTAGCCAAACACTCTATCCGGCTGAGCTACAGGCACATGTCTTAGCAACAGGGATTATTATACTCTGCCTGCCTTGTTTTGTCAAGCGGTATATGCAATTTTCATTTGTAATGTTTTGATGTACCGAAATGGTATTCCGATTACATATCTGTTTTCATTTCCTTTGCCTGAGTAAACGCGCGGTACGCAGCCTTGGCAGATACCAATAGCGGAAGCGCCAGAAACATGCCCATAATGGAGCCAAGCGCAGCGCCTGCAGAAATGGCGAACAGCACCATGGCGGGACTTGCGCCGGAAAACGAGCCGACCACGCGCGGCGACAGCACATAGTTATCAATCTGCTGAATCAAAAGGAGCGCTCCAAGGGTAACAAGCGCCTGCTGCCAGCCGCCCGAAAGCGCCGAAAACACAGGCGGTATCACGCCGATCAATGGCCCGAAATACGGTATGGCATTCATAAGCCCGTACATCAGCCCCATAGCAAGGGGTATGGGCGAACCCAATACATACAGCGCGGCAATCGCCATGGCTGATACCGATAAAACAATCATAGCCTGCGCGCGAAGGTACGCGCCAAGCTCTCTTCGAATACCCGATGCGGCGCGAAGCGCCCCCGGGCGGATAAACGACGGGATCAATAAGGAAAGGCGCACCGAAATCGTTTCCCAGTCTGACAGGATAAAAAAGGAAAGCGCCAGTATAACCATCATTTGGGAAACAACGGAAACGACGGACGCAGCGCCCGACAGCAAAAATGAAGCAGTATTTGAAATCACAGACGCAGCGTCTGAAGCCTTTGGAAGTATGCCGAAGGTGTCATTTCCTAATCCGAATTGCGAAAGCAGGCGTTGTTCTCCCTCAAGGATCGGTTCAACCTGCCGGACAGCCGCTGCAATATAGCCGGGAAGCTGGGACAACTCCGACAGCGCCGGAAACAGAACCACACCGATCAGGAATACCAATATCAGCACCACGGAAACAAACGCCAGAAGCGGCGCAGCTTTGGCGGAAACCTTTTTTTCAAAAAAGCGCATGAGCGGGGCTATTAGATACGCAATGATGACGGAAAACAAAAGCGCAATCAATGCATCCTTAAGCCGCGGCCCAAGCACAATCAGCGCTGCCGTCATAAGCGCTACAGTAACTGCAACGCGCACAATACCCGCGTCGCGCCGAATCAGATTCATATTCTCCTCCGATAAATGACCGCCTGCCGCAATCAGCGGCCTGCGGTCCCAAGCTTAATTTACCCAAACAAATCATGGGTTTTTTTGGCAATGGCTCTCCCCGCATTCATCGCCGCGCGGCCCATTTTCCGCTCCATCCGCCAGTTCATCATCCCGTACACCGTCGCCGCGGATGCGCCGATCATCGCGCCCGCAACCATACCGCGAACCAAGCCCTTTTTCACTTACGTCCTCTCCTTTCCCGCAAACAATTACATCGCCCTGCGGTTTCAGCACGGCAAAATGACGAACGAGCTGCCGTCCCCGGGCAATATCCTCCCAGAAACCGAGGGAGATTTCCAAGCTCTCTACGGTCAGGCTTTCTTCATTTACATACAAGCCCGTCACCGCACCCATCAGCGCTCCCGAAGCATCCAGCGCACGGCGCATATGAAACGCCTGCCCTCGCGGTTTCACTTTCATCAACGAATTCACAATCACCGCTACATCGCCAAGCATTTCAATGGATTCTTTCGGAAGAAACGCAGTTTTTCCAAAGCGGCCGGCAATCCAAATGCCTTCCAGCCCGTCAAGCGCTTCGTTTACGCTCGCTCTCAAAACGCGTCCGAGCCTGCGTCCGCCGTCAATGGAAATAACCGGCATACCGATAAGCGCCCGTATGCTCTTCAATACACAGCCCCCTCGTCCGGTCAATTCGTTCGTCACGAATATTCTGTCCCGGACTAGGGGGCGTTATGGTAGAAAATTATGTACGGTTTGTCAAAATACACCGTCAGATTCAAACCCGTGCATGCAATCATGCGTTCATATCAAGCGGCATCAGCCATTCAGCGACAGTTTCCTTCGCCACAAGGCAAAGCGTTCCTCCGGTTCAGCTTCAAACAGCATATTCTGTCCGGTAGTCGGATGTGTAAAGCCCAGCCTGTAGGCATGCAGCAGCTGACCGCCGGAAACGTTCACAGGCGGCTTCTTAGGCCCGTAAACCGGATCACCCAATACAGGATGGCCCAGCGAAGCCATATGCACACGGATCTGATGGGTTCGGCCGGTAGAAAGCACGCACTTTACCAAAGTAGCGCCGCGCAAGGGCTCAATAACCTCCCAATGCGTTTTCGCTTCCTTGCCACCCTGAACAATCGCCATCTTTTTCCTGTCCGCCGGATGCCTGCCAATCGGCGCGTTCACATCGCCCGAGTCCCGACTCATGCCTCCGATCAATATGGCAAGATAGGCGCGCTCGATATCGTGCGCCTGAATCTGCTCGGCAAGGGATACATGCGCCCTGTCATTTTTTGCAACCAATAAAAGGCCGGAGGTATCCTTGTCGATTCGATGAACAATACCTGGGCGGATTTCGCCGCCGATTCCGGATAGGCCGCTTAAATGCATAAGAAGCGCATTGACCAGCGTTCCGTCATGATTGCCCGCCGCTGGGTGGACGACCATTCCGGAGGGCTTGAACACAACCGCGAGATCCTCGTCCTGATATACAATCCGAAGCGGAATATCCTGCGCCTCCACATGCGCAGGCGCAGGCTCGGGCATGATAAACTCCACCTGATCGCCTTTTCTCAATGAAAAGCCCGCCTTGGTTTCCGCCGTTCCGTTCACGCGCACCTCGCCATCCTTTATCAAGCTGCCCGCGCGCGAACGGGTAACAGAAGCATGCGCGGACAAAAACACATCAAGCCTCGCCCCTGCATGTTCCTCAGTCACCTGAAATATCATCGTTTTCCGTTCACCCGCCTTCCGGGAAAATTGATAAACAACAGCATAAGCACAGCGCCGACGCTTACACAGATATCGGCGACATTAAAAACCGGGAACCTGATCATATCCAGTGAAATAAAATCCACCACCGCGCCATAACGCAGGCGGTCAATGAGGTTGCCGGCTCCGCCCGCAAACAGCAGCCCAGAGCATATCCGGACTTTGAAATCCAGTGTTTTTGAAAAGAATGCAAACACAAATAATGCCATTATGATTACAAAGCTGATGACAGTGATCAAAAGCGTGTGACCGCTCAGAAATGAAAACGCAGCGCCGGTATTCCGTACAAAGTGAAAGCTCAGCACATTTTCTATCAGGTCTATGCGCCCGCCGGGCATATCGGAAAGCCATTCCAGCGCCCACCATTTGGTAAGCTGGTCGATCAATATGCAAAAAGCTGCAATCACCGCCAAACCCGTTCTACCGCGTGCGCGATTCAATTTCATTCATTACCTCCCACAGAAAGCCGCCGATTCCGGGAATGTTGTCCAGCACAATGCGTCTTAACAGCGTAACCACAATCGCGCCTATGATGGAAAACCCGAACATAAAGCCCACGCCGCGCATCATTCCGCCCAGAAACGCCATGGTAACCATTCGCTTTTTATCGGAAACAAACTCCAGATATTCATCCAGCTTCATCCGTTCCAAAGTGTTGGAAAGGCGTTCGATTTTCAAAAAAAGCTTTTCGCCAGGCATTTGCACGCACCTCCACACATGTAGCTTGGCTGCGCGGGCAAAAAACATGCACGACAAATCGGAGCCTCCGACCCGGGCACATCCCGTTCGGGGGCTCCGTAAATTAATTTACGAATAACCCTGAAGTCTTATTCTCAGGTAAACAGCGGGCTTTCCTTCAGAATCTTCGCCTGGCCATCTACCAGCATGTTGAAGTTGCGGCGATATTCCTCGGACGCGTTCTTGAGCGCTTCGTAATCCGCTCTGGCTTCCGCCATCTTCGCTGCGGACTGCTCTTCGATCGTCTGCGCCTGTTCCTCCGCCTCAGTAACGATTCTGCGGGCCTTTTTGCGGGCGTCGTCAATGGTCTCGTCGGCAATACGCTGAGCGCTAATGAGAGTTTCACGCAGCGTGGTTTCCAGATTTTTGAAATAGCTGGGCTCGTTGAATGTGGGCAGGGTTTCCTGAACAACGGGCGCGTTATCGACGGTGGTGGGCTCCAGAGCCGCCTCGGCCTTCTCCTCTGCGGCCTTCACAGCTTCCTTAAGCTTTGCGTTTTCGCGAATCAACTGTTCCATCTGAAGGGCGATCTCATCGAGAAAATCGTCTACTTCGTTCAGGTTGTAGCCTCTCTCTTCCTGGGCAAAGATCTTGTTACGAATATCCTTTACAGTAATCGCCATAGTATCTATCCTTTCATTGGTGCTTCGGCAGCATTGCACTTAACGCTGCGAATGATATTCTACAGGCGGTTATGCAATTCCTGCCGGTAACACATTTTTATCAAATATTCCCTTACATAAAGATCCTGATCACAATATTTCTGACCAACGACAGCACAAACATGGTGATAAACGGAGCGAAATCAAGCCGCATCATTGACTGACCTGTGAAACGCGAAAGAAGCATGCGAATCGGTGCGATTATCGGCTCGGTAAAAGCCACAAATACCTGCATGATACGGCTGAATGGGTCCATAAACCAGCTCAGAATCACGCGAATCAATATCGCGTAGTCCATCAGCATCAAAAAATAGTAAATACCCTTTCCAATCAGAGAGGTTATGCTCGGATTCATATTGTTCCCCTTTAATACCTGCGCTCCACGCTTCTAGTCATATTCACATTTACATTTTTGGGGGCAATCAAGTACGTTTTTTCAGCTACCTTGCGAATTTTTGCATTCAACGCAAAGGTAGCGCCGGCAAGCGTGTCCACGATTCTCTGCATTTGGGCGGAATCTGTTTCCTCAAGGTTCATAAACACGCTGTTTCCGCGAATCAGATCCTGAATGACGTCGCCGCACTCGGACAATGAATGCAGATAGTACACCATTGTCGAGTTGCTGGTCTGCATGCTGTTTTCCGACCTGACCATCTGGTGATCAGACGCGCGCCGGGCTGTCTGCGGTCTGGGTGCCTGTGCGGGACGTACCTTCGCAGGTCCTGCGGCTTTGGCGCGAGGGCGTTCGGGTTCTGAACGGGCGCCAAAATATACGTTATAATTGCTTTCCTCGCTTCTGGTACGCTTTTGCGCATATGCTTCGCGCGAACGACTGTTGCGCGGCGGGGTATATCGTACCTCGTCGTATGCGTCATCGTCATAGCGTGCGCCTTTACGGTCTGCGTCCTCGTTGTCATTCACTTCCACGACCCCGATATACTCCAAAATTTTTTTGAAGTTCAGGCCGGATTTCTGAGCCATTTCCAATTCCTCCAATGTTTACCGCGCTTGCTCTGCGCCAGATGCGTTATCATATACCCTTTTGCCAAAAATCTTTGAACCCACTCTAACGGATGTTGCGCCTTCCTCAGCCGCAACAATACAGTCGCCCGACATGCCCATGGAAAGAACATTCATGCTTTCGCCCCCGGGCATAGAGCGCATAAAGTCAAAAAGCTTTCTCATCTGTCTGAAATACGGCCGTGCATCTTCAGGGGTTTCAACAATCGGCGCAACCGTCATAAGCCCCTTGACGGAAAGGTTTTTATATTGCGAAAGCATTCTGAAAAAATCCGGCGCTTCCGTATCCGATACGCCTGCCTTGGCCGGATCGTTTCCGATATTGACCTCAATCAGTATATCAAGCGCGCGCCCTTCCCGTTCACACGCCCTGTCAAGCGCCAGCGCAAGCTCCGGCCGATCGACCGATTCGACCATTTTGGCAAACTTTACGGCATAACGCGCTTTATTGGTCTGCATGCGGCCAATGATATGAATATCAAATGAATGATCCAGCTTTTCGATTTTTGTCATTGCTTCCTGCACGCGGTTTTCGCCAATGGCGGTAACGCCCGACTGTTTGAGAACCAGTATTCTTTCCGGCTCAACCGTCTTGGTGACAGGGAGAATCTGAACTCCGCCCCATTTACCGGACGCCTCATTCAGCCGGTTCCGAAGGTCGGTATATGCCTTCAGAATTTCATCTCCGAACGCCATACCTGCCTCCTACTTAATCAGAACATGCGAACCAACGCCAAGAACGCCTTCCACCAGAGGAAGAATCAGCGCTTTATCGCCCGACTGATGAATGACTTCAACCGGTATAAAGGTTCCGCCGGGAACGTCAAAAAGCAGCACGCCATCCTGACCATCCCGCTTGACAAGCGCCTTTGCGGGCACCGAAAGGCCGGACAGATTACTGCCCAGCGCGCACACGCCGCTGCGCTTGTAAATCAGGGGACCGATGGGGTCGAGAACTTCCAGCTGCGCCATAACAGTGGAACCTGATTTCTGAACGCGGGTAACGGTACCCGTGTACATCAGATCTTCATAACCCTGCATCTGGAACGAATACGTAGCTCCGATGACCGGGTTCCACGATCCGTCCTCGGACAAAACCGCAAGGTACCAGTGGTTTTGATCGACAACGCGGAAGATTTCGTTCTCACTGCGCGAAGCGCCGTTGTTCAGCGTTCCGCCGGCAAGCACGGTGCGCATATCGTCAATGGAAAAGCTTTCAAGGCCGTCTACCGTCAGCTGCGTTTCGTATCCGTCAAGATAGAAGCTGACTACGCCTTCCTTGCCGGCGGTCTTTGCGCTGCGCCAGCCGTCAATGGTATTGATCTTCTGCTTTTCCTCGTCGTAATACTTAATCAGCTTGGTGTCACTGCGCATATTGGCGGACATGTACTGCCTTCGCGCCTCCATCGAGCTTTCCAGTTGCTCGACCAGCTTCAGGAAGTTGCCGTTTGTGGTTCTGCGCACCAGGCTCTTCAAATCCAGCGCTTTTTGTTTGACCGTTAGGTCGTATACCTCAAGAGTGGAATCCAGCTCATTTCCGAGAACCACTTTATGGTATTCCTGTATATTCTTGCGGATGTTGTTCAGCTCGTTAATCAATCTTTCGCTGTATTCCATGGAATATACATACGCTACCGGATCATTGGCCCGAACAATTGTGTTTTCGGAAGCGATAAACTCCACGCGCGAAACCTGCCTTTCGGAAGACACCGTTTCATCGCGCACAATAACCGCTTGAACCGTTCGTACATCCTTTGCGTTTTCGGCATATACAGCCGCATACTCGCTGGAGGTAAAAATGCTGTCTCGGAAGAGAAACAATACGATGGCTGCAACGAGCATCAGAAACACATAAAACCTTCCCGTTACACGCATTTTAGCCATACACAACCTCCGACGCATATTCCAAGTTTAAATGAGCATAATAACTCAGTATCCATAGATTATATACGAAAACTCGCTCCATTGCAACCTTCATGGGGATAAGGATTGACAATTTCACCTGTTAGCCCCTATAATTTAACCGGAAAATGAACCGGAGGCGCGTAAACCGCATGATAAAATTCACACAAACCGCCATTGAAATATACGGTTTCCCCATTCGCTATTATGGAATTATGATCGCCCTGGGCGTGCTTGCAGGCATAATTCTTGCTGAACGGCGCGAAAAGCGATATCTCCTTCGGTCCGATACCGTGATCGATTTAAGTTTCTGGGTATTGCCCGCAGCAATCATTGGCGCAAGGCTGTATTACATAGCCTTCAACCTCAACACATTTAAGGGAAACCTGCTTTCCATATTCAACCTTCGCTCCGGCGGTCTTGCCATTTACGGCGGCATACTGCTTGGCGCGTTGAGCGGAATTCTGTTTGCCAGAAAAAGAAAACTCCCCGTTCTTTCGCTGATCGATCTGGCCGCGCCGTCCGTCGCCATCGGTCAGGCAATCGGCCGATGGGGCAACTTCTTTAATCAAGAAGCCTTCGGCGTCCGAATTGAAAACAGTGCCCTTCAGTTTTTCCCCATGGCAGTATACATTGACAGGCTAGAGGGCTGGTTTGCTGCGACATTTTTTTACGAATCCGCCTGGTGTTTTCTGATTTGCTTATTTATCCTGATTCTAGAAAAAAAGAAGCGCTTTCAAAAGCCGGGCGACTGCGCCATGTTTTACGGCCTTATGTATGCATTTGAACGCGCTATTGTAGAAAGCCTGCGCACAGACTCGCTTATGCTGGGTTCGGTCCGCATATCGCAGGCGCTCAGCGCCGTAGTTCTGGCTGCAATCGGCATATTCCTGCTTTTCCGCGTGCCTCCAAGCAAAAAGCGCCGCCTGATGACGCTGATCTCATCATCTGCAGCGCTGGTTCTGATCCTTTACGTGCTTGCAGGCGGCCTGATTCATATCTCCGCCTTTATTACAGCCGCGCTCGCAATCGCTCTTTCGGGCTTATACGTACTCGTCAGACCATCAGAAATAGCAGCAGCAATACCGAAAAAACCGGGTTAAAAGCGAGCACAGGCACAATCCCAGACAAAAGCGCATTCCGTCATTTGCTACAGTAAAGCCCCTGCTGTTATTGCGGTATACATCCTGATTATGCGTCAGCCTTTCGTAATACAGCCGATATTCCATATTACCCGGATCCATTCTGACCGCCTGCTGCGCGTAGTTCATCGCGTTAATGCGGTTCCCAAGCCCCTCATGGGCAACAGCGCTGTAATAACACCATTTAGCGCCGCGTACGGGAATCTGCGAAAGCACCTGAAGCGCTTCCTGATAATGGCCCGCATTCAGGTAATTCCGCACGGCGCGCATATCCGCCGATTCGCTTTCACTCCCCTGATAACCGTTTCCATATTGCGAATATCGCGCGCCGGTAAACCATTCAAAGGGATCAAACCCGCCAGCGCCCTGATAGGTTCCGCCTGAACGGTTTTGCCCGTACGAACCATAGGAATTCTGGCCGGGCGTATATTTATGGTTGATAACCATATCATACGCCTCGTTGATTTCCTTCATCTTCTGCTCCGCTTCCGGAGAACCCTGATTTACATCAGGGTGATATTTTTTGGCAAGCTTTCTGTACGCGGCTTTTATTTCGTCATCCGTGGCAGAAGGTGAAACACCAAGCACGCTGTACGGATCCTGAATCATACGTCTTTTCCCTTTCTTTTACTGCGCTCCTGCTTTGCGGTATATTTCATCCACACGCCGGAATACAGTATGTTGCGAAGAATATGCGCGTCTTTCACAATGGGCAATTTTTCAAACTCCGCGACGCATTCGGCCATTTCCATCGTCAGTATATCATATACGCGCTTCTCGTAATCCTCTTCGTTTCTAATCGCGGCAAACGGATTATAGGCGCGTTTTTTAATATCTCTGTCCAGGTCATCCCACGCGTCCATGAGATAGATAAAACGTCCGAGCGCTACGCCCATACTGCGAAGAACCGGCGCCCATTCATCGCTTTTATATGCGAATACTTCGCCAAGAAGCCTTCCGAAGCAGCTGCAGGCTGCGTCCGGATCGTCGGTATTTAGCTGTTCCAGCCTATGAAGCGCTTGAAGCTCGCCTGTGACAGCCTTCGCCTTTTCGGGGTAACGCTTCATAACCTTCTCAGCGTTCTGCTTAAATATCTTTGATAAAGCAAGCTTCGCACCGCTTCGGTCATCCATCCAGCCGTCAAGCGCGCTCATGTACAGCAAAAGCATATTGATATCCGCTGCATAGCGCGTCATCTCGCTGACCGAGCACATTTGCCTTTTAAAAGGATGAGCCGCGCAGCCGGCGTCTTTTATCACTTCATCCGGTTCATAAAGTGCGTTCAGCAACAGCGCAAGAAACGTACAGTCAAAGCTCAACGCAAAGCGGGCCTTATGCCCGCATTCATCTTTCAGGCATCTGCAAACGCCGCAGTATACCTCGTGAAAACGCATCTTTTCTTCCTCTGTCAGCCCGGAAGGGTTCAAAGTTACATATCCGAACATACTCTATGCTTTCTTCTTAAAGATTGCGCCGCACTTACCGCAGGTTACCGTTTTTTCACCGATGTTTCTGGGAAGCTTGAGCCATGCGCGGCAATTGGGGCAATGATAATAAAGATAGATCTTGCGGTTTTTAAAACGTGCCCTCGCCTGTCTGGCGCCGATCATAACAGGCGTATATTTCGACATGAACCACCTGTTTTCCCTGTCTCGGGCCGGAATATTTTTTGAAAACATGCGAAACAACGCATAAAACCATATTCCGGTAGACAAAAGACTCAGTATGCCAAGCCGAAATACAGACGCCAACAAGCTGAGTACGAGCGATGTGATCACAAGGGCCAAGCCAAGTTGATCCGATCCTCGCCTGCCGCTGAAAAGACGATACATAAATGCCTGAAAACCTCTCATCGTTTTCTTCCTCCGTTTTCGTTCGGGCATTTTCACCCTAATGGTATTATAGCACGCCGTGTGCGCCACATAAACGATAACAATGTGATATTATATTGAAATCTGCAATCAAAAGCCGGGATTTCACAAAAAAACAGCTTTATGCCATGTTTGCTGTGCAGATTGTCAGCGAATTGTAGCGAATACTCAACACATTGGAAATCAATGTTGGCCTCCGGTGTGTTACAATATAATTTGTGGTTTTATGTTCTGCGGGAGGAGGTATTCATATGCGGATGGAAGAAATCCGTCTGTCGTTTCAGGGCATTCGCGTAGCGGTACGTATATATACGCCTGATACGGACAGAATCGCGCACCGCGCCATATTGGTATCCTCTCCTGTTTCAGATCTTCATTCCTGGCATAGACTGGCCGTAATGATGGCGGAAGCAGGTTGTCTGTTCGTAACCGCAGATCTGCCGGGCTTTGGAAAGTGTCCCTGTGTTCAAAGCGCCCCGCAGGATAACGACACCCGGGCCCAGATTCTATGGGGAATTCTGGACGAGGTGGAAAAGCTAAGAGGCGAAGAACAAACTAAGTGGCACCTGATCGGTCACGGTAACGGCGCGGCAGCCGTATTGAGCATGGCTCTATACCAGCCCGACAGCACGCTTTCGCGCGTTTTGATCAGTCCGGTGGTGGACCGTTTCCTTTTTGCCCCCATACACGCGTTGATCGCGTCCAATGCGGGCGAGAGCCTCACGCTGAAGTGGCATCAGCGTTATGTGCGTAGCAAAAAGCGCTTCCGGAAGCTTGCGGAAAAGATATACGGCGCCCGGATCCGCAAGGATCGGCTGATTGCGCTTCATAAAATGATGAACCGAAAGGCCGTTGCGCCGCTTCTTACCCGCGTGATCCGGGAAAGCTTTACGCTCAACGAAAGCGTGTACGACGTTAAAACGCCGGTCATGCTGATCTGGGGATCAAACGACCGCATTTTCGGCGGTCAGATTCCGCCGCGTTTGAAAAAGAAGCTTTCTCATGCCGAAATGCATCTGGTTCCTTCGGCGCATATGTCCATGGAGACGCATCCCGATATGCTGCGCGATTACCTTCGCGGCTGGCTTCGCTTTTCGGAGGGGCGGGAAAAGGCGCTTATCCGCAAGGACGGATATAAACGCTGAAGCGTTTGACATAGTTTCTACATTATATATGGAGTTTGGCATCTTTTGTTAATTTCCATATATCTCCACATCACGTATTGCTTTTCAAAGCCGGTACGTGTATACTAAGAAACGAATATACAATATGGTTGGAAAGGGGAAGCGAAGATGAACAACAGAATCGATAACAACTGCAAAAACTACAGCTCCGCTTGCCCGAATGTAAAGCAATAATCATTTCACAGTATTGTTTTATATCTTGCGTTTATCGTCGGGCGAGTAGCATCACCCGACGTTTTTTTGTGCGCTCACAGAAAGGATTGAAGAGAAAAAATGATATCCAGAAAGCTAAAGCTGCTGAACGAATTCATGCGGGGAAATCGCCTGAGGTATCTTGGCGCAGTTGCAGCCGTAGCTGTAACAAGCGTTGTCGGTTTTATTTCCCCCAGCGTTCTTGGCGGCATTGCCGACGCGATCACAAGCAAAGTGGAGAGTTCAAATCTTCCGCTGAATTTCCCCAGCTTTATGAACCGCTTCTTTATTGCCCGGGGCGGTGAGGATTATGTAATCTCACATTTGTGGATTGTGGCGCTGGTTATTATCGCGCTGTATTTGCTGAACGGATCGTTCCAGTATTTCAGAAGCCGCTGGACGTCCACCGCCTCCGAAGCTATTGCAAAAAACATGCGCGACAGCCTGTACACTCACCTTCAGACCCTGCCCTACGATTATCACGTAAAAGCCAAAACGGGCGATCTCATTCAAAGGTGTACATCCGATGTTGAAACCATCCGCCGTTTTTTGCAGAATCAGGTGGTTGAAGTCTTCCGTGCGGTGATGATGCTCACGGTTGCGCTGGTTCTGATGCTTCGGATGAACGTGAAAATGACATTCATCAGCATGATTCTGGTGCCGCCGCTGTTCGTATTTGCCATGTGGTTTTTCAAGTGGGTGCGCAAAAGCTTCCAGCTGTCCGACGAAGCGGAGGGCAAAATGAGCGCGGTTCTGCAGGAAAACCTTACGGGCGTGCGCGTGGTTCGCGCCTTTGGCAGACAAAAATTTGAAATTGATAAATTCAACGAAGCAAACGACGACCTTTGGAAAAAGAGCAGGCGACTTTGCAATCTACTGGCCGTTTACTGGTCGGGCAGCGACCTTCTCAGCATGGCACAAACCGGTGTAACGCTGGTATACGGCGTATTTCTGGCTGCGAGCGCCAGCGGCGAGCTGACGGTTGGCGACATGACAAAGTTTGTCTCTTACATCTCCATGCTTCTCTGGCCCATTCGCCAGATGGGCAGAATTCTCTCCGATATGGGTAAATCGCTCGTTGCCTTCGACCGCATAGACGAAATTCTTTGCGCCAAGAGTGAAACGGATGCGCCCGATGCCATCGACGCGCCCATTTCCGGCGATATCGAATTTGATCATGTCGGTTTTGAGTATGAAAAGATGAATCCCGTGCTGGTGGACGTCGATTTCACAATTAAAGCGGGACAGACAGTGGCCATACTCGGCGCAACAGGTACAGGCAAATCGACGCTTATGCATCTGCTTCAGCGCCTCTACGACGTAGAGGATGGACGTGGCGAAATCAGAATCGGCGGCGTGAACATTAAAAAAATCCGGAAAGCGCACCTCAGAAGCCGCATCGGTCTGATCCTCCAGGAGCCGTTCCTCTATTCAAGAACCGTTAAGAACAACATCGGCATTGCCGTAAAGAATCCGACGGACGATATGATATTTGACGCAGCAAAAACCGCCTGCGCACACGACTTCATAACGGATTTTGAAAATGGCTATGAAACGCTCGTTGGCGAACGCGGCGTAACGCTGTCCGGCGGACAAAAGCAGCGCGTAGCCATTGCCCGCACGCTGCTTAAGCAAAACGACATACTGATCTTTGACGACTCGCTGTCTGCCGTCGATACCGAAACCGACAAGGCAATCCGCGAGGCGCTCAGCCAGCAGAAGGCAGAGGGCGAAAAGGGCGCGACTACATTCATTATCTCCCACCGCCTGACCACCCTTGCAGAGGCTGACGTGATTGTCGTTTTGCAAAACGGCCGCGTGGCGCAGATGGGCGCTCACAATGAGTTGATCCATCAGGACGGCTTGTACCGGCGTATATACATGATTCAGTCGGCGCTGGAAAACGAGCTTAACGAAACGAAAGATATCGCGTAAAGGAGGGAAACAGACCATGCAATTTCAGGAAGAACAGGATTATAACAAGCGATTTGACGCGTCGTTATGGAAAAAACTGCTCATTTACGCAAAGCCCTTTCACAAGCATCTCGTGTTTATCTGTCTGCTCATGCTGGTTAGCGCCTATCTGGACGTGCAGGTTCCGCTCCTGACAAAAGAAGCCATAGACGTATTCATAAAAAACAAAACGCTGAACGGCTTTGGTAACTTTGCAATCCGTTATTCTCTGGTGGTGCTGTCGCAGGTAGCCTGCATATTTTCCTTCTGCTTTATTTCAGGTATCGTCGAAGTCGGCATGACGCACCACATCAGAAAAATCGGTTTTTTGCGTTTGCAGGAGCTTTCCTTCTCCTTTTATGATAAAACGCCCGTCGGCTATCTGATTGCCAGGATGACCAGCGATACCCAGCGCATTGGCGATACCATCGGCTGGGGCCTGATCGATCTTATGTGGGGCGCGGGATACGTCGTTATGTCGGCGGTTACGATGTTTATTTTAAATTGGAAGCTGGCGCTGGTTGTGCTCTCCGTAATCCCGATCATCACTGTAGTCGCCATGTATTTCCAGAAAAAAATACTGAAAAGCTACCGTGAAGTACGAAAGACCAATTCAAAGATTACAGGCGCATTCAACGAGGGCATCATGGGTGCGAAAACCACCAAAACCCTCGTACGCGAGGAAGCAAACAACGAGGAGTTTGTGGCGCTTACGCATACCATGAAGAAAAACTCCATCCGGGCGGCGCTCACAAGCGCGCTGTTATACCCGATCGTCATGTCGCTGGGCTCCATTGCCATCGCTTACACTCTCTGGGAAGGCGGAAGCCAGGTTTTTGCCGTATCGGCTGCGCTGTCTGTAGGAACGCTGACTGCCTTTGTCAACTACGCAAGCAGCATCTTTGAGCCCATTGTCGCCGTGGTACGCACGTTTGCCGACCTTCAGAACAGTCAGGCGGCGGGCGAACGCGTGATTACAATGCTTGAAACCGAGCCCGAAATCAAAGACTCCGATGAAGTACAAAAGCGCTACGGCGACAATCTTGACCCCGACCGTTCGAATTGGGAAAGCATCCGGGGCGATATCGAGTTTGAAAATGTTTCCTTCCGCTATACGGGCGGTGAAAAGGTGCTGAAAGACTTTTCCCTTAAAGTGGAAGCCGGACAGACCATCGCGCTGGTCGGTGAAACAGGAAGCGGAAAGAGTACCATCGTCAACCTGATCTGCCGATTCTATGAGCCCACGGAGGGACGCATACTGATTGACGGCGTAGATTACAGGCAGCGCTCGCAGCTTTGGCTGCAATCGCACCTTGGCTACGTGCTTCAGCAGCCTCATCTGTTCTCCGGTACCATCCGCGAGAACATCCGCTACGGTCGGCTCGATGCTACGGATGAAGAAATCGAGCGCGTTACGCGCATGGTGGACGCGGAAGACTTCATACTCAAATTTGAAAAGGGCTATGATACTGACGTCGGCGAAGGCGGCAACCGCCTGTCCACCGGTCAGAAGCAGCTGATTTCCTTTGCACGCGCGCTGATTGCCAACCCTGCAATATTTGTGTTGGATGAAGCGACGTCCTCCGTCGATACGGAAACCGAGCAGAAGATTCAGAAAGCCATTGAAACCTCCCTAAAAGGCAGAACCAGCTTCATCATCGCGCATCGTCTTTCCACCATCCGCTCTGCCGACCGCATACTCGTTATACAGCACGGCGAGGTTACGGAGTCCGGCACGCATAAGGAACTGATCCAAAAGCGCGGCTACTACTATAACCTGTACGCCAACCAGTTCCGCGAGGAACGCGAAAAGGCGATTCTGGGACTCGGAAAGCAGAGCTAATGCGCATAACCGGAGGACAGCATAATGAAAATCCGAAGCAATCCGCATACGCATTCCACATTTGTGGACGGAAAAAATACCCCTGAGGAAATGGCGGAACAGGCGTATAAACTCGGGTTTGTATCCTTGGGCTTTTCGGAGCATGCGGAGCAGCTCATAGACGGCACATTCGGCCTGACGCCGGAAACGGAAGCGCAATACATCGAAACCATAAACCGACTTAAGTCCGTTTATAAAGGAAGCATGCGCATATGGCTCGGTCTGGAGCGCGACCGTCTCTCCTCAGCAGACAAAGGCAAGTACGAATACATCCTCGCCTCCAACCATTATCTGGTGGCAGCGAACGGAGATTGGGCGGCGGTGGACGGAGATCCGGACAAACTGGAGAGATGGGTGCAAACGCATGCAGGCGGCAGCTGGCTAAGCGCAGCAAAAAAGAATTTTTCAGAAGCCGCAAAATATGTAAAAGATATCTGTCCCGATATCATTGCGCATTTTGACCTGATTGCCAAGGGCAACCGCAAAAGGCATTGGTTTGACGAAAGCGACAGGGCGTATCTTAAAGCGGGCTATGACGCCATGGATGAAATGATCACATCCTGCAGAGTTCTTGAGGTAAACACCGGCGGCATAGCCAGAAGTTCCCAGCCCTGCCCCTATCCCACACTGCAGCTACTGCGCTATTGGCGGGATCTGGGTGGCGAAGTGATTCCTTCTTCCGACTGTCACCGCGCGCATCAGCTGGACGCATGGTTTGACGAATGTCACGAGTATCTGAAGCAGGCCGGCTATACGCATATGCTTTCTCTCGGAACAGGAGATTCGCTGTTTGAAGAAATTCCTCTGTAAGCGTAAAAAACTGAACCGAACGCTGGTATTCATGCGTTCGGTTCAGTTTTTCCTTTAAAAGTACAGATCGCCGGGCCGATATCCTTCAGGAAGCTCCTCTTCTTCAATGAACCGGAAGGTTTCATCCCTGAGAACGGGCAAAAACACCTCATAGGGCGTTTTGTCAAACTCACAGCCGTAATTGCTGGCGCCAAACCAACCGCCCTCCTTGGCGCGAAGGTTCAGATCCCTTGCAAACTTGGTATCGTTCGAGCAATCGTGAACCGCAATGCCCCATTGTTCCTTATCCGCAATGCGCATAAACTCGAGCGTCAGCATGCGGCTCCATATGGGCGATATGTAGCCATGACGGGAGATGTACAGGTTTTCACCCTCGTAAGACCCGATATTGTTCATGTTCAGGTGCAGTTCGGCGCAGTTCATGAAATCAAAGCCCGTATTAAGGATTTTCTCTTTCTTTTTCATAAACTGATCGAACAGCTCCGGCGTCATGGGCGTTTCAATTCCGACAAAGGGTATATATTTTTTGGCAATGGCAATATTTTCAATCACGTGATCCGAGGTGTTTGTCGCGCCCAGATTAAACCTGAGTTCATCAAGCCCCGCTTTCCCAAGCGCCTTCAGGTTCTCTTCATTCGCATTGATTCCGTTGGTATACATATGCTGATGAATACCCGCCCGATGGAATTTTTCAATCACCCCGTAATACTTTTCAATCTCCATAAACGGCTCCAGATACACATAGGAAATGCCCGTAGGGCGATTGGACACCGACAGGAGAAGATCAATATCCCTCTCATAAAACTTCGTTCCGCCAATTTCCCACATCCCGTCGCCAATCGGCGGAATCATATCCATTTCCCCGTAGTTATAGCAGAACCGGCAGTTGGCGTTGCACTTATTGGTTTTTCTGATGGCGCTCAGGCCTGTGCCCAGCAGACACGAACGGCAGCCGCGGGAGAATTTATCATCGCTTCCAACGTACAGCGTGCGGTTTTCCAGGGTTTTAAGGCCCGGAATTTCGTTCATGCGCCTGACATGCTCCGCATGAACCGCATCCTCAATCTGTCTGAATACCGCGTACACGATCTCCTGCTGATTGGGCCAAAGCGTTTCCTGCTCGGGAAGCGCTGCGAAAAACTCAAACCACATCAGCGCATCCTTTTTGGAAATTCTCATGAACAAAACCTCCCCGGCTGAAATATCTTTAGGCATTATACAATCCATCATAAATACAATCAAGCGACAGCATGTTAATGGTGGCTGTATCAGGCGCATTTTCCGGCGCAATCGAAGGCTTAACGGGGCAATATACCATTTTACTTGACTGTATACATTTTGTGTTTTATAATAAACAGATATTGAAACAAAAATCACCACACGGAACAGGAGGCGCAGACATGAGGAAAAAGAGCTGGTGTACGCTTGTCATCGTCACGCTGCTGCTTGCGTTCTTTGCCTATACGGCCTTCGCAGGGCTAACAATCGGCGGAAAACGCCTACTTCTGCCTGTCGGAGAAGGCCTGAGCCTCGGGCTGGACCTTCGCGGCGGCATATATACCGTTTACTATGCCGAAAACGAAGGGTATCCGGACGCAGAGTTTGATTCGCTTCTTTCGGATACCTGCGCGGTGCTCAGAAACCGTCTGACCAATCAGGGCTACACGGAGGCCAACATCAGCACGCAGGGCTCCAATTGCATCCGCGTTGAGATTCCGGATATTTCAGACCCCCAGCAAGTATTGGAGATTATCGGCACGCCCGCGCGCCTTACGTTTGAAGATCCCTTCGGAAACATAATCGTCGAAGGCAAGGATGTTACGAACGTGCGCGTCGGAAGTACGCAGACCCTGCAGGGCGGATATCAGGCGACGGTAAACTTTAACCTCTCCAAGGAAAGCGCCAAGGTGTTTGCAGACGCCACCGAGCGCTTCATAGGCTCATACATCAGCATTATACTGGACGGCGAAGTGATTTCAAGCCCAACCGTTCATGAACGAATCGACGGCGGCAGCGTCAGCATTACGCTGAACCAGTCATTGGGCTATCAGGCGGCAAATGCAGAAGCCGAGCAGCTCGCCACTCTCATCATGTCCGGCGCGCTGCCTCTAAACATTGAAGAAAGCGAAACCCGGGCCATATCCGCAACGCTTGGCGAAGATGCCATTCACACCGCATTCCGCGCAGGCATCGTCGGCATTATTCTGGTATTTCTGTTTATGCTGATTATGTACCGTCTTCCGGGTCTGATGGCGAACATTGCGCTTTCCCTGTATATGCTGATCATATTTGAGCTGCTTTCCATATTCCGGATTCAGCTCACGCTGCCGGGCATTGCGGGTATACTGCTCGGTATCGGCATGGCGGTAGACGCCAACATCGTCATCTTCGAGCGCTTCCGCGAAGAGATTCTGTCGGGCAGTTCTTATGAAACGGCAGCCAAGCGCGGCTTCAAAAACGCGCTGCGCGCCATAATTGACTCTAATGTAACAACGCTCATCGCGGCGCTGGTTCTGATGTTCTTCGGAACGGGCAGCATCCGCGGCTTCAGCTATACGCTGGCGCTGAGCGTCATCGTATCGATCTTCACCGCCGTATTCGTAACCCGATTTCTGCTTAAGCACGCCCTTCGCCTCGGCTTTACCGGACGCGGGCTGTACACCCGATAAGGAGGCGGCGCTTGTATGAAAAACATCACCTTCTCCCGCCACATCCGTATTTATCTGCTGATTCCGGCCATCATTATACTGGCAGCCGTCATCATGAGCCTTCTGGGGTATGGCATTAACCCCGGCATCGATTTTACCGGCGGCTCTCTTCTGGAATACAGCGTAGGCGAAAGCTTTCAGACCGAGGAAGTCAGCGAGCTTCTGAGCGTATACGGCTATCACGACAGTCAGGTAACAAAAGCCGCAGCTGAGAACGCACAAAACGAATTGACCAACCTTCAGATTCGCCTGCCGCTTAAAGACTATACCGGCGAAATGATCAAAGTGATGGAAGGCTTTGAAAAGGAAAACCGGCTTACTTTTGTTTCGAACACGGCTTTGACCCTTAAGCATCTGGCGGACAGCGGTCTTGATACCACTTTTGCCGGCGGACATGAGTTTGTGTTTTCGGAGAATTCCGATACGGATCTCCTTTCATCCGCAATAGAAAACGCACTTTCGGGCGCACAGATTCCCGTTTTGAAGCTGAATGTTTCCGCTTCTGAAGAAGGGCAGACCATTATTCGCATCCTTTTGGATGATCCGTCCGCCAGCGTACGCGATTTTCTGGAGCGCGAAATGACGAAAAAGTATCCAGATTTCACATATGTATCCATTGAACATGCCGGCGCGGTATCAAGCTCCGATCTGACGAACAACGCGCTCAGAGCCATCGTCCTTGCCCTTGTTCTGATGCTTATCTATATCGCGCTGCGCTTTGATCTGTATTCCGGTATCGCCGCTCTTTTCGGCCTTGTACACGACGTGTTGATCATGTTTTCTTTCATGGTCTTTTTCCGCTCGGTCTATCAGATCAATTCTTCCTTCATTGCGGCGCTTCTTACCATCGTAGGCTATTCCATTAACGATACCATCATCATATTTGACCGCATCCGTGAAAACAAGCGCGCGTATAAGGATACGCATTCCAATACCGAAATTGTGAATATGAGCGTTTCCGCTTCCTTCTCGCGCACGGTCAATACCTCCATTACCACGCTTTTCACACTCGCTGCGCTCTATATTCTGGGCGTTGATTCCATAAAAGAGTTTACCTTCCCGCTTCTGATCGGCATGATCGCCGGTACCTACTCCTCCCTGATACTGAACGGCCCCGTATGGGCTTATATGATGGATAAATCCGAAAAAAGGCGCGAAAGGAAGGCTGCCGTTTTAGAGGAGTAATCCGCACTTTATAAAATGGGAACCCGTCGTCCAACGGCCGGATTCCCATATTGTTATCATCCGAACAAACCTGCGAGGTACAACCCATGCTCAAGCTTACCAAACGAACCGCGAACGTTCCCATGTGGGAAAAGCCCGGGGATATGTCCGAAATTCTCTACAATTTGTTGCGGCTTAGGGGCGTAAAGAGCCCCGAAGAGGCGCAGGCATTTTTGCGCCCCTCCAGAGATCAGCTGCGCGATCCCTTCCTGCTCTCCGACATGGACAAAGCCGTAAAAATCATAAACGAAGCCATCGAAAAAAAAGAAAGCATCTGCGTATACGGCGATTACGATGTAGACGGCGTATGCGCAAGCGCAATACTGGTAAGCTATATTACATCTGCCGGTGGAATCGCCTCGCCGTATCTGCCCTCCAGACACCATGAAGGATACGGCCTGAACGAAGGCGCCGTTGACCGCATCTCAAAGGATCACCGTCTGCTGATTACGGTGGACTGCGGAATCACCGCGATTTCGCTTGTGGAGCACGCCAAAAAATGCGGTCTTAAGGTCGTTGTGACCGATCACCACAGGCCGGAAAACGAGCTTCCCGATTGCCCGGTGGTAAATCCCCTTCTGAATCATTATCCGTTTCCAAGCCTCTGCGGCGCAGGCGTAGCGTTTCAATTAGTTTCGGCGCTTGGCGGCCGGGACCGGGCGCTGGAATACGTAGATTATGCGGCGCTTGCAACCATCGCCGACATCGTGCCGCTGACAGATGAAAACCGCGCGATTGCCGCCATTGGGCTTAAAAAAATCAACGCTTCTCCCCGCCCGGGCATCCGTGCGCTGATTGACGCAGCCGGACTTTCCGGCCGCCCCATCTCTGCGGGAAACATCGCCTTTCAGCTCACGCCCCGCCTGAACGCAAGCGGCCGAATCGGCGACGCAATGCGCGCTTATAATCTGATCACCGCTACCGATATCGATCTTTGCTATCAGCTGGCAGGCGAACTCAACGAAGAAAACCTGCTGCGAAAAACGCTGGAGCAAACGGCAATCGATGAAGCCGAGCAGGCGCTTAGCGGTTTTGATTTTGTTCGCCACCGCGCAATCGTTGTAAAAGGCGAAAACTGGAACGCGGGCGTTATCGGACTTGCCGCGTCCCGCCTGACGGAAAAATACCATTATCCGACGGTGGTTTTAACAAGGGAAGATGACGCATACGTCGGCTCCTGCCGTTCCATCGACGAAATCGATATTCATAAAGCTCTTTCCAGTGCGTCTTCCCTTCTGATACGATTCGGCGGACACCGAATGGCTGCCGGGTTGAAGATTCTGCCCGAAAATGTCGAAGCGCTTCAGGAAGCGCTGGACCGGTACCTGACGGATGAAATACCGCCGGAAGCCTACATTCCTCAGATGGAATACGATCTTGACGTCACGCCGGACATGCTCACGCCCCAGGCGGTAAATGAGCTGGAGGCGCTTGCGCCCACCGGCTGCGGCAACCCCGCGCCCATCTTCTCGATGAAAACCGAAATTGCGTCGGCACGCGCTGTCGGCGCCAATAGCGCGCACCTGAAGCTGAGCCTGCGCGCGAACGGAATGCAGATGGACGGCATATGGTTCAGAAAGGGCGAAATGGCAAATTCCATACCGCGAAAGGCCACAGCCGTATTTGCGCCGTCCGTTTCCAGTTATCAAGGCCGCGTAAGCGTTCAGGCGGAAATCCGCGCGCTTTCGCCGTCGGGCGCACTCGAACGCCTTTCAGAAGCCGCCACCCGCACAGGCGCTTTGTTTCAAGCGTTCTTAACAGACCATGTGTATAATAATCGATATTCAGACGGCAATACGAGGCAATTGTCTAAAGAAGCGCTGAAGGATATGCTGGAAGCAAAACCGCAAGGCATACTCATTGTTGCCGCCACGCATGAAGGCGCAAGGCAGACGCTTGAAATGCTGGATCTTTCCAAAACCACACTGCTTGACACGGCAATCGGCCGCTATCCGGACGATGAACGCGCATTCCGGGCAATCGCCGTCGCACCAAAAGGCGAATGTCCAAAGGGCTACAAAACAGTGGTGCTTACCGATATCCCGGACGGCCTGATTGACGCCGCTTTCCGCATTCGGGGCATACAGCCCTCCCGGCTGTTTCTGCACCTGCCGGATACCGACCGGCTCCGGCAGCTGTATACCTGCGCGAGGAGGATCGTAAAGCGTCCATACTATTTTGCCTCAAAGGAAGCGCTGATACGGGCGCTTGCCGACGAGGCAGACGAAAGCGAAACATCCACAGCCGCAGGGCTTATGGTGCTTGAGGATATGGCGCTTCTTCGAACCGGCACTTCAAAAGACGGAGCCCGGCTGGAAATTCCCGAAATGGTGAAAAAAAGTCCGGAGGATAATCCGCTGTATCAGCGGTTCATGAAGTTTAAGCATATAGCAGAGAAAGGAGGAGACACGGATGACTGAACAGATGGGCTCATTGGGCTATCCATCGTTGGAAGAGATTATCAGCCATGTTCGAAGGTATCACCCCACGGAGGATATGTCCGTAATTGAGAAAGCCTACCGCCTTGCGGAAGATGCGCATAAGGATCAAAAACGCCTGTCGGGCGAACCGTATTTCGCGCATCCCACGGCGGTGGCAATCATACTGGCCGATCTGATGCTGGATCCTGCAACCGTTGCCTCCGGTCTTCTGCACGACTGCGTGGAGGATGTAAAGAGCATCACGCTTGAGACAATCGAAAAAAACTTCGGCAGTGAAATCGCGCTGATGGTAGACGGCGTAACCAAGCTTACGCGCATGGATTTTTTCACGCGAGAGGATCAGCAGGCGGAATCCATCCGCAAAATGCTGATCGCCATGTCCAAGGATATCCGCGTGGTGATGATTAAGCTTGCAGACCGCCTGCACAATATGCGCACCCTTAAAACCCAGAAACCCGAAAGGCAGATTCCCATCGCCAAAGAGACACTGGACATCTATGCGCCTTTGGCGCACAGACTGGGCGTTTATGCCGTAAAGTGGGAGCTTGAGGATCTTTCCTTCCGCTATATCGATCCGGAGGCTTTCTACGCACTGGTAGAAAAGGTCGGCATGAAGCGCTCCGAGCGCGAGGCATGGATCCGTGAAATCGTGGAATGCCTGCGCGAAAAGCTGTCGGAACGCGGCATTCAATGCGAAATCGACGGAAGGCCAAAACATATTTATTCCATCTACCGCAAGATGAAAACGCAGAACAAAACCTTTGATCAGATTACCGATCTGATCGCCGTTCGCGTGATTGTGAATACAAAGGAAAACTGCTACAGCGCCCTTGGCATTATCCACTCCCTGTGGCCGCTGATTCCCGGCCGCTTTAAGGACTATATATCCGTTCCTAAAAACAATCTGTACCAGTCGCTGCACACGACGGTCGTCGGAAAAGGCGGAATGCCCTTTGAGGTGCAGATCCGAACAATGGAAATGCACCGCGCGGCGGAATACGGTATAGCAGCGCATTGGCGCTACAAAGAAGGCAAAGCGGCGGATTCGCTGGATGAAAAGCTCAGCTGGCTGAGACGAATCATGGACTGGCAAAGCGAAACCGACGATTCGCGCGAATTCAAGAATCTTCTGCATGTGGATCTGTTCGCCGAGGAAGTGCTGGTGTTCACGCCGCGCGGCGACATCATCTCTCTGCCCAAGGGGGCGTCGCCGCTTGATTTTGCCTACCGCATCCACTCCGCTATCGGCAATCGCTGCGTGGGCGCAAAAGTCAATAAGCGCATCGTTCCTCTGACTACACAGCTGCAGACGGGCGATTTTGTAGAAATCATGACCAGCGCCAACTCGCGCGGTCCGTCCCGCGACTGGCTGAACATTGTAAAAACCAGCGAAGCCAAAGCAAAAATCCGCGCGTTTTTGAAAAACGAATCCAAAGATGAAAACATAGTGCGCGGACGCGAGCTTCTGGAAAAGGAAGCAAAACGTCTGGGCTATGCGTTCTCGCAATTCTGCAAGCCCGAATATCTGGAGGTTATCTACAAAAGGTATACCCTGTCTTCCCAGGATGATCTGTATGTAACGGTGGGCTTCGGCGGCCTGTCCGCGCCACAGGTCATTAACCGCCTGGTGGAAGAATTCAAAAAGAGTCAGAAAACCGAAGCACCCAAGGCAATCGAAGCGCCCGAAACGCCCGTGCCGCGCCAGCCTGCGCAAAGCTCCGGCTCCACGCAGGGCATCATTGTTGAAGGCGACCCCGGCATGCTCGTCCGCTTTGCCCGCTGCTGCAACCCGCTGCCCGGCGACGACATCATCGGTTATGTAACGCGCGGGCGCGGCGTATCGGTTCACAGAGCGGATTGCCAGAACATGATGGACGAAGGCGTAGAACCGGAGCGCATGGTACGGGTGGAATGGGAAGGCGGCTCCACCGGCGCATACGATGCCGACATTCAGGTGATCGGCTACGACAAGGCAGGCCTCCTTGCGGATCTTTCCGCTGTATTTGCTACCCTTGAGGTACCGATTGTTGCCATCGCCGCCAGAACCATGAAAAACGGGACCAGTCAGATCACGCTGACATTGTCCATTAAAAACACAACACAGCTTGAGAAAATCATCAAGCAACTCGGAAAACGCAGCGATATTATCGAAGTTTTCCGCATTAGCTCCTGATGAACGGAGGAAAACAAGAATATGCGCGCAGTAGTACAAAGAGTTAAGCATGCGTCTGTAGATGTAGAAGGCGAACGCGTCGGGGCAATTGGCCTTGGCTATATGGTCCTCCTCGGCGTGGAAGACGGCGATGAGGAACGCGATCTTGCCTATATCGCCAAAAAAATCGCCGGACTTCGCGTATTTGAGGATGCAGATGATAAAATGAACTTGTCCGTATCGGATGTTGGCGGTTCGGTTCTTCTGGTCAGCCAGTTTACGCTTGCGGGCGACGCGCGGCACGGCAATCGCCCCTCCTTTTCCACCGCCGCCCGTCCGGAAATTGCAGAGCCCATGTGCGACGAAATGGCAAAGCGCCTGAGAAATGCGGGCATTCATGTAGAAACCGGCCGCTTCCGCACGCATATGGAGGTATCTCTGTTAAACGACGGCCCCGTCACCATTTTGCTTGACAGCCGGAAAGGATTCTGATATGGCGTTTCAGATTGACAGATGTATTCTTGGCCCGATTGAAGCCAATTGCTACATTGTAAGGCCGCAGGGCGAAAAAAAGGCCCTGATCATCGATCCCGGCGACGATTACGATACGCTTAAAAAGGCGCTTTCAGACCTTCAGGCCGAGGTCGGCGCCATCGTCGTCACGCACGGTCACTTTGACCACCTTCTTTCCGCCGCCTATCTTCGAGAGGACACAGGAGCGGAGATTTACGTATCCGCTGAGGATGCTACGGCGCTTACCGACGCGCGCGCCAGCCTGAGCCCGACGGGCACCATAACTCCCTTCCGAAAGACCGATAAAGTTACACTTCTGCCCGAAGGCAGCTTTGATATATGCAGCCTCCATTTTACCGTAATCAAAACGCCCGGCCACACGCGGGGCGGAATCTGTCTGTATAACGAAGATGAAAAGCTCATCTTTACCGGCGATACGCTGTTTGACGACAGCTTCGGACGCACCGATCTTCCCGGCGGCGATTTTCAGGTGCTGGTTCAATCGCTGAAAATGCTGCTAAAGCTTCCGGGCGATACGACGGTATATTCCGGACATGGCGACAGCGCTCTGATTAGCGATATACGAAAGGTTTTATGCTCATGACCTCTATCCGACTTACCACCAACCTGGACTGGCTGTACCCGGAGCTCAGCGAAGTAGTGCGCCTGTTTCTGGGCGACATACCGATATCCGCAGACTCGGGCGAAACCGAAATCATACACACCCATACACAAACGGAAAACGGCGTATGGGCAGAGCATGTGCGTATAACTAGCGAAGATGGCATTTGCCGAACGGCGCGCGCGCCGGAGGGCGGCCTTGAAGAAAAGCGGCAGATTAAGCGAAGCGCAAAGACCGCTTTGTTTTTGCTGCTCTCCAAAAAGCTTGACCGCATGCCTCCGTGGGGCTCGCTCACCGGAATCCGTCCTACGCGCCTGATTTACGAAGCCATGCAGAAGGGTATGACGCAAGCGGACGCCTGCTGCTGGGTTATGGACGAGTTTTTCGTATCCGAGGAAAAAGCAGAGCTTTTGAGCGAGATTATCGATATGCAAAAGGGCATTATCGAGCCTGAAAAGGATACGTTTGATCTGTACATCGGCATCCCCTTTTGCGTAACAAGGTGCGCATATTGTTCCTTTGCCTCCGGCGAGATCGGAAATGGCAGGCTGACAGGCCCTTATGTAGACGCCCTTGTAAAGGAAATCCGCGATACTGCGGAGATCATGTGCGCAAAGGGTCTCCGGCTTCGCGCCGGCTATGTGGGCGGCGGAACGCCCACTGCCATTACCGCATCGCAGCTTGACAGGGTGCTTTCCGAGGCGATGACCGCCTTCCCGGGCGGCCACGAATGGACGGTAGAAGCGGGACGGCCCGATACAATCGATCGCGAAAAGCTGAAAATGCTGAAAGGCCATGCAGTCAACCGGATTTCCGTGAACCCGCAAACCTTTTCAAACGAAACGCTGCGCCTGATCGGTCGCGCGCACACAGCTGAAGATACCCTTTCCGCTTACGTCCTTGCGCGCGAGGAGGGCTTCAATCACATCAACATGGATCTGATTGCAGCCTTGCCCGGCGAAACGATTTCGGATTTTGAACGCACGCTGAAAATCGTAACCGAGCTGAATCCGGAAAGCGTTACGGTGCACTCGCTCGCCATCAAGCGTTCGAGCAAGCTGCACGAAAAACTGACCGTACAGGGCGATGCGCACAATCAGGCGAACGTGGAAGGCGCGGATGAAATGATACGCATCGCACGAACATACATGAAAAACGGCGGATGGAAACCGTATTACCTGTACCGGCAGAAATATATGGCCGGAAATCTTGAAAATGTCGGCTACGCAAAGCCGGGGCATGCGTGCCTTTACAACATCGGAAACATGGAAGAAACCGCCAAGGTTCTGGCGCTGGGCGCAGGCGCGATCAGCAAATGGCTGTTCCCGCGCGAAAGGCGCATTGAACGCGCTCCAAACGTAAGAAATATTGAAGAATATATTCGCCGCGTGGATGAAATGACCGCGCGCAAGCGTCAGCTGATTGAGGAGGAGAAGGCGTTATGAAACGAAGGCTGTTTGTACTGCTGATCGCTTTTTCTGTGATGCTGCTCACCGGCTGCGAAAAGGAAGCGCCCGTAAGCCCCTATGTGGATATACCCAAGCCCACATGCGTGATCACGATGGAGTCCGGCGCAACGATGACCTTTACCCTCGACCCTGCAAGCGCGCCGAATACAGTTTCAAACTTCATCAACCTTGCCAACAGCGGCTTTTACGACGGATTAAAGGTTGATTATGTGTATCCTACATACTTTATCAAAATCGGCGATATTGCAGGCGACGGTACAGGCGAGCCCGGCTACGCCATCGGCGGCGAGTTTACCGAAAACAATTATCCTTACAACCACATTTCGCACAAGCGCGGCGTCATATCGATGTGCCGCCAGGACGACAATTTCAATTCCGCCGGATGTCAGTTTTTTATCATGCAGTCTACAAGGCTGGAATACAACGGCAGCTATGCAGCATTCGGCTGGATTGAAGAAGACGACGTCGTTTCGCTCAATACGCTGGATCAGCTTTGCAGCGTGAGTCTGGACAAAAACTATCGCCCGCTGCTTAAGCAAACCATTGCCAGCATACGGGTAGATACCAAGGGCTATGATTACATTACCATCCGCTACGGCGAAGAAATGCCGACTGCAAGCCCGTCCCCGAAACCTGCAGGCGGAGAATTGGACGACATCACCGAGGAAATGGAAGGTGAGATTCAGGAATGGGAAAACGCACAATAGCCGCAAAAAATGCGAAAGCCAAGACGAAGCGCTGGCTGTACCCTACCATCGGTCTTTTGGCCGCCGTTGTCATCGCCGTCGGCATATTTGGCTTAATAAAAACGCAAACCGAGAATCCGTATGAAAGCACTAAAACCATCGCTACCATTGAAATGGAAAACGGCAGCCAGATCGTATTGGAATTGTACCCCGACATCGCGCCCATTACGGTTGCAAACTTTACAGAGCTTGCAAACAGCGGTTTTTATGACGGGCTGATTTTCCACCGCGTTATTTCCGGCTTTATGATTCAGGGCGGCGATCCTACCGGTACCGGTATGGGCGGTCCCGGATATACCATCAAGGGCGAATTCAGCGCTAACGGCGTAAAGAACAAGCTTGGCCATGCGCGCGGCGTTATCTCCATGGCCCGTTCAGCATCTTACGACAGTGCGGGAAGCCAGTTCTTCATCATGCATGAAACCAGCCCGCATCTGGACGGCAGCTACGCCGCATTCGGAACCGTGGTTTCCGGCATTGAAACCGTAGACGCCATCGCAAGCGTAAAAACGGATGCAGACGACAGACCGTTGACCGCGCAGGTGATGAAATCCGTTCGCGTGGAAACGAAAGAAATCGTGAATGATTCCGATAAGAATCCCATTGCAACGATCGAAATGGAAAACGGAGACAAGATCGTTCTGGAACTGTATCCCAGCATTGCGCCCAATACCGTAGCAAATTTTATCAGCCTTGCAAACGAAGGCTTCTATGACGGCCTGATTTTCCACCGCGTGATTGACGGTTTCATGATTCAGGGCGGCGATCCTACCGGTACCGGTATGGGCGGTCCCGGTTACGCCATTAAGGGCGAGTTTCTGGCAAACGGCTATAAAAACAATCTTCCCCATGAGCGCGGCGTAATCTCAATGGCACGCTCCATGGCCAACGATTCCGCAGGCAGTCAGTTTTTCATCATGCATAAAACCAGTCCGCATCTGGACGGCAGCTACGCCGCGTTTGGAAACGTGATTTCCGGCATCGAAGCGGTAGACGCCATTGCCACTACCAAGACAGACGCAAACGACAAGCCCCTGACCGCGCAGATTATCAAGAGTATCCGCGTTGACACGAAGGGCGAAAGCTATCCTCTTGTAAAAATCGGTGAATGAACAAAATCGTTCGTTCTGTCGTATGCCGTTTTTTCGTGAAAGGTGGTTAAAGGATGAAGCGCCTGTTTTTCGGAGGTATTCACCCTAAATACAACAAGGAAATGTCAACCGGTATTGCGCCTCTTCAGGCAATAATGCCAAAGCAGGTAATAATACCGATGGTACAGCATATCGGTATCCCTTGCCAGCCGTTGGTTAAGGTCGGAGACTACGTACTTCGCGGGCAAAAGATCGGCGATGCCGACGGACTTTCTGTACCGGTTCATGCATCGGTTTCCGGAAAAGTCGTCGCGATAGAACCGCGTCCTCATCCAAATGGCAGGAGCATTGCAGCCGTGGTTATCGAAAACGACTTTACGGACACTGCGGTTGAAACCAAAAAAAGCACCGTTCCCACAAAGGAAATGGAAGATGACCTGATTCTTGGCCTGATCCGCGAAGCCGGCATTGTCGGCATGGGCGGCGCAGCGTTTCCGGGCAATGTAAAGGCGATATCGGCGCTTGGACATGTGGATACGCTGATCGCTAACGCTTGTGAATGCGAGCCGTATATCACGTCCGACGATTCTGTGCTCCGGATTATGCCCGAACAGGTTCTGTCCGGCATGCACATTCTGAAAAAGGTGCTGAAGCCGGAACGAACGGTTCTTGCCGTTGAAGACAATAAGCAGGAAGCCATCCGGATTTTGAAGGCGCATCTTCAGAACAGACCTGATATCGAGCTGGCAGTGCTGCCTACCCGCTATCCGCAAGGCTCTGAAAAACAGTTGATTCAAGCCGTCACCAGAAGACAGGTTCCCTCCGGAAAGCTGCCCGCGTCCATAGGCTGCGTGGTATTTAATGTTTCTACATTCGCAGCCATTCACCGCGCCGTGCGTATGGGACAACCCCTGACGCAGCGCATTGTAACCGTATCCGGCGAAGCGGTCAAGCAGCCTCAGAACTTTATCGTTCGCTTCGGAACGCCGTTTATTGACCTGATTCAGGCAGCCGGCGGCCTTACCGACGAAGCCGAACGCATAATCAGCGGCGGCCCGATGATGGGCGTTCAGCAAAGCGATCTGTCCGTACCCGTGATCAAAGCCACAAATTCTATATTGTGCCTCCCCAAAGATGAAAACGGCGCGGCGGAGAATCCGGTTTGCCTTCGCTGCGGAAAGTGCATCACGGTTTGCCCCATGCGCCTTCAGCCGCTGTATATGTACCGCTATGCGCTGGCAGGCGATGCAGCAGAGCTCAACAGACTGGCGGTTTTTGACTGCATGGAATGCGGAAGCTGTGCATATACATGCCCCGGCAAGCTGCCGCTGGTTGAACAATTCCGAAAGGGCAAAGCGCTTTTGAAAGCCCAAAAACAATAACAGCTACTCTGAAATTTTTGAAAGGAAGTATATCATATGAAAAACCCCATTGTTACGTTCGAAATGGAAAACGGCAGCACATTCAAAGCCGAGCTGTATCCCGAGCTCGCGCCCGAAAGCGTTGGCAATTTCGTTCATCTGGTCAAAAACAGCTTTTACAACGGTCTGATCTTCCACCGTGTAATCGCAGGCTTCATGATTCAGGGCGGCGACCCCACCGGTACCGGTATGGGCGGCCCCGGCTGGCACATCAAGGGCGAGTTCCGCATGAACGGCTTCGTCAACAACATCAAGCATGAGCGCGGCGTGCTCTCCATGGCCCGCTCCATGATGCCCAACTCCGCCGGCAGTCAGTTCTTCGTAATGCATGCCAACGCTCCGCATCTGGACGGAAGCTATGCCGCGTTTGGCCGCGTGACCGAAGGCATCGAAACCGTGGATGAAATCGCCGCCGTCAGAACCGACAGGAGCGATCGCCCCATGGTCGAGCAGAAAATCAAGACCGTGACTGTGGAAGATTTCGGCCAGGAATTCCCCTTCACGAAACTGTAAAAATGCAATGTAATCACCGCCCGGCAGACAAAAAGTC
>JAZSRC010000017.1:0-4462 GCA_045538305.1 Clostridia bacterium | reverse complement strand
AGGAATACAACCACGCAAAGGCATACATGGAAAGTGGCAATTACAACATGGCGCATACGATTTTATCCATGCTCTCTTTCGTCAAAGACAATGCCGGCAACCCCATCGGCTTCAAGGATTCCGCCGATCTGGCGGCCTTGTGCTACAGCCGGATTGCCTTTGAGTAGGCATCCTGTACGCATTTAAATAAGAAGTATTCTGATAAGCATCAGAAAAAAAACAATCACAACAAGGAGGTCATTTCAATGAAAAAGGTGCTTCTTCTTGCTGCATGTATTCTGTTCGCCCTCTTAATTGCGCAGGGTGAAACTTCCGGGAACTATGAATACAGCATCAACGATGACGGTACGGTAACGATTACGGAATATACAGGTGAGGCCGATATACTCGAAATTCCCGAAACAATTGACGGCAGGCGGGTAAGTGCGATTGGCGATGAAGCATTCGAAGATTGCGATGCCCTCACTCAAGTCTCCATTTCTGACGGCGTTACTTCTATTGGCGAGTCCGCTTTTTATTCTTGCGACTCCCTCACTCAGATTTCCTTTCCGGACAGTGTTTCTTCTATTGGCAATTACGCTTTCAAAGATTGCGACTCCCTCACTCAGATCTCCTTTCCGGACAGTGTTTCTTCTATCGGTAATTACGCATTCGAAGATTGCAACTCCCTCATTCAGATCTCAATTCCGGATAGCATTTCTTCTATCGGCCATTTCGCTTTCTCTAAATGCTACTCCCTCACCCAGATCTCCATTCTAGAAAGCGTTTCTTCTATCGGCGATGAAACTTTCTCTGATTATGATTCCTTCACTCAAATCTCCATTCCGGAAAGCGTTTCTTCTATCGGCGAGTTCGCTTTCTCTGAATGCTACTCCCTCACTCAGTTCTCCGTTCCGAAAAGCATTACTTCTATCGGCCATTTCGCTTTCTCCAGATGCGACTCCCTCACACAGGTCTCCATTCCGGACAGCGTTACTTCTATTGGCGAGTCCGCATTCAATTCTTGCACCTCCCTCACTCAGATCTCCATTCCGGACAGCGTTACTTCTATCGGTTATTCCGCATTCAAGTCTTGCACTTCCCTCACTCAGCTCTCCATTCCGGACAGCATTACTTCTATTGACAGTTCCACTTTCGCTGATTGTACCTCTCTTACCAAGATCTCCATTCCGGACAGCGTTACTTCTATCGGTAAATACGCTTTCGCTCGTTGCACCTCCCTCACTCAGATCTCCATTCCGGGCAGCGTTACTTCAATTGGTTCAGAGGTATTTTATGGTTGCTCCAGAGACCTTACGGTTACCGTCGAAAAAGCCTCTGAAGCCGAACAATACTGCAAGGATCAAGGTTATCGCTTTACCTATTTTCAGTAACCCCCGCAACTGAGCCGGTGTTGATCGGAACGTTACCATGAATCGTTTGACAGTTTGTTTTCTGAATTAATGCGTCGAAGGCGCGGTACTTCCGGTTTGCTAAGGCGGCCGCAGAATTGCCGTTCAAATGATGGATCCACGGAAACGGCTTCCTGTTTATGCTATGTCTCGCAGTAGCAGAGAAAAGCATGACTTTCATCGGGAATCTTCAGCCAATCCCCTCGCTGCCTTCAGCGGTAAACCGCAGTTCGGGAAGCGCCAAAACTTCTGAAACCGACTAGGAAACTTAGCAAAATAAACACATATTCATAAAACCGAACGCGCTGGAAATATGCTATAATACAGTCATATTTTTAAAGGGGATGGGCATATGCGAAAAGCGTCGACAGCCAAATTTACTGCCTTTGCTTTTTGCGCCGGTTCTCTTGTTATGGGCGGCAGCCGCCTGTATTTGTCTGCGCGCGTATAACATAACCGCCTCTTACATAAAGAGGCGGCGGTTTTTTTCAACAGGGCAGTCATTATCAACAAGCATTACATTAACGGAGGCAGTTATGGCAAGAAGCATGATCGCAATTCTGGATCTGGGAAGCACCGAAAACGCAGCCATCGCCCGCGAAATCCGTGCGCTTGGCATGTACAGCGAAATCTTTGCCCACGACATCGAGCCCGAAGCACTAAAAAACCTGCCGGGTATTTGCGGAATCGTGGTAAACGGCGGCGAAAACAACGTAGTAGACGGGCAGAAGATCGACATAAACAGCGCAATCTACAATCTGGGGCTTCCTGTTTTGACTGCATGCCACGAGGGAGCGCATGCAAACGATTACGACGCGTGGCCCGAAAACCGCACAGCCGTACTGGACGCATTTATCGAAAAAACCAACGCGCCCCGCGACTGGAACATTGAGAATTTTATCGATCAGGAAATTGAACTGCTCAGAAAGCAGATCGGCTCCCGCAAGGTGCTGCTGGCGCTGTCCGGCGGCGTGGATTCCTCCGTACTGGCAGCCATGCTTTTAAAGGCAGTAGGCAATCAGCTTACCTGCGTTCATGTAAACCATGGCCTGCTCAGAAAGGGCGAGCCCGAAGAGGTCGTGCGCGTATTCCGCGAAGAAATGGGTGCAAACCTTGTTTATGTAGACGCCATTGACCGCTTCCTCGGCAAGCTTGAAGGCGTAGCCGACCCCGAGGAGAAGCGCAAGATTATCGGCGCGGAATTCATCCGCGTATTCGAAGAGGAAGCCCGAAAGCTCGACGGCATCGAGCTGCTCGGTCAGGGCACCATATATCCCGACATCATCGAAAGCGGCACCAAAACCGCCAAAGTGGTTAAATCCCATCACAATGTAGGCGGCTTGCCCGAAGACCTGAAATTTGAACTCGTTGAACCCCTCAAAATGCTGTTTAAGGACGAAGTACGCGCCTGCGGAAAAGCCCTGGGCCTGCCCGACAGCATGGTATACCGCCAGCCCTTCCCCGGCCCCGGCCTTGGCGTAAGATGTCTGGGCGCCATCACCCGCGAGCGCCTGGAAATCGTCCGCGAAAGCGACGCCATCCTGCGCGAAGAATTCAGGAACTTCGGCCTTGAAGGCAAGGTTTGGCAGTACTTCACCGCCGTTCCGGATTTCAAATCCGTTGGCGTAAAAAATCACGCCCGCGCTTTCGAATACCCCGTCATCCTCCGCGCCGTAAACACCATCGACGCCATGACCGCCTCTATTGAAGAACTCGATTGGCCGGTTCTTCAGAAAATCACCTCCCGCATCCTGAACGAAGTCCCCGGCTGCAACAGAGTGCTGTATGACCTTTCGCCCAAGCCTGTGGCTACGATTGAGTGGGAATGACCCACGGTATCCGAAAAAGCCTTGATATATAAGGGTTTTTCGGCTCTCCAAAGGTTTCCTGCGGACAAATTGAGGACATGGCTCCTTTAGAGAGAATAATGTCAAAGCGTTATTACGCTCTCAAATCTAACTATTTTGGTTGGATTGAGAGCGTTTTTTATTCTTTATCCACCCATTTCTCTCACGTCTCTGACAAGCGCTAAAATTAAAAATTCTCGTTGAGGACAAGTGAGGACACAAAAGACCGTTGATTTTTCTCCGGTAAATGTCCTAACAAGTGAAGGATAAATATTCCGTACACTTTCTTAGGAGGATCTTAATATGGCAGAAAACTTGTTTATCAAAGTAGATGAGGTTGGAGAACTTCTCGGTATTTCTCGTGCTGAGGCTTACAGAATCATTAAGAAACTGAATAGCGAGCTTGCTGAAAAAGGCTACATCATTATCAGCGGTAGAGTGAGCCGTCGATACCTTGAGGAGCAAATATATGGTATGAGAACCGAAAAAGAAAAAGGAGGCAACTAAATGGGTGCTTATAAAGAAAAGAATGGAACATGGTACGCACAGTTCCGATTTACAAACTGGAAAGGCGAAGCAGATCGAAAAATCAAGCGTGGCTTCGCAACAAAAAAGAGGCTCTTATTCTGCGCCAATTCAAAATAAATACCCCTACAGGCTTCTTTGTTCTCCACGCAATTTCACGTCCTTGTATTCTTACATATTTAGGTAATTTCATTTGAGGTCTCCTTCCCATTTCAGATAACCGCTTGTAAACGGAAGATGATCGAATTTCTTCGTTCCGGTATGAACAAATCCGTTCGCTATGTACCAATTCTTCAAAACGGTACTTTCTTCGATAATACCGATTTTTATTACATTACCGTCCAATGCTTTCACTACATCCTTTGCATGATCGAGAAGTAATTTGCCAAAGCCATTGTGTCTATACTCCGGCAACACAGCAAGATTGTGAAGCTCAAAGGCATCGTCGCTTTCTTTAGAGAGCGACATATATCCGATTATTTTCTTACCGGCATATAGTGCGTACATATTCCAACCCCAAATTTTCTGCGTTTCAAGAAAAGAAAGAGGAATGAAGCTCGTATGCTTCGGACAGTTTTCTTTCGTCAATCCAAACTGATCTGCCACAGTCCGGAAGCTCTGATGAATAACATCCAGGCACTCTTGTAGCTCATTCTGCTCAACCTCATAAATCATCGGCAAGGAAACGCCCGCCGGGTC